>JAIXXP010000006.1 GCA_027490665.1 Cryomorphaceae bacterium | reverse complement strand
TCAAAATCCTCAATCACTGCAAGGTCAACTTTGCAGTATTAGGTACCGAAGAAAGCTGCACAGGTGACCCCGCTAAACGCGCTGGCAACGAGTTTACTTTTCAGATGCAAGCACTCATGAACATTGAGTTGCTCAATGGCTACGAAGTAAAGAAAATTGTAACGGCTTGTCCGCATTGCTTCAATACACTCAAAAATGAATATCCTGAGCTCGGTGGTACTTATGAAGTGATCCACCACACACAGCTCATTCAAGACCTCATCAATACTGGCAAACTAACACTTGCCGACAACGGCACATTCAAAGGCAAGAAAATCACCTTCCACGACCCCTGTTACCTCGGTCGCGCCAACGACGTCTATGAGGCTCCGCGCGAACTCATTGAAAAGCTCGACGCTGCATTGGTTGAAATGAAACGCTGCAAAACCAACGGTTTGTGCTGTGGAGCTGGTGGTGCGCAAATGTTCAAAGAAGCCGAAAAAGGCAACAAAGAAATCAATATAGAACGTACTGAAGATGCCATCGAAACAAGCGCCAATATCATCGCAACTGGTTGCCCTTTCTGCAACACAATGATGACCGACGGCATCAAGCACTTCGAAAAAGAAGAAGACGTCAAAGTCATGGACATCGCCGAACTTATCGCAAATGCAGCAGATCTATAATATCCCTGCTCATTTCGGACCTAACTGCCGTGTATGGGTTTTCATTGGCGCTAGACCACTAGACGCCACCGAAAGCCAGTGGGCAAATGAGCAGCTTTCGTCCTTTACAGCTACTTGGCAAACACACGGAAAAGCCATGAACGCCACAGGCTTTGTTTTTGCCGATCATGCATTGGTCATTGTGGCCAACGAAGAAGGCGTTCAAGCATCCGGCTGCTCTATGGATAAAATCAATCATTTGGTGCGCCAAATGGGCAGCGAACTCTGCATCGATTTTTTTGCTCGCATGAATACTTTGGTGAAAGAAAATGACCAATGGATCCTCTCTCCATTTAACCCCTTTGAAACGAGACATTATATTTCGGCTGCGACGCAGTTATTGGGGGAGTTGATTTAAGCGCTATTTCTAGGACATTAGTTAGATTTCATGTTTAAGCACAGCGAATTCATCACTATAGAAAACCCTAATACCATAGAACTATCCTCATTGAGGGAACACATAGTTGAATTTCAGAAAGTGCAATCACAAGAGATGAAAAGAGGTGCTCAAGTAGCATGTCAGATCGACTTTAATCAACAAGGGGATTATAATGTCTTGACATGTACTTACAGTTTGACTCAACCGTTGAAAATACTCTTAATTGCTTCTTTTGTTTTTCAAAGTTGTGTAGCAGCGACACTATTTGTTTTATATCTCAACAACTATTTCCCAAGTACGCATTTCCTTTTTAAAGCAATGATCATTTTACCCCTTTTTGGCTTGCTAACAATTATAGCCATGAAAGCAAGTTTTGATCAGAAGGTAAAGGAGTTATCGAGATTTATTCAGGTTGAATTCAAAAAACAGGACATTTGAGTAAAAGAAAAACAATAGCCTTTTCCATAGGAATCCTCCTATTGTCATTGCCCATCTATCTTTATCTGAAGCCAAAAAGGGAAACCTATACTTTCTATACAATTTATCAAACCGATTACAAAGAAAAACACAAAAAGATGGAAATTTATGCGCTTGACCACTATAACTTTACGGCGGTCAGTTATTCTGGTAACGGATGGCAAAAGATAGATTCCGTGATCTATAAGAGAAAAAAAGATTACACAGCATGCTTTGTTTATCTGGCGAAATATGTCCGTAAAGATGAAAATTCAGTTCGATTCAAACAATTTAAATTTGAGCATTCTTTACGTTACTACAGTAAAGATTTAACTGTAAATCGCATCATGCAAAATGAAAGTGGTTATCAAAAATTGATCTCGGAAATTAAAAAATAAATCACTTATTTCTGAGTTGAATCATCGGTCAAAATACTACATCTAAAAATATTTACATCCTGTTAATTATTTTGGGGGCATTTTGATGAATACACGCTTTTTTCAATATATAATTGTAGATGCATGTACATATAAATTAAAAATCACCTTATGTTATCAACATCCATTTCTGATTTTCGAAAAGATATTAAAAGTTACTTTGACGACGAATCTTGGGAAGATTATTTATTTTGGCAAAAAATTGATGACGTTTTAATAACTGTAACATCATGAGCCGAATATTCTTGTTCATCTTCATGGGATTGTTGATTACCAACATAAACTATGGGTGTTCTGAACGCTACAAATTTCAATTTGAGCGCGGAGCTTTTTTAGACAAGCAGGTTTTAGCGCATACCGAGCGTATTTTCCCACAGCAAAACGGAGTCGTTTTATGGGTATCTGTCCCGCATGTAAGTGATCCTTTGATTCACAAAAAAGTGTTACTTCATTTTGACAAACATCAAAAACTATTGGATTTTTGCACCTTCAATAATGGCATTTTGACTGCAAATAAAGATCAGCTCATTTGTTATTTGCACGCTGATAAAACCAAGGATAAAATTGGTTTTTTACAAACGCATTACCTCAAAAACCGGATCACTGGAGAATACACGCAAAGCAACTCACTCATTGAAAGCTTCAAGGTTCTAGACCGACAGCATCTTGAGTTACATATATGGGTTTGCCCTAAGGATTTGTATACCAACCTTGGTCATAAAACCAATTCAAAAATTGATTATTCAGTATACCAAGAGAAGAAAATTTTAAAGGTTAAAATTTCAGATTGCAGTTTTGATCAAGCGTGCAATGAAATAGGCATCAGTACCATTTCAGGGCAAATACGGTATACGAATTTGCTTCGATTTACAAATTCATCGCAATTAAAGCAACTGATATCACAAATCATGAATTATAACACTACGGATTTGCCGGCCAACACCCCCGGGTAAAAGCCCTATTTTAGTTTTCGATTCAAATAAGATAGGCTTCGGTTCGTTTTTAGCCAAATCAAAAATCACTTCATGAAATTCTCCCTATTTTTTGCCTTTTTACCTTTTTCATTTTTAGCACAAACCGTATCTTATGCAGACGTTGGTGTAATTGTCAATTTGAATAGCCCTGAGTCTATTGCAATTGGGAACTATTTTCAAGCTGCACGTAATATCCCTAACCAAAATTTGATTTATGTCAATGTGCCGAACACAGAGGTAATCAATGACAGCGTGTTTAATGTGCTACGTGCACAAATTGAAGCCGAAATACTCAATTCAGGTCTTGAAAACACACTCAATTATTTGGTCACTACGAAAGGCGTACCACTTAGAAGATTGGGCATAGATTGCATTGTAAATCAAGGGAACGGCGACTGCGGCTCCGTAGATTCTGAGCTTAGTTTGATTTTAGGGACGCATGCTTCAAATATTGCGCAGAGCAATGCCTTCATTCATCCTTATTTTAACCAAAATGTGCACTTCTCGAGAAGTCAGTTTGGAATGTATTTAGTAACCCGACTTGACGGTTTTACGGTTGGAGACGTCAAACAAATGATAGAACGCAGCGGGCCAAATACGGCTGTTAACCCTTTAGCTTTTCAGAATATTCTCGATTTGAATGAGGCACAGAGCAATGATTCCTTGTACTTCGTAGACACCTATATCAATACTGCTTTGAATGCATTTCAAACAGGGAATTGGCTCACTCAAACCGATTACAATACTTCGCCAGTTACTGATCAATCCAATGTACTTTCATACCTTAGCACTGGCTTTGGCCCTCTGTCCGACTACCAGCAAAATTTTAGCTTTGTACCAGGTTCCTTTGCAGCTTTAACCACTTGCTCCACTGCTGCAGCTTTCGATAGCGTGTCTAGTTCCAACGCCACCTTTACCCTATCTGATTTAATAGCCCAGGGCTGTACTGCTGCGCATGGTTACGTCAATTGCATCTATGTTTCTCAATTGTTTCGAGCCGATATTTTAGTCAATCGCTACCTCGACCAAGCGGCGCATTATAATCTAGCAGAAAGTTTTTATATGGCTGAGCGTTTTGCGTCTTGGCAAGGCGTAATTATTGGCGATCCGAAAACTACGCTAATAGCAGACAACACAGCCGGATTAGCACCAACTATTCCATCTATTGACGCCCTTATCCTTTACCCAAATCCGAGTCGGGGTCCGTTTCAAATCAAGGGGACTGATCCAAATCGTCCGATTTCAGCTGTTATACACACGGTAACTGGCCAACAAATTCAAAGTATTCAATCCATAAATGAGCAAACAACTTTTGAAATTGAGAATAAAGGAGTATTCTTTATTACTTTCTATGAAAATGGTGCTTCGATCGGAATGAAGAAAGTGGTGGTGGAGTAAAAAACAGCAACTTTCTCAATACCCACCCGCACCGCCGGCGATTTGCTCTATTGGGTGCCAGGTGGTTTTGATTTCTTGAAAATCAGAGATATAAGTCAACCCTTGTGCGCTTTTTACGTATAAAGGTTCCGTATAAATTCGGACACGCTTGAGGTTGTCTACGGCAGCTTCTTGTGCCGCGATACTCAACTCAGTAGAGATCGGCGCCAAACTAAGTGCATTGACATCCATGTGGCCTGCCAGTGTTGGTAGCAACTCCCCTACTTCGCCGGTTAATATATTGACTACTCCGCCGGGCACATCTGAGGTGGCAAGCACTTCGGCAAACGAAATTGCACAAAGGGGTTGTTGTGTATTGGCAATGACAACTACCGTGTTTCCACCAATAATGATTGGTAAAATTTGAGAGATGAGGCCTAGGAGCGCCGTTTGTTGACATGCAACGATGCCCACCACACCCATTGCTTCAGGGCTAGAGAAATTGAAATGTGAACTGGCCACAGGATTAACACTGCTGATCAACGCTTGGTATTTATCGGCCCAGCCTGCATAATATACACAGCGGTCTATACTCATCTGGACCTCCTTTTCGGCACTTTGCTTCTCTAGACCCATTTCTAGTAACTCCGTAATAAACTGAACTTTTCTAGTCTCGAGTATCTCGGCAATTCGGTAAGCAATTTGGCTGCGGTTAAATGCAGACTTGCCCGCCCAAGAACCTTGTGCTTTGCGTGCAGCCTGAACGGCATTGCGTACATCTTTACGAGATGCCAAACAAGCGTTAGCTACGTGACTGCCATCTGCTGCAAGAACGGGATAGGTGCGTCCGCTTTCAGTGCGCGGAAACTGACCACCAATGTATAGTTTATATGTTTTAAGGATTTCCATTAGTTTGAGAATTTGAGGTAGGCACTGAGGCCATGGCGTCCACCCTCGCGGCCAAAACCGCTTTCTTTGTAGCCACCAAAAGGCGATGTGGGATCGAATTTGTTGTAGGTATTGGCCCAAACCACACCTGCTTGCAATTGGTTACTGAGGCCAAAAATACGCGCACCGTTGGCCGTCCAGACACCTGCCGCAAGGCCATAGGGCGAGTTATTAGCTTTTTGAACCACCTCTTCCATAGTGCGGAATGTTTGAATGGTAAGCACTGGGCCAAAGATCTCTTCTTGGGCAATGCGCGCACTTTGCGCAACGTCAGTGAAAAGTGTTGGTTTGCAATAGAACCCTTGGCTAGGAAGCGTGCATTCTGGCTGATACATTTCTGCGCCTTCAGCCAAACCGATGGCAAGGTATTTTTCGATGGTTTCGAGTTGCTTTTTGGAGTTGATAGCGCCGATGTCGGTGTTTTTGTCGAGCGGATTGCCCACATAAATGCTTTGTAAACGAAATTTCAACTTGGCGAGCACTTGTTCGGCAATAGATTCTTGAACAAATAGTCTTGAACCAGCACAACATACATGGCCTTGGTTAAAGAAGATAGAATTGATGATGCCCTCCACTGCTTGGTCAATTGGTGCATCTTCAAGGATGATATTTGCCGACTTACCGCCAAGTTCGAGTGTGACTTTTTTAGGGGTACCGATACACGCTTTTTGGATTTGCTTTCCAACAGCCGTACTGCCCGTAAAAGCAATTTTATCCACATTCGGATGCGCCACCAGTGCCGCGCCGGTATCGCCAAAACCTGTAACGATATTGACCACCCCAGCAGGAAGCCCCGCTTCTTGACAAATTTCTGCGAATTTGAGTGCAGTGAGCGAGGTGGTTTCGGCAGGCTTGAGTACAACGGTATTGCCGCATGCCAAAGCGGGTGCAATTTTCCAAGCGAGCATGAGCAATGGGAAATTCCATGGTGTAATTTGGCCCGCAACACCCAATGCCTCCATTTGCTGACCAGGAAAAGCTTCTTGTAATTTGTCGGCCCAACCTGCGTAGTAGAAGAAGTGATTGCATGCCAAAGGTATGTCGATATCTCTTGACTCGCGAATAGGTTTGCCGCCGTCTAAGGTTTCTAAAACAGCGAGTTCTCTTGCTTTTTCTTGCATGAGCCGCGCAATGCGAAACAAATATTTACCGCGTTCAGCCCCACTCAGTTGAGACCAAACGTTTGCATGGGCCGCGCGGGCCGCTTTTACAGCTAAATCTACGTCGGCAGCATTGGCCTGAGCAATTTGGGAGAGCTGTTTTTCATCGGCAGGATTGACCGTTGCAAAATAGGTTGCAGACAATGGCGCTTGCCATTTACCATCAATAAAAAGTTCGTATTGCGGCTTGATTTGAACCTGTGCGACAGACTCCAATGAAGGTTCGAGGTTCCAAGTTGAGTTGCTCATGATTAGTCGATTGAAAAGTAGGCTGCCGATTGGTATTTGCCAGTCAGCTGTTTTTGATATTGCATCAGAAGGTCGTTGGCCAAGCTACTGGCGCCAAAACGGTACCATTCGTTGGTCAGCCAGGCCTCGCCCAACACTTCGTTGACCATCAATAAATGTTGCAGTGCAAGTTTGGAGGACGAAATGCCACCAGCTGGCTTCATGCCAATCATTTGACCTGTTTTGTCGAAATGGTCTTTTATGGCGCTGAGCATGGTGTGCACAACAGGAAAAGTAGCGGCAGGCTGAATTTTGCCCGTTGAAGTTTTGATGAAATCGGCTCCAGCAGCAATTGCTAAATCGGAAATCCTGCGGACTTGATCCAAGGAATCGAGCTCACCTGTTTCAAAAATTACTTTGAGGCGGGCCGCACCACAAAGGGCTTTAATGGCTGCAATTTCGTCGTAGACGAATTGGTAATCGCCGGCTAAGAAGCGGCCGCGCGAGATGACCATATCGATTTCGTCGGCACCGTGGTCTAAGGCATAAAGTGTATCAAGTTTCTTTACCTCAAAAGGCGCCTGCCCTGATGGAAAAGCAGTTGAAACACTCGCTACTTTAATACCTGACGCGCCGAGCGCTTTTTTAGCCACTCCGACCATAGTTGGATACACACAAACCGCAGCAACTGTTGGTAAATCTGGTGCTTGATCATGTAAATGTTGGGCTTTGAAGCAAAGCTGTCGAACTTTAGCGGGGGTGTCCTTACCTTCTAATGTGGTGAGGTCAATCATGGAAAGCGCCATGCGCAAACCTTGTATTTTGGCTGCACCTTTAATGCTACGCGCTTGAATGCGTGCAATACGCTCTAGGGTTCCAATTTGATCAATTGAAGGCGAAAGTGCGAGTAAGGCGGATAATTCAGGTGTTGAAAGGTTTCCAAGCATGACCCAAAGTTAAAAAAACTTGGGTACGTAGGTTTTAATCTTCGTCGTCGTCGGAAGGTTCGTCGTCGTCAAAATCGTCGGAGTCGTCCTCATCTTCATCATCATTGAGGTCGTCGTCCTTGATGTCGTCTGGTTTATCGAAGTCGTCGTCGAAGTCGTCGTCTTCAACTACAGCCTTGGCTTTGGGCTTTACTTTATTAATTTTCACCAAATAAATGACTTCGTCCGTCTCCCAAACAAGGGCATCTAGCACCTCTCCAGTTGGCGTTTTGATGGAAGTTAAGTGATTGATGTATCCGTCCGGGAAATCTCGGAGAATTTGTTTTTTCTGCTCAATGGTCAGCTTGTCGTAACTGATGATCGCTCTTCTTTTTGACATAGGATTGACAACTATTTACACGGCAAAATTATATTTTTTGATATTGTGGCAAACAACAGATTAAAAAATCTTTAAAAAAATTATTTTCTTTTCCGTAATGTTACGGATTAAGTCCTTAAATGCCAGCAGCCGACAAGCTTTTTTAAATACCTTTGTTCAAACGAAAAGATTCCATGTCAAAAGCAAAATCAGCCTTTTTTTGTCAAAATTGCGGTCATGAAGCGGCCCAATGGCTCGGGAAATGCCCCAGTTGCAAAGAGTGGAATACCTTTGTAGAAGAGCGCACCGAAAAAACACCCAAACACGTGGTGAGCTTTTCGAAGTCATCCAAAGCACAACAAGCGGTGCTCATTCAAGAAGTGCAAAAGAGCGAAGAAAGCCGCATTGCACTCAAAGATTTCGAGCTAAACAGAGTGCTTGGTGGCGGAATCGTACCAGGGTCTATCAACCTACTCGGGGGCGACCCCGGCATTGGTAAATCAACCCTTCTGCTCCAACTCGCCATTAAAGAGCAACTCAAAGTACTTTATGTTTCCGGCGAAGAAAGCGAACAACAAATTCGCATGCGCGCCGAACGCCTAGGCTTAGACAACCCCAATTGTTATTTACTCACCGAAACCAATCTTCAACAAGTTTTGGTACAAGCCGAGGCCATTCAACCACAGTTACTCATCATAGATTCTATCCAGACCCTCTACACAGACAGTGTAGAAAGCTCGCCAGGTTCGGTGGTTCAGGTACGCGAGTGCACCGCAAACTTGCTGCGCTTTGCCAAACAAACCGACATTCCCATATTTTTGATTGGGCACATCACCAAAGACGGTACTATTGCTGGGCCAAAAGTTTTAGAACACATGGTAGACTCCGTCTTGCAATTCGAAGGCGACCGTCACCATATTTATCGCTTATTGCGCAGTATCAAAAATCGTTTTGGCTCAACCAATGAGCTCGGTATTTACAGCATGCAAGGCAATGGTTTGTTACCTGTAGCCAATCCTTCCGAAGTTTTGGTTTCCATTGGCTCTGAAGCCCTAAGCGGCGTTGCTGTTGCTTCAATGGTAGATGGCATTCGTCCGCTGCTCATTGAAGTACAAGCGCTCGTTTCCTCTGCCGCCTACGGAACCCCCCAACGGTCCTCGACAGGTTTTGATGTCAAGCGCCTCAACATGCTGCTCGCGGTTCTTGAAAAACGCTGCGGCTTCCGTTTGGCGGCTAAAGATGTCTTTTTAAATATTGCCGGTGGCATCAAAGTAGACGACCCCGCCATCGACCTCGCTGTGGCCATGGCAATTTTATCTTCCAATGCCGACCTCGCCATTGACAAAACCATTTCTTTTGCGGCCGAAATTGGCCTTAGCGGAGAGCTCCGACCTGTTAACAGGCTCGAACAGCGCCTTGGCGAACTCGAAAAACTCGGCTACAAAAAAATCATCGTGTCCAAGTATTCCAAAGGAATCAAAGGTCACAAACACCAAATTGAAATCATCCCTTGCACCAAAATCGAAGAAGTGGTGCGAGCGGTATTTGCTTAAGCCATGCCTAGACTGATCCTCGTTCCTACCCCCATTGGCAACCTCGAAGACATCACGCTTCGTTCGTTGCGTATATTACAAGAAACACCCCTCATTTTTGCCGAAGACACACGTGTCACCAATAAACTCTTGAATCATTTTGAAATCAAGAAAAAAGTTTTGGCTTTCCATGCCCACAACGAACACCGCTTCCTAGACAAAACCATTGAGCTCATCCAACAACACGAATTTTGTGTACTGGTTTCTGATGCGGGTACTCCCGGCATTTCAGACCCAGGGTTTTTATTGGTTCGAGCTTGTGTTCAGGCAGGTATTGAAGTCGAATGCTTGCCCGGCCCAACTGCTTTTGTTCCAGCCTTAGTCGCATCTGGCTTTCCTTGTGATAAATTTGTTTTCGAAGGATTCTTGCCCCATAAAAAAGGACGCCAAACACGCATTCAAGCATTGGCACTCGAAAACCGCACGGTTGTTTTGTATGAGTCGCCGCACCGCATTGCCAAAACACTTGGCCAAATGTGCGAGTGGCTTGATCCTCAAAGAGAAGCATGTGTGGTCAGGGAAATCAGCAAGAAATTTGAGACCTACCACCGAGGCACATTAGCCGAACTCCAAACCTATTTTGCAACGCACGAAGCCAAAGGAGAAATCGTCTTGCTCTTGAAAGGAAACACCGAATAATTGCGGCATTTTCGCTATTTTTGAGGGTGCAATTTCAGCAAATCATAGGACAAACAACCCTCAAACAAGAGCTCATTCGAGAAATCGAAGCGGGCAAAATTGCACATGCCCAGTTGCTACAAGGCCCTGCAGGCCATGGAGGGCTTCCACTCGCTTTGGCATTTAGTCAGTATTTGTTTTGTACAAATCGCCAAGCCAGCGATAGCTGCGGCCAATGTGCGTCTTGTCAGAAAGTGCAGCAGCTCCAGCACCCCGACCTCCATTTTGTGTATCCAGTGGTGCAAAGCATTGGCAAAACTTCCGATCTCTTTTTAGCCGACTGGCGCGCACAACTTCAGCAAAATCCTTACTTCGATTTATTTCATTGGACCGAGCGCATCGACAACAAATTGCGCAAACCCATCATCGGAACAGAAGAAAGTAAAGAAATCATTCGCAAACTCAACTTCAAAGGATACGAAGGAGGCTACAAAGTCATGGTCATCTGGCAACCCGAAGAAATGAACGCCGATTGCGCCAACAAACTGCTCAAAATTCTAGAAGAGCCCCCAGCGCAAACACTATTTTTGTTGGTCAGTGAAGACGCCAGCAAGCTCATGATCACCATTCAGTCTAGAACTCAACTCATCCGCGTTCCTAAAATAAGTTCCGAAGACCTCAGTACATATTTACAACAAACCAAAAATCAAACCCGCACCAATGCCGATGCCGTATCGGCGTTTGCCGATGGATCGTTTTTAGTTGCTCTTGCCTACCTCGAAACCTCCGATGACCAAGACCAGCAGCGCAATCAATTTATCCAACTCATGCGGGTTTGCTACAAAAAAGAAGTGCTCGCCATGATGGACTGGGCCGATGAACTCGCTACAATTGGCAAGGAAAGACAAAAACTCTTCATCCAATACAGTCTTCACATGTTGCGCCAGAGTATCCTGACCAACTACATGGGCGACACCCTCACTAAGGTTTCTTCAGAGGAAGCTGCGTTTTTAGAAAAATTTGCGCCATTCATATCAGGCAACAACATACGTGAGTTTATGACCACGCTAGATGCTACCTATTACCAAATTGACCGCAATGCCAACGCACGCATCCTATTTACTCAACTTTGTTTCCAAACAATGCGCTACATCCATCAGGCTTAGCTTTGACTAACTTTATTTATTAACTTTACCACAAAAAAAATCAAATGGGTTGTGCGTCATGTAGTAGCGGTGGAGGAACACCAAAAGGTTGTAAAAACAACGGCACATGCAGCAGTGGCGGATGCAATAAACTTGAAGTTTTTGATTGGCTTGCCAACATCAGCTTACCAGAAGGCCAAAGCACTTTTGATCTTGTAGAAGTCCGTTTTAAAAATGCCCGCAAAGCATTTTATCGCAATGCAGACCAGATCTCTTTACAAACAGGCGATGTCATTGCCGTTGACACCAGCCCAGGCTGGGACATCGGTGTGGTATCTGCCCTCGGCGAACTCGCACGTATTCAAGTCAAGAAAAAAGCACCCAACCTCAAAGCAATGGAATGCAAAAAAATCTTGCATATTGCTACACAAGAAGAAATCGACAAGTGGATCAAAGGACGCGGTTTGGAGCGGGAACTCCTCACACAATCGCGCACTTTTGCCCAAAACTTGCGCCTCGACATGAAAATTTCCGATGTCGAATACCAAGCAGACCTCAGCAAAGCTACTTTTTACTACACCGCAGAAGGTCGTATCGATTTTCGCCAACTCATCAAAGACATGGCCGATCGCTTCAAGGTTCGTGTTGAAATGCGTCAAATTGGCTCACGTCAAGAAGCAGCGCGTCTTGGAGGTATTGGCTCATGCGGTCGCGAACTTTGTTGCAGTACTTGGCTCACCGACTTCAGATCTGTCTCTACTTCAGCTGCCCGTTACCAACAACTTTCATTGAATCCTCAAAAATTGGCTGGCCAATGCGGCAAGCTCAAATGTTGCCTCAACTATGAGCTCGATATGTACCTCGACGCCATCAAATCTATGCCTAAAGCAGACGGCAAACTTCAGACCGAAAAAGGCGATGCCATTCACATGAAAACCGATGTATTTAAGCGCATCATTTGGTACGCCTACAAAGGCGAAAATGGTATGGTTGCACTCACCCCTGAGCGCGTTGCCGAAATCAAAAAACTCAACAAAGACGGTGTCAAACCCAAAGACCTCGCAGACTTCGCTCAAGTCAAAGAAAAGGTAGAAGAAATCGGTTATCAAAACGTGGTGGGTCAGGACAGCCTCACGCGCTTTGAAAAATCTTTCAGCAACAACAATAACAAGAAAAGAAGACCCAATCGCAAACCACGCAAACCGAACCCCGGAGGGCCAAAAAATGAAAAAGCTAATTAGTCTATTTGCGCTCTTAGCACTTGTGCTTGCTAGTTGTACCAAAGAAGCAATCTACACCAAAGCTTATCGCTTCAAAGACGAGCAGTGGGCGCAAAACGTGAAGCCAAAATTTGAGGTAGACATCCAAGACACCACCCAGCTCTACGATTTCATTTTTACTTTGCGCAGCACCACCGATTACGCCTACAACAACCTCTGGATTTTCTTGCGCACCACACCTCCTTTTGGCAAAAGCGTAAGAGAGCCCTATGAAATCAAAATGGCCGACCCTAATGGCAACTGGATTGGCAACAAATCCGGGACAATTGTCGAACACCAGCTTATTTTCAAGCGCCGCAAAGTTCCTTTCAAGGGGAAATACAAATTTGAACTCGAACAAGCCATCACCGAAAAGCGCGTGACAGAAGTATTGGACATCAGTTTAGAGGTTCAACCAAGCGAAGCAGAATAATGTTAAAATTTCGTGCCTTAACCCCTAATGAGCTCTCTGAACTCGAAACGGAGTTCAAGCATTTCCTTGTGATCAATGCAATTTACGATGACGAATGGCGTCAACTAGCAGCCAATAACCCTTCTAAAGCGCAAGAATTTATTGACTTATTTTCCAATATTGTTCTTGAAAAAGTGTACACAAAACTTCCGGGATTGCTGCACATCGGCATAGATTTCATCACTGTTTTTGATTTTCAAAAAGACATCTGGAATTTCTATCATTTTCAAATTCCTTCGAACATTTCTTTATCGGAAGTTAACTCCGACAATTTCTTGGCCTTCCTTCAAACATCCTGGTCAGACCTCACCCTGAAAAAAGGATCTAAAAAAAGTTCTGAACACAAAGCTGAGGAAGTCTATGGCCTCATTTGTAAAGGCGCTTTACCACTTCACAAAGAAAGTCTTCAGGATTTTCTGAAGTTAATTGCTGCGCTTTAATTCTTCTTTTTTTACTCGGAAAGCATCTTTTTTTGGACAATTGCGTTTATAGAACTAAATTTGAGACATTATCACCTAAACACAAACGCATGAAACTGACGCGCTTTGCCTTTTTAGCAACACTTCTTTTACTGATTTCCTCAGCCTGTATTGAACACGAAATCATTCCACCACCTACAAACAAAGTAGATTTAAATGCAAGTTTCATTGGTTATATCAATGGTACACAAGTTGAGCTTACGCAAAATGTCAACAACTACCTTGGTTTTGCTGTAGACACTCAAATTGTAAATGTAGCGCCAGTCATGTCTAAGGTGATTTACACTTCAGGTATTGCTTCAATGGCAAATCTGCAAAACATTTCTATTGCTTTTGGTTCACTAGAGTGGGATGCCACTGGCAGCAGCACGCCTACGCTTCCAATGTTCAATGATTTCCACATGACCAACTCTGGCAACCCAGTTCCTTTCAAAGATGTCACTACAATGGCTACCAACAGCATCAATGGAGTTCAGGTTTCTTACACCGACAACACTGGTAAATTCTGGATATCTCGCGAAACTGACCCTGGCCAAACAGCCAACTTTACCATTCTGAAGCAAGCTTCTGATGCCACCGGAGACTACTCTCTTTTTGAAGTAACCTTCAGTTGTAAAGTTTGGTACGTAGATCCACAAACGCTTGCGGAGGAATCAATCCAAATCAATAACGCCAAGTTAAGAAGTTGGTTTAAGCGCTAAGCGCTGTTGTACCAAGAAACGCCTGAATGAGTGAAGCACTTAAAATAGCAATCATAGGCGACTACAACTTCACCTACAATTCGCACCACGCGACAAACCTTTCCTTGGACCACGCCGCCGAGTTCCTAGAAATCGAAATCAATTATTATTGGATCAAGGTCAATGAAGCCTTGCAATTCAAAAAACAATCTTTCGAACAATACGATGGCGTTTGGGTAGCGCCTGGCCCTTATCTCAATCCATTTTTTTTAAATGGCGTATTTCGAAATCTTGCAGAACTAGACATACCTGTTTTTGCTACCGGTGAGTGTTTTCGAATATTTATTGATTACCTCATCACCGCCAATAACATGAATCCTTATGGCGAGAAGTTGATCTCTGAAAACTTAATTAACAGCACACATTTTGAACGCATTGATGTGCAGCCAAAAACAGCTGCCATGGAAAAGCTCTATGAAAATTGTAGTTCGGTAGAGCTCAGTGCAACTCGCTACAGCATGTATCCTCAACTCCTTGAGCAATTGATCGGGCAGTTTATCGACATAGAGGCCGTCAATCAGTTCGACGACCCAGAAATCATTACCCTGAAAGCGCATCCATTTTTCTTAGCTACGAGTTTTTGTCCGCAGATATCTTCTACCCGCGACCTCCCCCACCCTCTTGTCTACACCTTTTTGAAACTTTCTGCTGAAATTTCTGGCCTAGACTTACAACTCCAGGAATAAATCAAGTTGCGTATAATATAGAATTGGACGAACTGGCAATTTAAATATGGTTTGTAGCAAGCTCGCGTAAGCAATAATTTGCTGCATATGCTTGTCTTGGCGCAGCCCGGTTTTGAAATCAATAACCACCACTTCATTTGCCTTCACCCAAACTTTGTCGGGCTGCTTCATTTGATTGATATCAGCAATAATACGCTGCTCGTTGTATTCTTCCAAAATACCGTCATTGAGTTGTTGAGTGGTAACGTGTAACCAAAAGCGCTCGGCCGCTAAAGCTAGCTCCTCAACTTGATCTTGTGCAATGGTACCTTCTTGCAAGGCAACTTGAAGTGCGGCTTGCAGCTGTTCAGGACTTTGACACAAAGCCATTAAGCGGTGAAAAGCCAAGCCAAATAATTGATCTGTCACCATTTCGGTATCGGGTGTTCTAAAAGCCAAGGAAGGATACCAAAGCTGATCTGGTAAAGCCATCGGATGGTAAAAGTTAGTTTTTGAGGTACTATGTTTTTCCTTTTCTACACTTGATACTTTGAGTGCCGTTCCAGCAACATAGACGTGCTCCTCTTCTAGTGTTAAACCAGGAAGTTGGGTAAGTTGCTCATGAATTTGAGCTCCAAATCCTTTCTTTTTGTGATGATTCCAAATGTATAGCCTAGATTCTGGTCGTGTAAGCGCTACATAAAGTAGGTTCAATTTGTCAAGAAAAATAGCGGCGAGTTCTTTTTCTTTAAAAGTTTTGAATTCTGGAATGAGCTCAGACGGATAAGCATATGCCAACCCTGTGCCTGCTGGCATCAAAAACTTTGCAAAACCATGGAGGGCCGTACGAAAATCAAGGCTTGGCATCAGCACAACTGGAAATTCCAAGCCTTTGGCTTTATGAATAGTCATGATGCGGATTGCCTCTGTAGACTCTGGCATTTGGAGCGCTAACTTATCTTTGTTTTGTTCTATGAAATCGATGAATGGCAATAGCTCGGCATTGCGATTGAGCTGAAATTGAAAAGCAACATCGAAAAAATGATGCACATAAGGTTCTTGGGTATCGTTGATCTGAAAACAGGCCGCCGCTTTTTGAAGGAGATCAAAAAGATGCTCATAAGGCATAAAAAGCGCATCTTCTGAACCAAATTCTGCTTTGTAAAAAGCAGCTTCATCGAAATAGCGGATTTGTCGACCTTCTTTTTCATAGGTTTTGAAATAAGCCATGAATGCAGTCACATCAAAATTGCCCTTGAGCTGTAAATAAGCCTCTGCAAAGCGCTTGCCTAGCGTTGGGTTGGATGGCTTTGCGCGCTTTTTGAGATAAAGCAAAAAGAGTTGTACCAAAGGGTGCGCATATAACAAAAGGGAGTCTTGAGAAACAACTTGTAAGCCCGCTTGAGTTAAAGCTAGCGCAATTGAATTACCTTTTTTGTTGGTTTCAGTCAGGATACAGATGTCACAAGGCCTGTAGTCGTCTTGGAGTAGCTCATGAATTGTGTGCAGCATTTTTTCAAAAAGCAGCTCCTCTGGGAGGTCATTGACCAAGCTTTCGACCCTAACAAAACCCGTTTTGGAAGACTTTGGGTTTTGACTCAATTTGTCGTAAAATGCGTTGTGCTCTGGTGGTAAAGAAAGGGACAAACGCTCGAAGAGTTCGTTGTTGAATTGCACAATTTGAGGAGCTGAACGGTAGTTATCGAGCAAACTTTGCTTGAAACCGCTGCTCTCGAAACGGGCACTCGTAAGCGCCATTTGAGCGTCGTTTTCGGGGTTATAGAGGCTTGGTAGTGCCACAAATTGTTCGGCCAAACCATTGTTAAAACGGTATATACTTTGCTTGGCATCGCCCACGATGAGATTAGGGCGCTCATAGGCAATAGCTTCTAGTACAAGCGGGATCATGTTGACCCACTGCAAGCGAGAGGTGTCTTGGAATTCATCGAGCAAAAAATGTTCGTAGCGTATGCCCAAGCGTTCGTATATATAGGGCGCTTGTTCACCTTGCACCAATTGGCTGATCAGCTGATTGAACTCGGAGATGCGGATTTGTTGCTGGGCAGTCATGAGGGCTTTGGTTTGCTGCGCGACATATTGCAGCAGGGCCATGTTATAGAAGTTTTTGCGTTGGGTTTCAATGCGTAAATGCGCAGCAAAAGCTTGGTCAAAAGCACTTGACAAACCTAATAGCGCTTCTGAAACCGTGGTTGGAATGTCATATTTATTTTCGTCTAGGGCGTTTAGAAATGTATTCGTATAAAATGGCCCTTTTTGCTTGCCAAGTCCCCAATTTGGATCTTCAATGAAGGCATCAATGCGCTTTTGATCTGTTGCAGTTTTGAATTGCGAACCTTTGTACGGTGCCGCTAATGCATGTACTTGGGAACACTGTGCTAAAAATGCGGCTTTGATTTGCTCAGCTTCGGCTTTGAAGTCATTATAGGTGTCAGGCGTGTAAGTACTGGATAGCAATTGCTCAACTTCCTTTGCATTGCGTTCCTTTCCAAGCACTTCAGAAAATTGCAACAAAGATTTTTTGAAGTCCCAAGATTCGCCCTCTGCCACCTTGGTGCGGGCATATGCAAGCATCCAATGCGTGAGTTCTTGTGAGTCAGGTTGGCCGAGTCGGGCAATCAGTAAATCTAATACTTCGTCGAGGATTAATTTTTCATTCAGAACCACCTCGAAGTCGGCAGGAAGGTCGAGGTCTCGGCTAAAAGAGCGAATGAGGCGTAGATTGAATTTATCTATAGTGGAGATATTGAAATCTTCGTAGTGATGCAATATACCCTGGAGAGCGCCTGCTGCGCGCTGTTGCAATTGAACTTCAGTCAAAGAAGTTTCTGCTAGTAAGTCCGCTTTGAGCGCTATTGTTTTGGCATTTGCACTAGCCGGATAAGCCAAACCGCTCAACGTTTGAAGAATGCGGTCTTTCATTTCGTTGGCTGCCTTGTTGGTGAAGGTCATGGCAACGATATGCTTGAACTTTTGTCGGTAATTGCCATCGGTGAGCAAGATCTTAAGGTACTCTAAAACAAGGCGATGGGTTTTACCACTGCCTGCAGAAGCGGCATAAACACGGAGGGCTTTTGAAGTTTGTTTGGGCATTCGCTGATTTTGGACTGAAACTTTCCTAAAATTAAGAACATTTTGAGCGTTTTGACGTATTTTTGTTAGATGAGAACGATATTTTTCAGCCTCTTAGTTTTGCTAATTGCTGCGGCCTGTGGCGACGACAAACCTGAGGCCCCAAAAGCCCAGCTTCAAATTGACCTCCAACCAGTTTTTGGCGGCCAAAATTTCTTTATGGATAGCATCTATACTACCCAAGAAGGTTACAAGGTAAAGTTCACTGAACTCAAATGTTACTTCACACTTTTTGGCAATGGCTCAAACGCCTTGCATCAAGCCGCTTTGCTCGACTACCGCGAAACCGGCAGTTTACTATTCAAAAGAGAAGGCGATTACGCTAAATTTCTCAATTTGAATGCCGTTCTAGGCGTGGACAGCAGCCTCAACCACCTCGACCCAAGTGCGTTTCCGAATGAAAGCCCACTCAATATTAGCAATGCCGGGCCTATGCATTGGGGTTGGAGTACAGGCTATATTTTCATCAATATCGAAGGCAAAGTAGACACACTCATCGATGCTACCACAAACCCAGACCTCTCCTTTAGTTTTCACATCGGCACCGATTCCTACTTGCAAAATTTACAATTCAACAATATCAACTGGACCGACATCGGCAACAACACCCGTCAGTTCAAACTCAAGCTGGACCTTCTTGCGTTTTTGGGCCAAGGAGCAAGTAGCATCAATTTAAGTTCAGAATACCTTACACACACAGCAGCTGGTCAAGAAGCGCTTACGCAAAAGGTTATTAGCAACTTTAAAAACGCCATAAGTCCGTACTAATGAAAGGCTTTTTATTTCTCATAAGTGTTTTGCTTTTGTTGAGTTCTTGTAAAAAAGACAAGGCTAACTTTCAAGCAACGCCCTATGCATTAGAAATTCCTAGCCATTTTCCGGACATGATCATTCCCTCAAACAACCCCATGACCCAAGAGGGCGTGGACCTTGGCCGTTGGTTGTTCTACGAAAAACGCCTTTCTGGCAATGATTCAATGAGTTGTGCTTCTTGTCATTTAGCGCAAAGTAGTTTTTCAGACCCGAACAAATATTCAACCGGCATTGATGGCATTGCCGGAACACGCAACTCGATGGCACTCATTAATCTTGGTTGGGACAACTTCTTTTTTTGGGACGGCCGCGCAACCACCCTTGAACAACAAATCCTAGAGCCCGTTCCAAATCCAATTGAAATGCATCAAAGTTGGACCGACGCCGTTTACAAGCTCAACCTCGACATCAATTACCGCAACAAATTTTACCGTGCCTTTGGCGAACCAGGCATAGACTCAACCAAGGTTGCAAAGGCCATCGCGCAGTTTATCCGCACCATGATTTCCGCGTCTTCCAAATACGACGTCATGTACAAATACGAAAACGGCATGTCGCTCACTGCGCAAGAGCAAAATATTTTACAAACCGTTGACGTCGAAGAATGGGCTGGCTACGACCTCTTCAAAAGCCTCAATGGCGCCGACTGCTTTCACTGCCACAACGGCCCGCTCATGCGCGTCAAAAAATATAGCAACAACGGTCTTGATGCCAATTTTACTGACCTCGGGCGCGGTGCTGTCACCGGCAACCCCGAAGACTACGGCAAATTCAAAGTTCCGACACTTCGCAACATAGCCCTGAGCGCACCCTATATGCACGACGGCCGCTTTCAGACCCTAGATGAAGTCATTGAACACTACTCAAGTGGCGTACATATTTCTCCAACCATAGACCCACTCATTGAATTTGCCAACCAAGGTGGCGTTCAGTTGAGTGCGCAAGAAAAATATCTCCTCAAGAAGTTTTTGCTCACCCTGACCGACAACTCCTTTATTTCAAACCCGAATTTCAAAGACCCACACTAACATGAGCGCAAGTCGTTTAACCACCGAAGACAAAGCCCTTAAAATCAACCTCACCCAAGACATCTACGGCTGTTTTGCCGAAATTGGTGCCGGTCAAGAGGTTGCCGCTAACTTCTTCAAGGCGGGTGGCAGCTCCGGAACAATTGCCTATACGCAATCTGCCTACGACATGAAAGTCTCTAACTCCATGTACGGAGAAACCGTCCGTTACGTGTGTGAAGAGCGATTGCTCACTATGCTTCAGACTGAATTCAAGCATCTTCAAGAAATCTTACCTGTTAAAAACAGAGAAGCCCGCTTTTTTGCGTTTTGCAACACAGTAGAATCACTAAACTACCACAAAACCAACCAAGGCCAAGGCTGGGTTGGCTTACGTTTTCAACTCGGACTTAACAAAAAACCCAACGACGTCATTTTACATATCAAAATGCACGACAATAGCCATAAAGCGCAACAAGAGGCCTTAGGAATTTTAGGGGTTAACCTCATCTATGCTTGCTATTTTCAGTCGGGAAGCATCGACGAATTTATTGATGGCATTGTACACCGCTTGCCACCAGACCGCATGGAGATCGACATGCTACGTATTTCTGGACCCGATTTCGAGGATATGGACAACCGTATCATTGCGCTCAATTTGGTGCGCCGCGGCATCACCAATGCCACCATGTTTGACCTTGCCAAGAACGTGATGCAACCATCTACTGCGCTCTACAAGAAAAACATTTTGCTCATGCGTGGGCGCTTCAGACCTGTAACCAAGGTACACATCGACATGATCGAACGCGCCAGAGCTGCATTTGCTAAAGAAAAACGCGTCAAGCCAGAGCAACTCGAGGTGGTGTTTGAACTCACCCTTAAAGACCTCACCGCCGACGGCAAAATCTCCGATAAAGACTTCCTAGACCGCGCCGAACTTTTGGGTTCTCTAGGTTATACCGTAATGGTTTCTAACTACCTCAAGCATTACAAAATGCTTGAATACCTCTCTTCTATTGCCCGCGGGAATTTAGTTGGGGTTATAATGGGCATATACAACTTACACATCATTTTTGATGAAAAGTATTATGACAATTTACCCGGTGGCTTACTCGAGGCTTTTGGCCGCGGTTTCGGGCATAACGTCAAACTTTATATCTATCCTGCCCTCAACATGGAGGACGGCAGTTTATACCACTTAGGCAATATCAAACTTCCTGAAAACCTCATGGGACTTCTCAACTACATGCAGGCCAACGACAAAATTACTGCATTGCAAGAGTACGACCCGAGTTTGCTACATATTCTATCCGACGATGTCCTGAGTAAGATCAAGGCTAATGCACAAAGTTGGGAAGACGACGTTCCGTATGAAGTCGTGAAGGCCATCAAATTTTTTGAACTATTTGGTTACCAGCAAAAAGTTGAAAAAAACTAATGCCGCATATTAAAAATGCCCTGATACGCTACCGCATCATCGACCGAATGCTGCGCAACAAATACAAGCCCTACCCTTCGAAAGAAGCACTCAGAGCAGCTTGTGAAGAATCCTTATTTGGATCAGAATCCGGTACACACATTTGCGCCTCTACCATCGAAAAGGACCTCTTTACGATGAAAATGGAACACGATGCCCCTATAAAAAAAAAAAAAAAAAATGGCGGCTACTTCTACGAAGACCCCGACTTCAGCATCAACGATGTTCCCCTATCTGAAGACGAACTCTCCTCCATACGTTTTGCAGTTTCTACTTTGCAACAATTTAGAGAAGTGCCTTTTTTTCAGCAATTTGGCCTCGCTATTGATAAAATTGTTGACCGTGTTGCAGTGGGTGACCAAAGCCAGGAACTCTCCAAATTTATTCAGTTTGAAGCTGCGGTTTCTACTGGTGGAAACGAATACTTACCCACTCTCCTAGAAGGTATACAAGCTAAAAAACGGGTGTGGTTTATGTACACGAGTTTTCAGCAGCAGCAAGCCAAGCCTCGAAAGGTAAGCCCTCTGTTCTTGAAAGAATACCGCAACCGCTGGTACCTCATCTCTTATGATGTTCAAAAACAAGACATCATGACCTTCGCACTGGACCGCATGTCTGAGCTCCAATTACTCGATGAAGCAGCACAAATACCTTCCGACTTCGATGCTACTGCCTATTTTCGAGATGCTGTTGGTATTACCGCATTTAAAGGAGAAGCACTCAGAATTGTCTTAAAAGCCGATGCAGTGGCGGCACGCTATATTGAAACACAAGCATTTCATGCTTCCCAAAAACTGCTCGAAAAACAAACAGATTTCAGCTTATTCGAACTCCGCATCCTAATCACAGAAGAATTCATCAGAAATCTTCTTGGCTACGCTGGAGAGGTCGAAGTACTGGAACCCGCAAGTTTGCGCCTCACCTTAAAAGAACGTGGTCAAGCACTACTCAATCGTTATCAATCTTAAAAGTATGTCAGAAATTGTTTCTCATTTTGAAGATGGGGTACTCACCATCACGCTGAACAGACCAAGTGTCTTCAATTCTTTCAACCGCACTATGGCTTTGCAATTGCAAGCCGAACTCGATCGTTGCAGCTCAGATGCAAGCATTAGAGCTGTGGTACTAACTGGCGAAGGCAAAGCCTTTTGCGCTGGTCAAGATTTAGCCGAAGCTACTGACCCTGAAGGGCCAGATTTGAAAAAAATAGTTGGCGAACATTACAACCCTATTATTCTCAAAATTCGGGAATTAGAAAAGCCAGTTATTGCTGCTGTGAATGGCGTTGCAGCGGGTGCGGGTGCAAATATCGCCTTGGCCTGCGACCTCGTTGTAGCCAAAGAAAGCGCGTCGTTTATTCAAGCCTTTTCGAAAATCGGTCTTATTCCAGATCCTGGAGGTACCTTTTTGCTGCCGCGTTTAGTGGGGCTGCAAAAAGCGATGGCCCTCATGATGACCGCAGAAAAAGTAGGTGCAAAAGAAGCAGAGCAAATGAACATGATCTACAAAGCTGTTGCAGACGAAGACTTCAGTACAGCCGTCAGCAAACTTGCGCTTCAATTAGCTCAAATGCCCACCAAAGGTCTAGGACTCACAAAAAGAGCCCTGAATCTGAGTTTGTATAATTCATTAGAAAATCAATTGAAAGTTGAAGAAATCTTGCAAACAGAAGCCGGACAAACCAATGACTTCACAGAAGGCGTGAGTGCCTTTCTTGAAAAAAGAAACCCTGAATTTAAAGGAAACTAATATGAAAGAAATCATTGGTGTAATTGGCGCTGGCACAATGGGCGCCGGCATTGCGCAAGTAGCAGCCCAAAGTGGACATCGTGTTGTGCTCAGCGACACCAACCCCGAGCAACTATTGCGCGCCGAACAACAAATTAAAAAAAGTATTGAAAAGCTTGTAGAAAAAGGGAAGTTTTCGGCTGATTCAGGTCAAGAAATTCTTGAAAACTTACATTTTTCTACACAACTCAGCGACCACAGCCAAGCTAGTTTAGTAATCGAAGCTATTGTCGAAAATCTGGCAATCAAGCACCAAGTTTTTACACAACTTGAGCAAGTGGTTAACCCTTCCTGTGTGCTGGCAAGCAATACTTCTTCTTTATCCATTGCCTCTATCGGCGCTTGCCTGCAAGATGCCGGCAGATTCATGGGCATACATTTTTTCAATCCGGCAACCATAATGCCGCTTGTAGAAGTGATACCAGGTGTAGCTACTTCCCTTACTTATACCCAACACATCGAACAGCTCATCACCAGCTGGAGCAAGACTGTTGTTGTATGCAAAGACACGCCAGGTTTTATCGTCAATAGGGTTGCGCGTCCTTTTTATGGTGAAGCGCTACGTATTTACGAAGAAGGCTTGGCCGACTTCGCTACTATCGACTGGGCCATGACCGAAATGGGTGGTTTCAAGATGGGACCATTTACGCTCATGGACTACATCGGTAATGACATCAACTATACCGTCACAGAAACTGTTTTTGCCGCGTTTTACTACGACCCTAGATTCAAACCCTCGTTTACCCAAAAACGCCATATGGAGGCCGGCTTTTTAGGAAGAAAAACAAACAGAGGATTTTATGACTACAAAGAAGGCAGTACCCCACCTTCACCTACAAAAGACCCCGTCTTGGGCAAGCAAATTTTTGAGCGCATTTTGGTGCTATTGATCAACGAGGCAGCTGATGCCGTTTTCATGCAAGTGGCAAGCCCAAATGCCGTTGACCTCGCCATGACCAAAGGTGTGAACTACCCGAAAGGCTTATTGGCTTGGGCAGATGAACTCGGTGCGGAATGGGTGCTCGACAAACTAGAATCCTTATTTTCAGAATACGGCGAAGACCGCTACCGACCTAATCCTTTGCTGCGTAGAAAAGTGCGCGAGCAAAGCAAATTTATTTTGTAACTTTGCGTCCAAATTATTCAAGCTCATGGCATACCTATTTACATCCGAGTCCGTTTCAGAAGGGCACCCAGATAAAGTCTCTGACCAAATTTCAGATGCACTCATCGATAACTTTATGGCTTTTGACCCGAGTTCAAAAGTAGCTTGCGAAACCCTCGTCACAACTGGTCAGGTTGTTTTGGCAGGCGAAGTAAAGTCTACCGTTTACCTCGACGTTCAAAAAATTGCCCGCGAAACCATTCGCAAAATTGGTTACACGAAGTCAGAATATATGTTTGACGCCAACTCTTGTGGTATCTTATCAGCTATTCACGAACAATCTTCGGACATCAATCAAGGTGTAGAGCGCAGCAATCCAGAAGACCAAGGCGCTGGAGACCAAGGAATGATGTTTGGTTACGCGACTAAAGAAACCGATAACTACATGCCTTTGGCACTAGACCTCGCTCATAAAATTCTAGAAGAAATGTCTGCAATTCGCAACAACGAGGCAGCATTGATTCCTTACTTGCGCCCTGATGCGAAGTCTCAAGTAACCATCGAATACTCCGACGACAACATTCCACAACGCATTGATACAATTGTTGTTTCTACCCAACACGACGACTTCGCTCCAGAAGCAGAAATGTTGGCCAAAATCAAAAAAGACATCATTGAAATCGTGATTCCACGCGTCAAAGCGAAACTCACACCTGAATTACAAGCGCTTTTCAATGACGCTATTACCTACCACATCAATCCAACTGGCAAGTTCGTCATCGGTGGCCCACATGGTGACACCGGCCTTACAGGACGTAAAATCATCGTGGATACTTACGGTGGTAAGGGAGCCCACGGCGGTGGTGCTTTCTCTGGTAAAGATCCATCTAAGGTGGACCGCTCTGCAGCTTATGCAACGCGTCACATCGCCAAAAACATGGTAGCTGCCGGTCTTTGCGACGAAGTACTGGTTCAAGTTTCCTATGCAATTGGTGTCGCTGAACCATGTGGTTTGTACATCAACACCTACGGAACCTCTAAAGTGTCAATGACCGACGGTGAAATGGCTACTAAAATTGGCGAAATCTTCGACATGCGTCCTTACTTTATTGAGCAACGCCTCAAATTACGCAATCCAATTTACCAAGAAACTGCTGCTTACGGCCACATGGGGCGCAAGAATGAAGTTGTCACCAAACACTTCACAGCACCTGATGGTACCAAAGTAAGCCGCGAGGTAGAACTCTTCACTTGGGAAAAACTCGATTACGTAGATCAAGTCAAAACGGCTTTCGGCCTTTAATCATAACAAGAAAGCCCGTGCAAACGGGCTTTTTTCATTTTATACATTATGTCAGCTACATTTAGAACCATCTGGACAACCGCCCAAAGAGATGTTGAGGTCATTGACCAACGCCAGTTACCTCATGCCTATGTTGTGGTGCAATTGCTCACTTACAAAGATGCCGATTTAGCCATCAGAAGCATGACAGTTAGAGGCGCACCGTTAATTGGCGCTACAGCTGCCTACGGCATTTTTCTTGCAGTTCGCGAAATGATCAAAGAAGGCTACGACGGAGCTTTCCTAGATGAAGCATTCAGTACCTTAAGAGCATCGCGCCCAACAGCAGTCAATCTATTTTGGGCCTTAGACCGCATGCGCACAGCACTAGACAACGCAACTGACTTTTTAGAAGCTGCCTGGACTGAAGCCGGACGAATTGTTGAAGAAGACATCGAAACTTGCCGCATGATCGGCGTGCACGGCTTGCCACTGATTGAAGCCATCGCGGCGCAGAAAAATGGCGATCCTGTTCAAATTTTAACGCATTGCAACGCAGGCATGCTTGGTTGTATTGAATGGGGTACCATTACCTCGCCTATTTATCAGGCAGTTCAAAAAGGAATCAAGGTCCATGTTTGGGTAGACGAAACCCGGCCGCGCAATCAAGGCGCCAACCTTACCGCTTATGAACTCACTCGTCATGGTGTGCCACACACCCTTATTGTAGACAACACCGGCGGGCACCTCATGCAGCACCAAATGGTAGATCTCGTTATTGTAGGCACCGACCGCACCACACGCAACGGCGATGTCGCCAATAAAATTGGTACTTATCTAAAAGCGTTGGCAGCTAAAGACAACAACATTCCGTTTTATGTGGCGCTGCCTTCTACCACCCTAGACATGACCATTAAAGATGGCCTCAAGGAAATTCCGATTGAAGAACGCGACCAAAATGAAGTCAAATACGTCATCGGCAAATCTGCAGCTGGCCACATAGAACCTGTCCTTATTTGTCCTGAAACTACCCCTGCAGCCAATTACGGTTTTGATGTAACGCCTGCCCGTTTGGTGAGTGGCCTCATCACAGAACGCGGCATTTGCGCAGCGTCAGAAGAAGGCATTCTAAGCTTATTCCCTGAATATAAATCTTGATTTGTTGATTTATTAATTTGTTGATTCAATTTCTTACAACCTAATTTGAAAAAAATGAAGCTGAACTACCTTGTCTTATTATTCATCCTTCCATTTATTGAATCCACTTATTACGCACAAATACAAGGCACCTGGCATAGTAATTTTCAAGTGGCGGGCAAATCGCTATTGATGGATTTACAAATTGAAGGTGTTGGGCGAGATGGCGCGGTTATCGTTTCTATTCCGGATCAGCCCAAACTGAAACCACAAACCATGGAAGACTACGCTTTGTTTAGCGACAGCTTGTGGTTCAGTTGGAAAATGATCGGCCTCACGTATGCGGCCAAACTGCAAGGCGATTCTTTGGTGGGTACCATGGCGCAATCAGGCCTGACCTGGAAGGCTGTGTTCTATAAAGAAGTGCAAGCCGTCAAGGAAGTAAAGGGTAAAATGCAAGACCCCAAAGCACCGTTTCCTTATCTTGAAAAAGAAATCGAGATATCCACAGCCAAGAAAATCAAGATTTCTGGAAGCTTCATTTTGCCCGAATTAGAGAAATCAAGTGCCTTTCCTCTTGTCATTATGGTATCGGGCTCAGGTGCCCAAGACCGCAACTGTGAAATCTTAGGCCACAAACCATTTTGGGTATTGGCTGATCATTTGGGCAGATACGGCATCGCCTCTTACCGCTATGACGACAGAGGCACAGGTAAATCAGGTGGAAAATTCGAAAGCGCTACACAAGTAGATTTCGGCAAAGATTTGGTGGCCATTGTTGAGTACTTCAGCAAAGCGTATCCAAAAGCCAAGATTTATATTTACGGACATTCAGAAGGAGGCATGACCGCCTTGCGTGCAGCAGTACTGACCAACAAAATTGTTTGGACCAACGGACACTCAGAAGGTGGCATGACCGCCCTGCGCGCTGCTGTTCTGACCAACAAAATTTCTGGAATTATAGAAGCAGCATCTGTTGGCACAAGCGGCAAGGATGTGCTCATTGCTCAGCAATACCTCATCCCTGAAGCAATGGGTTTTTCCAAAGAAGAATGCATTTGGAACCAACGCCTTTATAGTAAAGGAGCTGAAATTGCACTTGCCACAAATTCCAATGATTTCAGAAAAAGTTATGGGACTTGGTTAAGTCAAGCATGGGATAGCATTCCTGCCAAACTTCTCGATGGCGCGAGCCAAGAAGAGCTACTAACGCAAATGAGCGCCTTTTTCAACAACGATTGGGCACGCCAATTTTTGGCCTTTGAGAGTAAAACGTATCTCGCGCAATTAAACGTGCCATTTTTAGTCATCAACGGATCGAAAGACGTTCAAGTACCTGCGCTTGTGAATCAAGTTGGATTCAAAACAGGAATGACGCCAGCGTCCTTGGACAAAAGTGCATTTTACGTTTTAACGGGTGCCAATCATTTGTTTCAGCAATGCAAGGAATGCAACCTCAGTGAATACGCTACCCTTGAGCAAACGCTAGACCCAAAAATAATGTCTTGGATTAGATCATGGATTTTGGCACAGCCGTAAGCCCATCGATATAACCAAAATTCTTTTCGATAATTTGCGGCATATTTTGCTCCAAGTAAGCCTTAAATGCTGCTGCTGCACCGCTATGTTTCTTTCCTTTAGGCCAAACTACACGCCACATAGATTCTAGTGGTAAATCAGGCAAAGTTGAGATGGTGAGTTGCCCAAGTTGTAGTTCGTTACGGATACCAATGAGTGGCATAATAGAATACCCCAAACCGGCAATAAGCGCTTGCTTCACTGCTTCATTAGAGGTGAGTTCGATATGTCGTCGTACTTGTATTTCATGACTACTGAGGTATTCGTCTAATGCTTTTCTAGTTGCTGAACCGGTCTCGCGCTTGACCCAAGTAATTTCTTCGAGTTCTTTGTGCCACGGTCCTTTTTTAGGAATGGAAAGTTGTTCTTTTCCAACCAAGAACAATTGGTTTTTCATACATGGAATCTCCTCTAGATTGAGGCGATCAGGCAAAACCGATACCAAAGAAAAATCTGTTTCATTGCGTTCTAAATTAAGCGTGACATTTGCACGGTTAGACACATCTAGAACGAGCTCAACGCCAGGATGTGCCTTCATGAAATCAGCTAGGAGATAAGGAATGATATATTTACCAGTAGACACTACACTGATGCGGAGCCGACCACTGAGCTGACCTTTATATTGCGAAGTTTTATAGTTGATGGCATATACCTCTTCTAAAATCTTTTCTGCTGCAGTTGCTACCTCACGGCCAAAATCGGTTACATACAACTTTTTATTGACGATTTCGGTAAGTGGGATATCAAATTGATCTTGAAAATTTTTAAGCTGAATAGAAACAGCCGGTTGGGTTAGAAATAGCGCTTCTGCAGCTCGAGTAATACTTTCTTTTTGTACAATTTTTAAAAAGATGCGAAGTTGATTGAGGGTGTAGTTCATAACAATTATTTATGTTTGATATATCTTTATTATATATTTGTTTATGCAAATAATGTGCCAAATTTGCAAAAAATATCAATTCTATGCTACAAGAAATTGAATTAATTCAAAGTAATTACTTTCCTGAAGAAGCTATGGAGGTGTTAGGCAATCTCATTCAGCAGAAAATTGCTTATCACACACAAAAAACACTCAGACATCAAGAAATGTTTGGTACGCCAGATGCACAAGCTGAAATCCGCCTTGTCGAACTTCAAAAAATAAAAAAAAGCTTAATTGAAGACCTCAAAAAACTAGACCCTAAGACCGTTTTACATATCAATGGACATGTATACCTCACCGTTGTTGTTGAGCAGTAAGCATCAAAAAGAAAGTCTTTTACAACCTGTTTTCGAATCTTTTGGACTCAGTATTTTGGTTAATGAAGGATTTGACACAGATGCTTTTGGTACTTTTTGCGGTTCCGTTCCAAGACCAGAAGGTCCAAAAATAACGGTTAAAGAAAAGTGCTTAGCTGGTATGAACTTCGCCGGTAAACGCCAAGGTTTGGCAAGTGAAGGGTCTTTTGGACCGCACCCTAGCGTACCATTTCTTACCATCAATGAAGAATGGTTAGTTTATATTGACCTAGACCGCAACCTCGAAATCTTTGGACGCAGCACAACCTTAGAAGTTTGCCATTCAAAACTCGATTATCAAGACGCCGAACAACTCCCGACATTCTTGGCGAATTGTTCTTTCGGACCACAAGGATTGGTATTCAAGAATACTGAAAATCTACAAGTCCTTGCAAAGGGAATTCAGGATCGAACTCAATTGGAACAGCTCATGCATCAGTATCCAAAATGGGAAATCGAAACAGATTTACGCGCGCACATGAACCCGCTGCGTCAAAAAAATATCATTGCTGCTGCGAAAGATTTGATAGAGCGCATGCATAGCTACTGCCCTAAATGTAGTCAGCCAGATTTTTCAGTAAAAAAAGTCAGTGGCAACCTGCTTTGTGAGGTTTGTTTGCAAAAATCCAATTCTTACCAATATTTAGAATATTCCTGCACGCACTGCCATCATCTACTAATTGAGCAAAGAAAAGACAAAAATTTCGAGGACCCGCAATATTGCAACCATTGTAATCCATAACAATTCAAATCAAAATCAACTAACGAATGAATCTAGACTTTTTATCACATGATCTGAGCAACCCAACAATCCTTTTTTTTCTACTGGGTATAATTGCCGTTGTCATCAAAAGCGATTTAGAAATTCCAGAATCGTCTTTTAAATTCATCTCGCTTTATTTGCTGTTTTCGATTGGTTTTAGAGGAGGGCAAGAATTACAACATAGTGCTTTTACGTCTGAAATCTTTTGGTCGCTGCTTTTCGGAATGGCTATCGCAGCGTTTATTCCGCTTTATAGTTTTTTTATCATTCGCAAACGTGTAGGCGTGTCTAACGCAGCTGCAATTGCAGCTGCTTATGGTTCAGTTAGTGCTGTGACATTTGTAGCGGCGCTATCGTTTCTAGAATTACAAAACTTGGAGTTCAATGGCCACATGGTTGCAGTAATGGCATTCATGGAATTTCCTGCAATAATTGTGGGCGTTTTGCTTTTGCGGATCTATGAAAGTAACGACAATAAGTTCTCCTTACCAGAACTTTTGAGACATTCTTTAGCCAATGGAAGTGTACTCATGATCATGGGTAGTTTGGTGATCGGCTTGCTTTCAGATAGCAAACAAGCTGCAGATATTGCCCCATTTACAACGGATATTTTTAAAGGATTTTTAGCACTCTTTTTATTGGAAATGGGTATGACCACAGCACGTCGTATCAAGTCATTCAAAACCCATGGTTGGGCAATGGCTGCTTTCGCACTATTGCTACCTGCATTCAATGGTGTGGTGGTAGCTTGGTTGTCACAATTTGTCACGACAGATGTAGCCAACCGCTTTATATTCGCTGTTCTAGCAGCAAGTGCCTCTTATATTGCAGTACCCGCCGCTATGCGTTTAGCAGCTCCGAAAGCAGACCCAGGGCTTTATATTCCGATGGCGCTCGGGCTTACTTTTCCTTTTAATATTGCCATAGGAATGCCGCTCTATTACAGCGTTATCTCACTAAGTTAGCCTGAAGAAATTCCCACTTGAGCCAAAGCTGTTCACACTTCGCTTGATACTCCACCACTTTTAACGCAGCCTGAAACGCGGCGCTTTCGCGCATGTTTACCATGAAAAGGGAGCTTTCACCAGCTTCAAACATACTGAGTTCTGCTGCCAATAACTTTTTGGTACTGGTTGCGTTTTCTGTGAAAATTAAAAGTTGTTTGCGGGCATTGAGGTATTCTGCTCTTGTAGATAGCATTTTTGCGGTAAGTTCTGCACTGCGGTCTTGGCGCTCAAAGTTGGTTTGCTCAATTTTAAGTTTGGTTTGTTGTACTGCAGCGCGCTCTTTTCTCAGAAACAGCGGCATTGCTGCACTCACACCCCATTTGTAATCATTGATTGAAAATTGCGCGAGTGGATTGTACTGTATAGGTTCGTTAAGAAAGTTATATTTGAGTTCAATTTGTGGTTTCAGTTGCTCTTGATTGTAGCGCTTTTCGATTGCCAAGACATCTAATTTGTAAGATAAAATTCCTAAGTAGGGATGTTGTTGAACCAGCGTATCGACCGGACCTGCGAATACCAATTTAGGCTGTTGTACACTTAAGCTGTCGGCCTGAAGAGGCTGGGTTTCTGAACTGAGCTCAAGAGGCGTTCCATCTGCTTTCCAGAGATAGCGATTCAGAACGGCACTAGCGGCCGCAGACCTCGCTTCTTGATCGGCAAAGGCAGCGGCTCTGGTCTGATATTGAATAGCAGCCTCAACAGTGTCGATGTAGGGGCGGTCGCCGAGTTCTGCCATGCGCTGCATAGCCCTAAGACGTACAGCGCCTACTTCCAATGCTTCTTTGAGAATTTGGCCCGCATAAAATTGCAAATACCAATCCCAATAGGCGTAACCAGCCTCCATAACCAACTCATTGAGTGCCAAGCGTTGTTCAAGTTGACTGCTCTTTAAGTAGACGTTTGCTTTTTGTAACTCCGCACGGCGCTCATCAATGAGTAATCCGTTACCGAGATTGGCAGTGAGCCCGCCGTACCACAAGCCATTTTGAGGTGTAAGCCCCTGAGGATCTAGGTAGGCACCACGGTTTTGTTCGATACCTGTTTGAACACTTAAACCATACCAAGTGGGTACTTTGAGCTGGGCATCAGACAAGCTATAGTACATTTTATTGCCGTAGTATTTTTGAGCGAGGTCGTAATTCAATTTCGGGTCAAAACCACCACGTGCTTTTAATACATAGGTTTCTGCAAACTCAGGGATGAGTTTGGCTTGCTTTGCCAAAGGGTGACCTTCGAGCACCTGCAGCATGAATGCCTCTGGGCGCAGTTCAGCATTTTGCGACCAATTCGTAAAAGAGCAAAACAATAAAATGAAAAGTACAGCGTGCTTATTTGTCATTTGACTTGGCTTTTACAGTTGATTTTTTAACCGGTGCTTTGTAGTAATCTGGAGGGAAACCATTGACGTTTCGCCAGAGCTCGTACCAAATAGGCACATCGTTGAGAAGGAGCATTGCATATGCGCCTCCGCCTACACGCAGTGCTTCTGGCCATTTATTTTCTTTGGGGTCCGGGGATACAAGCACGCGAAACTCGCCATTCTCGTTGGCAAATTGATCAATGGCAAAAACAGTTCCGCCGTAGGTTCCGTAACTGGTGTTAGGCCAACCCGAAAAAACAATTGCTGGCCAACCATCGAACTGTATGCGGACATGCTGACCAACTTGCAATAAAGGAAGATCCATTGGTCTGACGTACATTTCAACAGCAAGGTCATAGTTGGTAGGCATAATGGTGGCTATTGCTGTGCCCTGTTTGATGGTTTCTCCTAGGCCACTTGATAGCGTTTTGGTGATGCGGCCATCTTGTGGAGCTAAAATATAATACATGCCGTTGCGAATTGAGTAATTGGCAACCTGAGTTTGCATTTTACTTACATCGATTTCTGCTTCGTACATACTTGAAAGCGCTGTAAATTTCTCTGACTCCGCTTTAGAAACTTCATCCTGAAACTTGGTTTCTACAGCATTGAGCTCCACCTTAGCATCGATGATATCATTGCGACTCTGTAAAAACTTTTGTTGTGCGCTGATCATTGATGCTTGTGCGCGCTGCATGGCAACTTTTCGGGTTTCAACTTCTGTTTTAGACTTGAGGTCTTCTTTGTAAAGTTTTTCAAAGCGCTCGAACTGATCCTTTGCAATTTGATAGTTGAGCATCGCGGCTTGATTTTCGATACTATCTGACTTTAGTTTCAGCTGGGCTTGCTGCGTTTTGATTCGCGCCTGCTTGACTTTCAACTTTCCAGTTTCGATGAGCGCATCGATGCGCCTGTCTAGTGACTGAACTTTATCGCCATAGGAGACGACACTTTGCTCCTTACTTCTGAGCTGTTGCTCGCTGCGCCCCACTAGTTGCGGGTCAAAATAGCCATCTTTGATCTCGGAAATAAACATAATTGTATCACCCGCTTTGACCAAATCGCCTTCTTTTACAAACCACTTCTCTATACGCCCACCAATGAGCGCATTGATGGTTTGGGGCCGTTGTTCTGGTCGGAGGGTGAGCACCTGCCCATTTGACCTGATATTTTGCGTCCAGGGAAGCAAAAGGATGATTCCGCCAAAAATCAATAGAAAGTAAATTGCATTGCGCAAGAGTTTTTTGGGTGCTTTGTTCAGCATGTCTGTTGAAACAAGCCCATCAGTATCAATTTGATTGCGATTTTGCGGAGAAATGTTTAACATAAGATCAATTTTTCGTGGTTGAGCGAGAGGTTGTGCTCATCGATACTTGCTAATAAGAGGGTTCCTTTATATGCGCTGGTTAAATACTTTAATACGCTTTCCAGAGTTGTATTTGATAAATAATGAGTGTGTGTATCCCAAAGGATGACTGCCGGATTTGCGATGAGTGCTCGACACAATAAAACAAGCGTAATAAGTTGTCTGTCTAGGGTGCTTGCTTCTGGATTCAGTATGGTCTGGTAAGCATCGGTCAGGGCCAAAACCTTTTGGTCTAGTCCTATGGCAACAGCTAATTCCATTACTTGGGAAACATCGCAGTTGCGTCCCATGGTGATGTTCTCAAGAACGGTTCCGTAGATGAGTTGGTCGTGATGAGACAAACTGGCAATTTGGGTGCGCAAGGTTTCGACATTCAGGTTACTCGTTGGAATGCCGTTGATGAGCACTTGACCTTTATTGGGAAAGGCCATGGCAGTGATCATGAGAAATAATCCTTGAGCTTTGTTACCTTCAAAATCTTGGATATGATAGAATTTACCAGCTTCAAAACGGCAGGATAAATTAGCCAATAGAGGTGTTTGACTCCAGCTGGTTTGGTACTCTAATTGCGTTACTTCAATTGCAAGTGCCGGCACTTTTTGAAGTTCGATGCCTTCTTCAGAATCTAAAGGGAGGTCGGTAATTTCACCTATTTTTTCAATAGCCGTGAGCACATCGTATACCATCTCAAGGCTAACGATTAACTTCTCAACCGAATTGAGCACCAAAACGATAATAATTTCGGCCGCAACAAATTGCCCAATATTCATTTGCTGACTGAGGACCAACAAACCACCGATGATCAGTAAAGCAAATGCAATGAGCATCTTGAAACCAATCAGGTATTTGTACTGCTGAACCAAAACTTTGAAGTGCGCATCTCTAGACTTCAGGTAACCTTGCAAATAAGTATCTGAACGCTTGAGCAAAATGCCATTGTTGCCAAGATGTTTGAAAGTCAGTCGATTGCGAGCAACTTCTTCGAGCCAATTGGCCACCTTGTATTTGTATTTGGATTCATCGAGGCTCGTTACAAAACCACGTTTAGCCGTCATTCTAAAAATCAAAATAAGTAACAAAAGAAGGGCAAAGCCAAAGATGATGAAAAATGGATGGTAAAATGACAGCAGGATGAGCCCAAATAAAATCTGTAAAGATGCCGCTGTAAAATCTATAAGCAATTTGGAAATTCCTTTTTGAATGGTGAGCGTGTCAAAAAAGCGGTTGGTCCATTCTGGCGCATAGCGCAATAGGAGTTCGCGTAGCTGAATTTTTGGAATGCGCGTAGCAAATTCTAAGGCCGAACGTGTAAATATGCGCTGTTGCAAATTTTCGGTAATGCGCAATTGCGCAATGTTCATGTAGCCTGAAAAACCAATAGCCGAAACAACCAAACCTACCAACAAGAACCAGGACGTGCTGACTTTTCCCGCCTGAATAAAGTTAATGATGGCTTGTATGCCCAAAGGCAAGCCTAGGCTGAGCAGGCCGCCGATGATGGCAAAGAGATAGATGTCTGAAATATCTTTGCTGTCTGGTTTGAGCAGCGCCCAAAAGCGCTCATAAGGTTTGCTGACGTCTTTATTCATGATCGAGATAGCTAAAAAATAGTTGTGTATAAAAAACAGCCACTGCATCTTCTTGTTCTGATGCGTTGGTGACTTCTGGCAAATGCTGACCAAAAAATCGTTGTTGCAAACTGCCTTCTAGTAAAGTAGTGACCAACATTTCTGGATACTTGCATTTAGGTTGATAAGCGCGTACTAGATCAGAAATATAGTGCACTATTTGCAAATATATACTATGAAATCCGGTTTGATGATCGGCATCTACGGCTTTGGTCAGAAAAACTTTAGAAGCCTCGTGGATGACAATACGCTGTAGGCGTTTTTCATTGGTGAATGAAAGCGATGTGGGCTGTGGTACCAAGAGCAATTCAAGGGCTTTGACGAGGCGTTCTTTTGGGTTACCTCCTTGCGTTTGTAGAAGCAAGCGACACTCTAGCCTGCCCCAATACCAGTTGATCAGGTAGAGCAAAAGCTTTTGCTTACTTGAGAAATACCGGTACACAGATGCTTCTGTTGTGCCCACAGAAAGCGCCAGCTTTTTAAAAGTAAACTGCTCAAAACCAAGTTCATTGATCAAGAGAATGCTTCCTTCTATGATGCGCTGCCCAAGTTGCGTCGCCTGCGGGTTGCGCAGTGCAATTTCTTCGAGTACTGGAATCTGAAAACGGTCAACAAGATCCATAAAAGTAATTTGTTGCAAAAATAATAGCAACACTATTCTAAATTGGTAGGATTATTATAACATCTTTTTATCCACATTATAAGTAATTTTGAAAATGCAAAAATCAGTCGTTATACTCGGTGCAACAGGGCTTGTTGGGTCTGCCCTCGTTGAAGAATTGATCAATGATCAGCAAGTATCTGAAATTAGAATTTTAACCAGGCGCCCTTTGGCTTTTACTTCAGAAAAAATCAAGCTCATCCAAACAGATTTGAGTAAGCCAGCGCCAGATGCGTTTACTGATGCTACAGCCTTGTATTGCTGCATTGGAACTACGCGCAAAAAAACACCAAACCAAACACAATATCGCGCGATAGACTACGGCATGACCCTCGCCGCAGCTACCGCAGCCAAAAATGCAGGTGCAACAGAAGTTCACCTCATCAGTGCAATAGGTGCAGACACGAAGTCCAAGATTTTTTACAGCCGTTTGAAAGGCGAAATTGAACGCGACCTTCAAGAGCTCAATTTTGAACGCACGCTCATTTACCAACCGTCTATCTTAATTGGCCCACGCCCCGAAAAACGCTTTGGCGAAAAAATTGCACAACTCCTAAGCCCATTGTTTGACCAATTGCTCATTGGTTCGCTGCAAAAATACCACAGCATCAGCGCCAAAGAATTGGCTGTAGCCATGCATCGAAACTCCTTTAAAAATCAAGAAGGCGTGCAGACACTCCTCTACCCGGACCTCATTTAAGTACAATTAAGAAATGAAAAAGCCACCCCTAAAGGTGGCTTTTGACTACTGTTTCAAGAGGAAAAAATTGATACTAAACCCATGCTCTGATTGAATCCTCTCTCCATTGTAATTTGACGGTAGTTGAATTTGTAAATTACAGTAGTGTTGTTCCGTTGAACACTACAAAGATGGCGTACTTACGCTCAAACAAATATGAGTACTACAGGATTAAAAACCTGATTGATATCATGTTTTTCACTTTATCAAAAGGGTCATTTACTTTTTACGGACACCCACAATATTAGGCAGCGGCCAAAAGTGCTTGTTGGCATCGCTTTCCCAGGTATCAGAAACCCAAGAACCCACTTTTTTAATGTGGTGCCCATTGACGTTAATGAGCAAGCTGGTTTCAGGACCACCTTCAAGATAAATGGCATCGTGCAAGCCCCCCGGCATTTGCTTCATGAAGTTGATCATTTGATTGTGGGTGTATGGGGAACGCGTAAAAATGAGATAAAACCATCCTTTTTCGTCTTCTGCCGCCACCAACATGCTACAAGATTGTATGTTTTTTTGCCAATTCATGGGCTTGGCGTTGCAATCTATCATGCGCAGGCCTTGCGCAAAGCCCTTGAAATTATTTTTTTCTTGTTCCCAGTTGGCACAAGTGAGGTCAAGTACTTCGATATTGGAACGCTGACATTTTGGTTTTGGGCCTAATGCCATCATTAAATTGAAGTCCTCAAGTAATTGGCCGTTGTTCAGGTGTTTGCCATTTTGCAAGTAAGCCCTACTGATGAGGGGTTTGTTGAGGTCGTACATACCTGCATTGAAAGCAACCATAAGGTGAAAGGAGTCGGACCAAGTTTGCACACTTTTTGGAATGGAGTCGTGCTGGGTTGCAGTGAATAAATCAAACTGAAATTCAGCAGGATCCATTCGTAAAATGGCCAATTTGGAGTCTCCGAGGAAAGACTTAGTGGGGGCGTCGATTTCGCGGTATTCCATTCCTTTAATGAGGGTGGTCCAGTTGGCGTAATTCGGAACTTCCTTTTGTTTTTTAGGTTTACTATATGAACAAGCCTGAAAGACCAAAAAGATAAATGGAAACAATAACAAACGAAACATAGTTGACATCTATTCTTTATTCAAAGTTATTGCTTTTAATAGTTTTATTTACTTTGTACTATATACAATTTATATGAGAGCACTTCTTCTTTTCATCGCCCTACCTTTCTTCGGCTTTTCACAGGCCATCACTAAAAAAGACAAACTCAAAGCCAAGCGCATTGTTGCCAACGCAAGTACGCTTTTCGATGAAGGCCAAAGCACCAATGCTTATATGTTACTCAAACAAGCCGTAGCCCTAGACTCTACCAATGCCAATGCGTATTTCCTGCTCGCCACCACCGAATTTGACCTACGTTCCTACACTTATGCCCAAGAACACTGTTCAAAAGCACTCGAGTTGTTCGGATCAAACAGCACAGAAGAACACATGTATTTAGCAGGGCAAATTGCGCTTTCACTCGGAGATGCCGAAAAAGCGAAGAATTTGTGCGCACAGGCGAAGAAATTAATCAAATCAGAAAAAGATTACAAACTACTCGGATTTCAATTACTCGAAGAACAAAGCAATTTTGCACTGCTTCAAGCAGGTGTCAAGAATGAGCGTCAACTATTAGGCGGAACACTCAATACCAATTACGACGAATACGGACCAATTTTAAGTAAGGATGGCCAAACGCTATACTTTACAACACGGAATCCAAATGCAAAAGGAGCCAACCTCAACCCCGACGACCAACGCTTTTTTGAGGATATTTACCAAGCACAACCAGACCCTGAAAACAACAAAATTTGGGTGCGCACCTATAGCAATGATGAATTGCTCAATACGGAAGGTTTTGATGCACTCTCCTACTTAGCAGCAGACCAACTGAGCGCATTAGGCACACTCAACACAACTGCATCTAAAGAAGCAAGTACGCAAGGCTCAGATATTTTTGAACTCACCGCAGAAACAGTTGGTGTTTGGGACGACAAACAAATCATTATCAATATTCCAGGACTGAACACGAGTTATTTTGAAGGCGCCCCAACCAAAACCGATACCATCTGGATCGATGAATTCACCTATGTAGAAGAACTCTATTTTGTTTCTGATCGCGCCGCTGAAAAATACGCAACTGATATTTATATGGCCAAAAAAGTGAATGGCATTTGGCAAGCTGAGGTGCAAGTTTTGCCGCAAGGGATCAATACCGAAGGACGCGAAACCACTCCATTTGTAAGCCCAGACGGTAAGTTCCTGTTTTTTGCCTCCGACGGCCATCTCGGCATGGGCGGCTACGATATTTTTTACTGCAAAAGAGAAAACGAAGGTTGGTCTGCGCCGAAAAATTTAGGCGCTGCTATCAATTCAACACTAGACGATACCCATTTTCAGATTTGTGGCCCTACCCTCACTTGGGCAAGTGTCAGCGAACTTGAAGGTTTGTTTAGTTACAATTTGTTCGAGGCCCCTTTAGGCGTTATACAAACAGAAGAACAGAAATAAAGTGCCGCGTTATTTTATTCAGCTCGCTTACGACGGAAGCAACTTTCACGGATGGCAAATTCAGCCGAGTGCAAACTCTGTTCAAGAAGAAATCCAAAAAGCGTTAGGTAAATTACATGGTAACGAAAAAATTGAAATTGTAGGGTGCGGTCGAACGGACGCCGGCGTACACGCTAAAAATTATTTCTTACACACCGACCTTCCGCAAGCTTGGGATCCACAACAATTGGTTTTCAAACTCAACCGCATGACCCCTCCTGATATTTCGTTTTCGAAAGCTTGGGAGCTCCATTCAGACTTACATGCGCGTTTTGACGCGAGTAGCCGCACTTACCGATATTTTATCAATCGACATAAGGACCCTTTTGTGCGCACTCAGAGCTGGTACCTACAGCAAGATTTAGACATAGATGCAATGAACCAAGCCGCCAAACACTTACTTGGCATCCAGGATTTTTCTTCATTTGCAAAAGCTCACACCGATGTCAAAACAAATATCTGTGAGGTTTTTTCGGCAGAATGGTTCGAAACAGCAAACGGCCTTTATTTTGAGATTTCAGCCAATCGCTTTTTGCGCAATATGGTACGCGCCATTGTTGGGACGCTCGTTGAGGTGGGTTTAGGCAAAATAAAAGCCTCCGAACTGCCAGGCATAATTGCTGCCAAAAACCGTTCGGAGGCGTATGTATCGGTACCCGCCCAGGGTTTGTTCTTGTGGGAAATCACTTATGAAAAAGCGCCACAATTACAGGGTTAATCGGGCTGATTGATTTCCCATTCGCGGTATAGATCAAAATAACTTTTGGTTTCTAATATAACCGCGCCGCCAAGTGTATCGCCATATTTAGCAGGCAAACCACCTGTAAATACAGTAACGCGACCTATCGCACAACTTGGCACATTAAACACTTCATTTGATTTGATGCCATCTAACACATAAATCATGTCGCCTTTGCGGGCGCCGCGGAACATAAGGCCGCCGTCTTCGTCTTTTTTGACATCGGAATTGGAATTGGCTACCATGTCCACGACACTAAATTTGTCGGGTCTGTTCTTGATTTCTTTGGCTGTTAAGGTGGTCACGGGTGTTTCACCGATGCGGATGCGCGCTTGTTCGTAGCGCCCACCGCCTACACGCACTGCTTTGGTGTCTTGGGTTTTATTTTGAAAATAAATGACTCCAGCGTTTCCGTAGGCCTCGACAGGAACTTCTACCGTTACTTTTTCGGTGCTGTCTTTTTGAAAATAGCCAGCAACTTGGTAGGTTCCTGCAGGAATACCGGTGATACGAAAACGGCCATCTTCATTAGCCAAAGCCAAATAGACCCGGCCATTTTCTCGGATCATGGCCTTTGCTCCAGCCATGGGTTTTTGGGTATTGAAATCAATGAAAGTTCCGATGACATCACCGGTTCCGGATTGGGCTACTGTGCTTGCTGCTACCATGAGCATCCACACCATCATTAAGTTTTTCATCAGCATGTTTTCTAGAAAGATGCTGATGGTTCTTTTATTCCACAAAAAAAATTAAAGTGCTGCGCTACTTGTTGGAATTTCGCGGTCTACTTTCTTGAAAAGACCTTGTAAAACCTTGCCTGGCCCTACTTCAACAACTTCTGTACAACCGTCGGCAAGCATGTTTTGCATGATTTGCGTCCAGCGAACAGCTCCTGTTAGTTGTGTAACCAGATTCGCTTTGATTTGTGCGGGATCAGTAACTGCTTGCGCATTGACATTTTGATAAACCGGGCAAATTGGTTGTGCAAAGTGGGTGGCTTCAATGGCTGCAGCGAGTTCTTCGCGAGCGGGCTCCATGAGTGGAGAGTGAAAAGCACCACCTACTTGCAAAACCAATGCGCGTTTGGCTCCGGCTTCAGTTAACTTAGCACAAGCCGCATCTATGGCCGCAAGGCTACCTGAAATTACGAGCTGCCCAGGGCAATTGTAATTGGCCGCTACCACAACACCATCGATTTCGGCACAAATGCGCTCCACGATTTCGTCTTCAAGACCGAGAATTGCCGCCATGGTGCTCGGTGCCAATTCGCAGGCTTTTTGCATGGCGTCAGCACGCTTGGCAACCAAGCGTAGGCCATCTTCAAAGGAAAGCGTTTTGTTGGCTACTAAGGCAGAAAATTCACCAAGTGAATGACCTGCAACCATATCCGGACGAAAGCTATCGCCAAGACAAGCCGCAAGAATAGTGCTGTGTAAAAAGATAGCAGGTTGCGTTACATTTGTTTGTTTGAGTGCGTCGTCAGAGCCCTCGAACATGATGCTTTGGATGTCGAATCCGAGAATATCGTTCGCCTTGGCAAACAAACTGCGTGCAAGTTCGGAATTGTCGTAGAGGTCTTTGCCCATTCCTGAAAATTGGGCGCCTTGCCCAGGAAAAACATATGCTTTCATGTCGTTAATTTGGGGGTAAATTTAAGGAAAACTAAGCGATTAGAGTTGTCCGTCGGAATGATACTTACCTAATTTGTAAATTCGAACCTTTTGTAAAATACCATCTAAATCGTAATCATAGACCTTTCCATCGTACAATTGGCCATTTTTAAATTCTCCGTCCATCCAGATTTCGTCGTTGTCGTTGTAGACCTTATTATAGCCATTCGGAACAAAGCGCAGGCCTTTGGTTTTGGGATTGGTAAGGCGCGGCGGATATACGTTGGCGGTGGGAATAGGTTTAGGTGCTACAACTGTCGTTTGGTTGTTTGCTTTCTGAACGGCACTTATTGCGCCATCAGGTGCTACGTTAAATGAACTTTGTAATTGACCACTGGTGTTGTAACGAAGTACTTGGCCCTGAACCTCGCCGTTCTTGACCGTATAGCTAAGAGCCAATTTTCCATTTGGATGGTAGTAACTTACTTTGCCGCTTTCCTGACCTTGGTTATTGAAATTGGCGCGGTAGGCAAGTTGGCCGTTATCGTGGTAGCGCAATAATAATCCTTTGTAGCCATTGGCCTTGAACTCGCCTTGTTCGGCTATTTTACCATTTGGATAATACCTAGTGTAGGGGCCTTCCGGACGGTTGTTGTTGTAGGTTCCTTTGAGCTGCACACCACCGTTAGAGAAATATTTGATCCAGGTGCCTTCTTTGCGGCCATCAACATAATAACCTTCTTCTACCTTTTGATTTTTTGACAGGTTTTTATGGGGATAATCTTTGCCCGTAAAAACCCATTTTCCTTGGCGCTCACCGTCGGCATTGCGCTTATTTTGCGCAATGGTTTGAGCGCTTAAAAAAAGTAATAAACAACAAAGAGATGTCCGTAAATTCACAACGCCAATTTACGAATTTTGGCTAACTTTGAAGCAGTATGCTTAGCCTCGACCCTAAAGAACTCTCTGTCCAACGTGTGCACCAACTTTTACTCGGTGCTATTGGCCCGCGCCCTATTGCATTTGCCTCTACTTTAGACCAAGAAGGCAATGCCAATTTAGCGCCGTTTAGTTTTTTCAATGTCTTCAGTGCCAACCCACCTATTCTGGTTTTTTCACCGGCTCGGTCTGGGCGCACTGGTCAAAGCAAAGACACCTTCAAAAACGCAAAAGCAGTTCCTGAAGTCGTGATCAACGTGGTCAATTACAACATGGTGCACCAAATGAGCCTTGCAAGCTCTCCTTATGCACCAGGCATTAACGAATTCGTAAAGGCTGGCTTTACCGCGCTCGCTTCACAAAAAGTAGCGCCCTTTCGCGTTGCCGAAGCGCCAGTGCAGTTTGAATGCAAAGTACAACAAATCATCGAGCTCGGGCAAGAAGGTGGCGCAGGCAACCTCATTATTTGTGAGGTCGTCCAGATGCACATCCAAGAAGACTTACTGAATGAAAACGGCCTTATCGATCAACACAAAATCGATTTAGTAGCCCGCATGGGCGGCGACTGGTATTGCAGAGCAAATACCGATTCTATGTTTGAAATCAAAAAGCCCATCACCACCTGTGGCATTGGCTATGATGCCCTGCCCCAAGACATCAAAAACAGCCAGCTCCTGAGCGCCAACGACCTCGGCCAGCTTGCGGGCATCGAAGAACTTCCGAACGAAACCGATGTCAACGAATACAAACTTCTCGAACTTTCCACACTTTTTCTAGACCTCGAACACGACGCAAATGCACTCGAACAAGCCTTACACCAAAGAGCTCACGAGTTACTGGCTCAAAATCAACTAGAAGAAGCCTGGCTCACCCTTTTATCTTTTAATAACTAACAACAAGTCCATGTTTAAATTCACCGGCACCATTAAAGTCATCCAAGACACCCAACGCATCTCAGAGAAATTTCAAAAACGCGAGTTTGTCGTTACCGATACTACTTCAATGTATCCACAAGACATCCTTTTTCAGGCAACCCAAGACAAATGTACTTTGCTCGATTCATTTCAGGCAAACGATAGTGTCGAGGTTTCTTTTAACTTGCGTGGCCGCGAATGGACGAGCCCTCAAGGAGAGGTCAAGTATTTCAATACCATTGAAGCTTGGCGCATCGAAAAACAAGGACAAAGTCAAGGAATGGGCATGCCAAGCAACGGCCCTTCAGCAATGAATATGGGTTCGGAACCGCTTCCTGGAGTTGGTGCAAGCACCGAAGAAGACGACGATCTTCCTTTCTAAGTCGGTTTAAAATTGAAAGCGGGCTGTTAAAACAAGCCCAAAGCCAAGCTTACCCCAAGTAAAATACTCAGTAGCTTGAGCAAATTGAATTTATGATTCTCGGTGGTTTCGAAAATAATCGTGGTTGAGATGTGTAAGAACATCCCAACCACAACCGCCAAGATGAGCTGAACATTCAGTCCTAATTGTTCGGTAGTGATTCCCAATCCTAAAAATACACCCAACGGTGTCATCAGGCCAAAAGCCATCAGGACCAACCACGCGTCGCGTTTCTTCAGGCTAGTTGCTAATAACAAAGTCATGAGTGCAATTGACACCGGAATTTGGTGAAATACAATGCCCCAAAAGAAACTCGCATTGTAAGGCACTGCTGCATGATCAGCGCCAATTTGTAGCATGTTTCCAAGCGGAATTCCTTCAATAATGGAGTGTACCGACAGCGAAATAAACAAGGCCCAAGGCATAGCCTGCCCTTTGTGCACATGCACATGTCCGTGCTCAATGCCTCCCGAGAAATACTCCAAAACAAGCTGTATCAAAAAACCAACTAAAATAAAGACGCCAACTTGGAAGGTAGGCAGCGCTTCGGTATGTGCGTGGGCATGGCCTTGGTGTGCCCCGTAGAGTTCGGGCAGTAAGTGTTGAAAAATGACCGCCAATAAAAAACCACCGCTGAATGCCAAGGCGAGTTTGATGTATTGATTCTTGTTGGTTGCATTGAGAAAACTCACCACACCGCCACCGAATGCTACCGAAAACAACAATATCAATTCTATAGCGTAAAAATTCATAGTCTCTTTTTTGCGATAATAATCAGGCGGTCGCTGTCTTGTTCATTAAAAGAATCGAGCGCGTATGACCCGTAAGTGGCTTGGATTTCAAAATAAGGAGAAAGCAAGGCCTCAAAATTGGCCAAAGACAAAGCTTGAACACGTTCGGTATAAGTTCCGACCACAGTATTTTGAATGGTGTCAAGTACTTCTATTTGCTTAAAAATATGTTTTTGGTCGTGCCAACGTTCGATGTTAAACAGAACTCCATCTCTGCTGATGACTTCACTTGGCTTTAGATTTTCACAAACTTTGTGTGCGTTCAAGAAATCAATCACGAGCAAACCCTCATGTGTGAGCATTTGAGCTATCGACTTACAAACCGCTTGGTTTTCTTCGAGGGTATCAAAGTAACCAAAACTTGTAAACAAATTAAAGATGGCGGCAAATTGTTGCCCTTCCAACGGCTTGCGCATGTCGTGAACTACAAAATGAAGGTGGTCTAGCGCTAGTGAAACACGATTCAGTTCAGCTGCCGCAATACTATTAGCCGCTAGATCGGCTCCAACAACTGTAAAGCCCTTTTGTGCAAGTGTAATCGAATGCCTACCCTTTCCACAAGCGAGGTCTAGGACGTGGGCATTGGACGCAAGCGCAAGTTTGGCAATGAGGTGATCCAAAAATTGTTGGGCTTCGTTGTCGTCGCGGTGCTGATACAACAAATGATAATAAGGGGAATCGAACCAGGTGGCGAACCATTCTTTTTGTGGCATACTGCAAATTTACAACTTTCTTTTCCTAATTTCGGGACATGAGATACATTGGTTTGAGCGGCGGAATTGGTTCGGGAAAAAGCACAATTGCAAAAACACTCGAACACATGGGCTACCCTGTGTTTTATTCTGATGAGGAGGCCAAAAAATTATATGCGACTCATCCCTCGTTAAAAAATGAACTGATTGCTATTTTAGGAAAGGATAGCTATCAAAACGGCGTCTTTCAAAAACATGTTTTAGCGACACAACTATTTGAAAACCCTGCGTTAAAGGAACAAATTACAGCCTTAGTGCATCCGTTGGTGCGGGAGCGTTTCAACGAATGGGCTGGCCAACAAACGGCTGATTTTGTCTTCAATGAAGCGGCTATTCTTTTTGAAACGGGCGCCTATAAGCAGTTTGCCGCAACGGTCTTGGTGGTTGCCCCACTTGAAACGAGAATTCAGCGGGTTCAAAAACGAGATGGCTTGAGTCGGGAGGCAGTGCTTCAGCGCATAGCGCATCAGTGGCCAGACTCCAAAAAAATAAACCTCACCCCTTACATCATAATTAACGACGGACAACCGTTGCTGCGACAAATTGAGGATGTGATTTCTAAATTAAGGACAGCCCAATAAGCAGTGGTGATCAATACACCATTTTGATACTGATGTTGCGGTCTTGTTGAAATTTGAAGCAACAGTCTTCAAAGCTGGGTACACTTAGGTTTGGCCTGACATTATTGGAAAAAGCATAACCTTCGGTCGGGACCCCAAAGAAATTTTTGTCGCAAATTTTGTTCTGATTGACATCGTGATAAACCACAACGGCATATTTACCAGCTTCTAGGTCTTTAAACGTGTAATTGACTATCCCTTTTTGGGCATCGGTACGTGACAAGCGATAGGTAGTGCCTACTTTAGCGAAGGTGTCTGGATTTCTGTAGAGCGCAAACTCTATCCAACCATTGGAGCTGCCGACGGCACTTACACTCACATGTAAATCAAATTTAGATTCTGGGGTGCCTGACCCGACATATGACGTAAGCAAAGTGAATAAACAAAGAAAAATCGTCCACTTCATAATGACAAACTTATTCGGATAAACGGATGTTTAAGCCGAGATTGAATTGTAAATTCTTGATACTAAAAGATTCTTGGTTGAATATTTGCTGCCATTCATTGAAGGCGCCAACCTCTAGGCCGTTGCTGAGGTCTCGAAAGCCGCGGTAAGCACTTGCCCGTAAGCCAATTCTTTTAGTGGGATTCCATTGTAAATAGGCAAAATAACCCATGTCAAACTTTTCTTGGGTGTTCTCCACGACTTCAGAACTCAATAAATTGGTAGACGGTGTGCCAGGATAAAAAGCATAAAAATCTTTTTGCATGGTACCCTGAAAGCGATAGCGGTATTGCAAGCCCCCACCGACATGAACACTCAGTACTTTGAGCTCTAGGCCCATTGGCAAGGTCAGGAGCTCGCCCGTTGCGGTTTTCTGACAGAGTAATAAAAAGGGCTGGCCAGCATCGTCGGTAGCCCATTCAGTGCTTTGATAGGCCAAATTTTGATGGCCATAACCTAAACCGCTGTAGGCAGTGAGTACTTTTAAAACGGTGTAACCAACTTGTACTTCGCCACCGGCTGTAGCGCGCCAAAATGCTTGTGGATCAAAGGGTTGTTGCGCAAGTTGGTAAACCCCTTGAATTTCTTGTTTGTTGGCGCCAACTTCGGCCTGTAAGAACCAACGCCACTGGGCATTGGCTCCAAAAGACCAAATAGTAAAAAAGACAAAAAGAGCAACGTTGCGCATGTGCTGTCTAAGTAAGGATTAACCTAAGAAAGGATAACGGTAATCGGCAGGCGGAACAAATGTTTCTTTGATGGTGCGCGCGGAAGTCCAGCGCATGAGGTTCATGGCAGCACCAGCTTTGTCGTTGGTGCCCGAACCGCGTGCGCCACCAAATGGTTGTTGACCCACAACTGCTCCGGTTGGTTTGTCGTTGATGTAAAAATTACCTGCCGCATTCATCAGTTTTTGGTTCGCCAACTGAATGGCGTAGCGATCTGTAGCGATAATTGAGCCAGTGAGCGCGTATTCAGAAGTTTGATCGAGGAGGTCTAGCGTTTCTGAGAACTGCGCGTCTGGATAAACGTAGATGGTAAGTACAGGGCCAAAGATTTCTTCAACCATTGTGCGGAATTTTGGATTGGTGGTCACGACAGTTGTTGGCGCGACATAATAACCAACTGATTTATCGTAGGTGCCTCCCGTAATGATTTCGGCGTCTGGCTGTGCTTTGACGTAGTCGATATATCCGGCAATTCTATCGAAAGCACGCTCGCTAATGACTGCATTGACAAAATTGGAGGTGTCTTCTGGGCTTCCTTGTTTGAAGGAGTTGACCTGAGCCACCAAGATTTCTTTAACTGCCGGCCAAAGGCTTTCTGGAATATAAGCGCGTGATGCCGCAGAACATTTTTGACCTTGGAATTCAAAGGCACCGCGTGAAAGCGCTGTGGCTACTTCTGCTGCATTGGCGCTATTGTGAACCATGACGAAGTCTTTGCCTCCGGTTTCGCCGACAATACGCGGATATGAGCGGTAGTTTTCGATGTTGTGGGCAATGTTTTTCCAGAGCTGACGGAATACGTCGGTAGAACCTGTAAAATGTATACCTGCGAATTCTTTGTGCGCAAAAATAACTTCACCTGCTGCCTGTCCGCTAACAGTAACCATATTGATGACGCCTGCAGGCAAGCCAGCAGCTTCGAAAAGCTCCATAATGATTTGGGCAGAATAGATTTGAGTTTCTGCTGGCTTCCAAACTACTACGTTGCCCATCATGGCAGGTGCAGCTGAAAGGTTGGCAGCAATAGAAGTAAAGTTGAAAGGCGTTAAGGCGAAGATAAAACCTTCTAAAGGGCGGTATTCTAAGCGGTTCCACATACCAGGTAAGGATTCTGGCTGCTCGCTATAGATTTGGGTCATGTACTGCACATTGAAGCGGAAAAAATCGATGAGCTCGCAAGCGGCGTCGATTTCGGCTTGAAATACATTTTTTGACTGCGCAAGCATGGTGGCTGCGTTCATGCGGTCGCGGAAAGGACCCGCAAGGAGGTCTGCAGCGCGCAAGAAAACCGCAGCGCGGTCTTGCCATGGGAGAGCAGACCAAGCTGCTTTTGCCGCCAAAGCAGCATCAATGGCTTCAGCTACATGAGCGGCTTCACCTTGGTTGTAGTACCCAATAACCGTTTGGTGGTCGTGGGGCATGGTGAGTGCTTTCTTATTGGAGGTCGTTACTTTTTCGCCGCCGATATACATCGGGATATCAATAGGACTGCGGTTCTTGAATTCGTGGTATTTGGCAAGCAAAGATGCGCGTTCTGGCGATCCGGCTGCATAAGATTTAACAGGCTCGTTGACTGCAACAGGGACCTTAAAAAATGCGTTTGACATATAATGGATTGATTAGATTCACAAATTTACAAAAACTTGGCTAGCAAGAAGGTAACGCAAGGAACCAACTTAACTGAACCAAACATCGCGGATGAGCTCTTCGCCAACAAACTGATTGCAACGTGCAATAATGATTTGCTTGCCGTGAAAGAGTTCGTCGCGCATGACGCTCGAATCGATTTTGAGGTATAGGGTGTTGTTTTCGATACGGATATCGGTGGTGCGCTGCGCAACTGCTGGGCCCATGAGCTCGGGCCAGGCAGCAATGAGGTCAAAGGATTTCATTTTATCCTCCAAGCCATATGCTTTCATGATGCCTTTTACCAATTGGCCAAGTGGTTTTTCTTGACCTTGTCTTTTGTTGTCTGAACTCATAAGGCGATGGCTTGTTGGTCTTTGATTTGAAAAAGTTGGGTTTGGCCGGGTAGTTGCGCAAAGAGCGCTTGCATGCGTTCTGGGTCGGTGTCGGTGATGAGCACTTGGCCGAAGTAGTCGGCGCTCACCAGCGCTATGAGGCGCCCAACACGTTCGTTGTCGAGTTTGTCAAAGATGTCGTCGAGCAACAAAACAGGTTTTTGCCCCTTGTGCTGTTTGAGCCAGTCGAACTGCGCAAGGCGCAAGGCTATAATAAATGATTTTTGCTGCCCCTGCGAACCGAATTTTTTGACGGGGTGCCCTTTGATGGTAAACAAAAGGTCGTCTTTATGGATGCCGACGTTGGTGTATTGCGTAATGGCGTCTTTTCTCGCTGCTGCCTGCATGAGTTCTTCAAAAGAAGCATCGGTGAGTTGCGAGCGATAGGTGACGTCGACGTCTTCAGCGTTTTGACCAATTTCTTGGTAAAAGCGCTTGAAAACCGGTATGAATTCACTTAAAAACGCTTTGCGTTGCGCATGAATGTAGTTGCCGCTCGGTATGAGTTGGGCATCCCAGACTTCGATGGCATCGGGGTCAAAGAGGCGGTGTTCGTGCATGTTGCGCAAAACGGCATGGCGTTGTTCGAGCAAACGGGCATAGCGCTGAATTTCTTCTAAGTAAGTTTTGTCGAGTTGAGATAAAATGCCGTCTATCCATTTGCGGCGTAAATCAGATCCTTCCGCAATGAGGTCGCCATCATAAGGTGAAATAAACACGACGGGCAACTTACCGATGTGTGCGGTGAGCTTGTCGTAGGCTTTTTTGTTCCACTTGACTTGTTTCTTGACACCTGCTTTGTAAGCCACCTGTACCTCACATGCTTTTTGATCGAGTTGCCATTGGCTGGCAATCGAAAAAAAGGTTTGATCAAAGCGCATATTGTGGCGGTCATTGACGTTGAGGTAACTTTTGCACATGCTCAGATAGTAGACTGCATCAAGGATGTTGGTCTTGCCGGCACCGTTTGGCCCTACAATTCCGTTGATGCCCGCAACGAATTCGAGTTCGAGGTCTGGGTAGTTCTTGTAATTGACTAAATGCAGGTGCGAGAGGTGCATGTAACAAAGATACGGAATAACTACCTTTGCCTTATGTCGGGTTCACAAATTCTCAAAGCGCATCTTGCCCTCTTGCTGGTCAATTTGCTGTATGGCGCCAACCATGTACTGGCCAAAGGCGTGATGCCGCAGTACCTCGACCCGAATACCTTTATTTTATTGCGCGTTAGCGGCGCCGTGCTGCTTTTTTGGATCTTGCTATTTAGTCAGAAAAGAAAGCCCGTAGACCGCGCCGATTACTGGCGCTTTGGGGCAGCAGGGCTTTTTGGAGTGGCGGTCAATCAATTGTTCTTTTTCCATGGGCTCAATTTGTCTTCGGCGCTCAATGCCGGCATTATCATGGCGCTCAACCCACTGATGGTTTTCATTTTAGCAGCCCTCATTACCAAAGAAAAACTCAGTGCACACAACTATACCGGCGTCTTTATTGGTGCTGTGGGCGCTATTTTACTTACGCTCAGCTCTGGCAAACTTCCTGGTGCTTCATCTTTAGGCGACCTCTTTTTATTGATCAATGCACTGAGTTACGCGTTTTACCTTGTGCTCTCCAAACCACTCTTGCTCAAATACAGCCCCATTCAGGTCATTACCTATGTTTTCAGCATTGGACTCATCCTTTTACTGCTCTTCCCTCCTACCTGGAGCCATCTTTCAGCCGTTCAGTTTGAGCAAATTCCGGCCAGTGCTTGGTACAAAATTACTTACGTTATTGTCGGGGTCACTTTTCTGACTTATTTACTCACTATTTTTGGACTCAAATATGTCAGCGCAACGGTTTCAGCTGCCTATATTTATACCCAGCCGGTCATGGTCATGTTTTTTGCAGTACTCTTTTCTGCGCTCGGATGGGCCGCTGACTACACGCATACGATTACAGCTGAACGCATTCTGTATATGTTATTTATTTTTACCGGAGTTTACTTGGTCTCTTTTCATAAAGCTAAACGATGAAACACTATATCCTACTTCTTCTGCTGAGCAATTCCTTATTGATGCTTGCTCAAAAACCTGCCCTCGATTTCAAAGCATATGACACTTGGAAGCGCCTAGAAAAAGAACAAATTTCGAGAAATGGGCAAATTGTAAGCTACGAACTCACCGTGCTCAAAGGCAATCCGATCTTACATTTATATTATACTGCAACACAAAAACATGATTCTATTGTGCGTGGCAATACCGCCCTTATTGCTTCCGATGAAAGTTATGTGGCATGGAAAATGAGCCCTGACTACGATACGCTTCGCAAGCGAGAACTCGATAAAGTCGATAAAAAGAAATGGCCTAAAGATTCCTTATATATTTATCATTTGGTGCAAGACACCATCTACAAATTCGACAAACTCAAACAAGTTCAGCAAGCAGAAGAAGCTCCTGTACTGGCTTTCCTTCAGGAATTCACTGCTAAAAAAGTGGAGAAGGTCGAACCAAAAAAAATCGAGAAATACCTTTTCTGGAAAAAACCCGCTCCAGCACCCAAAGTAAATCCTTACAAAACCGACGGCAACCGCTTACTTGTTTATACTGCTGGTCAAAGCACCTTTCCTTATTTGGACAGCGTCACCACCTTTGCCTTGAGCCCGGACGGTGCTAAAATTGCAGTGATCCAGCAGCGCAAAGTGAAGCTCGACTCCATGCAAGTACGCATTTACCAAACCAAAGACCTGCAACTACTCAAAGAATTTGAAGCCCAGCCACTTGTTTCAGACTTAAACTGGAGTCCAAATAACACTGCACTTACCTTTTTGTATAGTTCAGACACCTCCAAAGTTAAGAATATGCAATTCTTGCTCTTTGACTTAGTACAACTCAAAACAACCAATTTTGGCGACTCTACAGATTTTGACAAAAACGCAGAAGGCTTGTATCAAGCCATCGCTACAGGCAGAAAACCCACGTTTAGCGACGACAGCCAGCTACTTTATTTTGCAGTTGGACCAAGAGACAAAGAAGTAAAAGATACATTATTAGAGCGCGAAAAGGTTAACCTAGACATCTGGCACTACCAAGATCTAGAAATACAGCCCCAACAACTATTACAAAAAGATCAAGACCTCAAACGCGGCTTGCTATATGTCTACCACCTCGATAAAGACCGCTTGGTGCAGCTCGAAAACGATACGCTGCGCATATCCATTGACAAACAAATGAAAGCGCCCTACCTAATTGCGCGCAACCCCGACCCGTATACTATTGAAGCGCAATGGAAAGCGCCATCCAAGAGCGATTATTATCGCATCGACATCGAAACAGGCAAATTGCAGTTATTGGGCAAAGGTTGGGCCCACACAAGCGAACTTTCTGCCGATGGCCGCTACTTTACTTATTACTTAGCCGAAGGCCAAAAATGGATGCTCCTCGACATCGACAAGCAACAACATACCTGCATGAATTGCAGCCGAAAAGATATCAAATGGGAAGAAGATCTCAACGGCCAGCCCATGGAAGCCGGGCCAGTTGGTTATGTGGGCTTCACTAAAAATGCCAAAGAGGTTTGTTTTCAGTCTGAATACGACATCTGGAGCTATGACATCGCGGCAAAAACACTGAAGAGTATTTCAAATGAAAGCGCCACAAGAGAGCAAATCGAATTGCGTTTTGAGCGCAACCACCGCGACTCCGCCTTTTTAGACTTGCAAGACGGCTATTTTATTGGGCTGCGCAAATCCAATAAAAATGAACTCCTTTATTTGTATAACCAAACAGGGCTTCAAAGTGCTTTTGAAATCCCACAAAGGATTTCAGGCATACAGAAAGCTGAAAAAACAGATACCTACCTACTCCGAAAAATGGACGTCAGCACGTATCCAGACCTTTGGCTACACAAAGCAAATTGGAACGCTGGACGCCAAATTTCAGTAACCAATCCGCAGCAAAGCGCTTACAATTGGGCTACAGTTGAGACCGTCAAATGGAAAGCCTACGATGGACAACTATTAGAAGGATTGCTCTACAAACCTGAAAACTACGACCCTAGCAAGAAATACCCGCTTTTGTTTTATTACTACGAACTCAACTCAGACAACCTACACAACTACCAAGCACCCAAGCCTTCCGCGAGTATCATTAACCCAACTGAATACGCAAGCGGTGGTTACCTCGTGTTTATTCCGGACATCCGTTACAAACCTGGCAAGCCTGCACAAGGGGCCTACAACTCTATTATGAGTGCGGCCGATTACCTCATCAAAAATTACCCGATAGACGACAAACGCATGGGCTTGCAAGGCCAAAGTTGGGGCGGCTACCAAAGTGCCATGCTCATTACCATGACCACCCGCTTTGCCGCCGCCATGGCTGGTGCTCCGGTAGGCAATATGTTCTCGGCCTATGGAGGCATTCGTTGGGGCAGTGGGCTCAACAGACAGTTTCAGTACGAAAGCACCCAGAGCCGCATTGGCGCCACTATCTGGGAAAAGCCCGACTTATACGTAGAAAACTCACCTTTGTTTCACTTGCCTAAGGTTCAAACACCACTCTTGATCATGGCCAATGACCGCGACGGCGCAGTGCCGTGGTACCAAGGTATCGAACTCTACACCGGTATGCGTCGTTTGGGCAAACCTTGCTGGATGCTCAACTACAACGGCGACGACCACAACCTGACCAAACTGGCCAATAAATACGATTTATCAATCCGCATGCGTCAATTCTTTGACCACTACCTCATGGATGCACCGGCGCCCAAATGGATGAGCGAAGGACGCCCAGCTACTATAAAAGACAAGACGCTTTTATATGAGTAGAGTCCAAAAAGCATTGCTGCTTTTGCTTTTACTGGAACTACTTGGCATTATTTATTTGTCCTTGAAAAGCCCGAATGGAGGAGTAAACGTGCAGCTCAATGACAAAGTTGGACATTTTATTGGCTATGGAGTACTGAGCCTCAGTACATTTTTGGTTTTTGGATTTAAACCAATTAGAAAGGGCATCCTACTTTTCATCGGATTGCTCGGGATGGGCGCAATTCTAGAAGGACTTCAAGGATTTGTACCAGGGCGTGAGGTATCCGGTTTGGATATCGTAGCCAATTCTATAGGCGTTGCTATTGGCACAGCCTTGAATTTTGTATGGAAGAAGTATCAGTCTAAGGCAAAGATATCCTGAACGCCAAACCAACGTGCCACAACAAATCCTTCTGCATAATTATAGCCCGCGGGCCTGCCCATTTCTTGCATGCGTCCCTTCAAAAAATCGAAGAAAAGCTCGCCTGAAATTGGCGTGTTGGGTTCCGAAGAATTGGGATCAAAAAACTGTGTTTTATAAGCCTTGACTGCTTCAATCTTTTGGGCAACATACGGCGTAACGTCTTGCACAAAGGAAGGGGTTTGGTGGTAATCTTGGATGTAATGCAAGACCGTCTTCGGGCGAAACGCTTGTTGCTCCTCTCCTTGATGTGTTGTGTGGATCTTGCGCAAACCTGCTAAAAAACAAGCCTCTGCTACCAACTGACCTGCTCTAGCGTGGTCAGGGTGGCGGTCATGGAGTGTGTTGGCCAACACAATTTGTGGTTGATGCAAACGAATTTGCTCAATGATTAGGAGTTTTGCAGCATGATTATTTTCAAAAAAACCATCGGGCAAGCGCAAGTTTGTTCTGTGTTGAATGCCGAGAATAGCAGCAGCTGCAGCCGCTTCTTCATACCTGCTCTCTACGCTTCCGCGGGTGCCGAGCTCGCCTTCGGTGAGGTCAACGATACCGCAAGTTTTGCCTTGGCGCGCGTAATGCAATAAGGTGCCCGCCGCCGAGAGTTCGACGTCGTCGGGGTGAGCACCAAAAGCAAGTATGTCTAGTTTCATGTGTTTATTGAATGTGCGCGTAGCTCTCTACACTTGGGCAGCTACATACCAAATTGCGATCGCCGTAAGCGTTGTCTACGCGGCGAACTGGCGCCCAATATTTCGCTTCCAACAAGTAAGGCAACGGATACGCTGCTTCTTGTGGAGCGTATGGGTAAGTCCAGTTTTTGTTGATGATACAGTCTGCGGTATGCGGAGCGTTTTTGAGCAAGTTGTTCTGCTTATCTGCATGTCCGTTCTCGATTTCGCGGATTTCTTCGCGGATTTTGATCATGGCGTCGCAGAAACGGTCTAGCTCTTCTTTGTCTTCGGACTCGGTAGGCTCAATCATGAGGGTGCCTGCAACAGGGAAAGAAACAGTTGGTGCGTGGAAGCCGAAGTCGATGAGGCGCTTGGCCATATCGGCAACTTCGACGTCAGCGGTTTTCTTGAAGTCGCGGCAATCTAGGATCATTTCGTGCGCAACCGTGCCGTTTGCACCTGTATAAAGGATGTCGTAGTGGCCTTTGAGGCGTGCGGCAATGTAGTTGGCGTTGAGAATTGCGATTTCGGTTGAACGACGCAAGCCCTCTGCTCCTAACATTTTGATGTAGGCGTATGAAATGGTAAGGATGAGCGCAGAACCATATGGCGCTGCTGAAATAGCATGGATAGGTTGAGCTCCGCCCGTAGCAACCAATGGATTGCTTGGCAAGAAAGGCGCAAGGTGTGCTGCCACACCGATAGGGCCCATACCAGGACCACCACCACCGTGTGGAATAGCAAATGTTTTGTGCAAGTTGAGGTGACAGACGTCGGCACCGATGTTACCTGGATTGGTTAGGCCAACTTGTGCATTCATGTTGGCGCCGTCCATATAAACTTGACCACCGTTGTTGTGAATAATACTGGTGATTTCGATGATCCCTTCTTCGTAAACACCATGCGTAGATGGGTAGGTGACCATGATGCCAGCGAGAACGTCTTTAAGGTCGGTAGCTACAGTGCGCAATTCTTCGATATCGATGTTGCCGTTTTCGTCGCAGCCCGTAACCACTACTTCAAAACCTGCCATGACAGCAGATGCGGGGTTGGTGCCGTGAGCAGACGACGGAATGATCATTTTTTTGCGTTGGAAATCGCCGCGAGACTCGTGGTAGGCTTTGATGACCATTAAGCCGGCGTATTCGCCTTGCGCGCCAGAGTTTGGCTGCAAAGAAACCGCTGCAAAACCAGTGGCTTCACAGAGATCTTCTGCGAGTTGGGCAAACATGGCGTGGTAACCAGCTGCTTGGTCGAGCGGAGCAAACGGGTGCATGTTGGCAAACTGCGGGTTGGTAACGGCCATCATTTCTGAAGCTGCATTGAGTTTCATGGTGCAAGAACCCAGTGGTATCATGGAATGCACTAAAGAAAGATCTTTATTTTCAAGGCGCTTGAGGTAGCGCATCATGCGTGACTCAGAATGGTAGGAGTTGAATACCGGGTGTGAAAGCACAGCCTCAGTACGCGCTAATTCGGTTGGAATGGCACTTGTTGCGTTTTGAACCTGAGCACCAAATACTGCTAATACTGCTTGAAGGTCTGAGGCAGTGTGTGGCTCGCCAAAAGAAATGCTGAGTTCGGTTTCTGAAATGTAATGGAAATTGAGCCCTGCAGCTTCTGCTTTGCTGCGGATGCTGGAGGTGTCTACACCTTGTACATGAATGGTATCAAAGAAATGTGAAGAGCCGATTGAAATCCCGGCATTTTGAAGGCTTGTTGCTGCTGAACTCGCCAAAGCATGTACATGGCCAGCAATAGCACGAATGCCATCTGGGCCGTGGTAGACTGCATACATTGATGCCATAACAGCCAAAAGCGCTTGTGCTGTACAGATATTGGAAGTGGCTTTGTCTCTTTTGATGTGCTGCTCGCGGGTTTGCAAAGCCATGCGCAGCGCTTGGTTGTCGTCGGCATCTTTGGACACACCAATGATACGGCCTGGCAAGTTGCGCTTGTAGTCTTCTTTGGTGGCGAAGAAAGCGGCGTGCGGGCCACCATAGCCCATAGGAACTCCGAAACGTTGGGCAGAACCCATTACGACATCGGCGCCCATGCTGCCTGGAGATTTGAGTAAAACGAGTGAAAGTAAGTCGGCACCAACGGCAACTTGCATACCCGCTGCTTTCCAGCCAGCGATGGCTGCCGACCAATCTTGGATGTGGCCTTTTGCGTTTGGATATTGTACAAAAACACCAAAATAGCTGCTGTCTGGAGCGAGTGTATTGGCATCGCCAACGATGAAGTCAATGCCCAAATTAAGCGCACGGCCTTTCATGACGTCAATGCTTTGCGGCAAGGTGTTATGGTCGACAAAAAATTTATTGCGGCCCGCTTGGATATCTGCACGGCTACGTGAGTTGTAGAACATGATCATGGCTTCTGCTGCAGCTGTAGCTTCGTCGAGAAGTGAAGCATTGGCGATGGTCATGCCGGTGAGTTCAATGACCATTGTTTGGAAATTGAGCAAAGCCTCCAAACGACCTTGTGCAATTTCTGCCTGATACGGTGTGTAGGCAGTATACCATCCTGGATTTTCGAGAACGTTGCGCAAAATAACAGATGGCACAATGGTTTCGTGGTAACCCAAGCCAATGAAAGACTTATTGACTTTGTTCAGGGCGCCCAATGCCGTAATGTGGTCGAGATAAGCTTGTTCAGAGAGCGCTGCATCTATGCGTAGTTCGCGGTTGAGGCGAATTTGAGCAGGAATAGTACGATCGATGAGTGTGGCGAGTGACGCTACGCCAACTGCTGCTAACATTTGTGCTTCTTCAGAAGCTCCTGGGCCAATGTGGCGTCTTTCAAAAGGTGTCATGTGTTGTGTCGAATTTGGGTCTACAAAAGTACTTAATTTTGATTGAAATTTTGAACCCTCAAACGGGCATTTTCCCGAATATCTTGCCAAAATAAATTGATATCGCCAATATGGTAATTGCGCATTGTGAGGCTCATCAGGAAAAACTTGCCTTTGGGGCGGTCTATCCAGATGGCGCCATCTATTAAATGTGTCTGAAAGAGGCCTGCGTAAAGCTTATTGTCAAAATACAAAAATCCTTTGTGCGCTTCTTTGGAGGCCAGCGAATCGAGTGTCCAGGTGACAGGATTCACAACAACCCTGCCCTTATACCATTTGTCGTAAGATTTGCGGTCCAGGCGTTTTTTGAAGGTATTCCAAGCGACATAACCGCCGGTTTGGGACGGACTCGTTAAAAGTGGAATTTGTTTCAATTCGGAAGGACGTATGCCGATACCCGGCAAATAAGCCACCACCAATTGTTTTTGCAAAGGTTGTCCATCAAAAAATTCTTGTAGCAATAAACCACAATGTGTGCTACCTTGGCTGTGACCCGCTAAAATAATAGGCCGGCCATTGTTGTGGTGTTCGAGGTAGTATAAAAACGCGGCACGAACGTCAGCATAAGCCATTTCCAAAGCTTCTTTTCCTTTAGGATCGTCGACATAATAGGAACGCAAATGCGCAGAACGGTAAAAAGGACTGTAAAAACGACCAGCTTCTACAAATGCACTTCCTTGAAAGGGCAGCGCTGTTTCGAGTACCTTGCTGCGTTGTTTGTCGTCGTCGAGGGGTACATTCCATCGCTTGTCAGCGTTGGCGGTATTGAGTGTTGGGTACACATAAAATACATCAGCTTTTGCCCATAATGAAGTATCTGAACAATGCTGCGCTAAACCGCTCGGTAATTGCCGAGGTAAAGCTGCCCAATTTTGCGCTTGGCTGTAGTCAATTGGGGTTTGTGCATAGAGCCCTGTTGAAATAATTGGGAGAAACACGAAAAGTAGAGTTAGAAAACGCATTATTTTTGTAATCGAAATGTCTAGACACCAAAGTAACACATTTTTCTACCTTTTGTTTGCCTTTTTGGTTGCGCATGATGTCAGCGCACAAGATTCTACCTCCTACTGGAAATTCAAGTCCTTATACTCCTTGAGCGGCACCCAAACTTCATTTGTAAATTGGAATGCCGGAGGCCGCAACAACATCTCTATTATTGGGTCTGCGAGTGCTTCAGCTTATTACACCCAAGACAACGTGAAATGGACCAACGATGTCAGTTTTGCCTTGGGCGGCATCAAATATTTTGACAACAAAGGCATTGGCGCTCAAAAAACCGACGACCGCCTCGATCTCGCCAGCACCTTCGGAATGCAATTATCTAAAGGCTTCTTCCTCACTTTTGCTTCTAGCTTTCGCACCCAAAGTATCAATGGGTACTCCTACCCCAACGATTCCATTCCTGTTTCGCGCTTCATGGCACCTGGCTACATGAACCTCGCCCTTGGTGCCGACTTCCGCAAGTCAGACAACTTTAATATTTTCTTCTCCTCTATCGCCATTAAATCTACTTTCGTACTAGACGACTCCCTCAGTGCCAAAGGTTCATTTGGTGTAGACCCCGGTATGCGCTACCGCCAAGAATATGGCGCTTATCTCAAAATGAAATACAATCGCCCACTTGCAAAGAACATTGAAATGAAATCTAAATTGGAGTTGTTCAGTAACTACTTGAACAATCCGGAAAACATCGATGTCAACGGCGAACTTTTACTCCTCTTTAGGGTCAATTCTTTGGTTTCTGCTTCGGCTCAATGGAACCTCATCTACGACGACGACATCCGTATTACCGATGCCAACGGAAACACAGGGCCACGCACCCAATTTAAATCCGTTATTGGCATCGGCTTGTCTTATAAAATCGAACGCTAATGAAAACGCTTATTCTCAGCCTGCTTTTGCTTTTGAATTGCAAGGCCTTTGCTCAATCAGATTATTCCAAGCTAGACGTGAATTTTGGGCTTGGTACCAACTTTTACCAAGGTCATTTTCAGCCGGTATGGAACCTACAAGCTGAATATCATATCAATGCGCGTTGGAGTTTACTTTACAATTACAACATCGGTGGCCTTGACTCCAGCAAGCTCTACGTTCATGCGCCCATGAGTCTTTTTGCTGTTGGGCCGGTAACGCGCTTTTTGTCGCAGAATTCATTTACATTCAGCGACTTCTTAGGCGCACTTGCTGTTGGTGCCCTCACCGCGCTGATACCCGAAGGTGTCGCTTATCATTACCCATTGGCCTATCGCTACGACCTTTCTGCTTACGCTAACCCACTCGGTTTGTCATTGGTTTTTACAGATTCTTATATGCTCGATAAAGGCGTGCGTTACCATACGAACCTGGGATGTAAGCTCACCTACTATAGCCGTTTTGGTGTATTAGCAAATGTGCATACGCAACTCAACTACTTAGGCTCCTATGGATTTTATCCGAGTGCTGGCTTTGGCCTCGGCTATGCATTTGGCCACAGAAATATTGGCTCCTCAGAATAATCAATGGCCATCCGGCTGACAGCAGAGCGGCAAGGCCTTTTGAGCTATAGGGTCCGCTTTTTGGTCATCGGCATCGTAGCCAATTGAAGTCACTACTTTATGAAGTATTACTGGGTCGGTTTTAGAAACTTTGTATTTCACCTCCACAACTTTTGTTTCTATATTTAGTTCGGCATAAACGACTCCTTTGGTCTGATTGAGTGCCGTTTCAATACGCTCCTTGCAATCGCCACACTGCGCATTAGTTTGAATGGTGACATGCGCTGGTTTTTGAGCAAGAAACGAAGAACTCAAAGAGATAAAAAGTAAGAAAAGTAGCTTTTTCATATGAATGAATTTATTTTTTAAAGATTAGATTTAGGAATTGCTTGTATAAATTGACTTGAAATAAACGAGATTTTTTTTTTAAACATAAGCTTATTTAAAGGTATACCTGAGTCCAAAATAGACATTCCAACCCATAATTGGGGCCCAAATTTCGGTGGCATCGAAATCGGAACCAAAAGGGTTGTCGACGCCCATAATTGGATGTTGCTGCGTGAAATTCAATAAGTTTTCACCACCCACATATAATTCTGTTTTTTTCCAGGAGCGCGTCACTTGTGCATTGAGTAGCGCCCAGGGCGAGCCCATTCCGTGATGCGGCAAGCGTACTGCGCTGTAGCGCGAATAAGTGAGGTCGTATTCCCAACGTCTATTGCGGGTCTGATACGCCAAATTGGTAAAAAAGCGCTGGCGCGGTAGCAATACTTGATTTTGCAACTTGCCATTATAAAGTGCGCGCACATCTTGAAACTTATAGGCCAAACGGAGGTCCAGGCCGCGCACTACTTCATAGGCGAACTCGGCTTGTACTACAGTTGCTACTGAATTATTGCTCAGGTTTTTGAAGACCACTAAACTTGAAATTGTATCGCGATCGGCGACAAGTTGTTGCGAAAAACGCGTGTGGTAGGCGTCCAAACTAAGGCTACCCTTGCGTTTTTTGAAACTGAAACCTTGCACCAATGAAGCGCCAACATTCCAAGAAATCTCGGGTAGCAACGTTGGAGACGTGATCCAGGCCTTGGAGCTGGCCAAAAGAGAAAGGTTGTCAGCGACATAATTGGGCAAGCGCCATGCACGGCCGCCTGTTGCGCGCAGGTCCAGTTGAGGCGTAAGGGCATATTTGAGATGCGCGCGCGGCGAAAACTGCGCACCCGCAATATTGTGTTGGTCGTAGCGCGCGCCAATAACCGCAGACAAACGATTGCCCGAATAGGTGTATTCTGTAAAGACACCCGGAACGAGTTCAGTTCGGGTATTCCCGACCACCATTGCACCATTAGGCTGCGTGGCAAATTGCTGTATTTGCAAACCTAAAAAGCTAGCGCCCGCTTTGATTTTATGATCAGCGTTACCAATGATGTCATCGTAAATCGCATTCAAATACAAACGTTTTTCTTTGCCTGTAAAATTGCGTACTCCATAAAACCCATTGAGGTCTTGAAACTTGACATTGGCAATAACACCCAAGCTTTGCCCTGGTTTTTTACCAAAAAACCCCGTTTTGGAAAACATAGAAATATGCTGACTCTGCAGCGCCATGCCATAGCCCACTGGGTTTTGCTTGCTGAAACTCATTTGCCCACCAGTTTTGTCGTCGGTGTAGGCCTGTAAGCCCAGCTGCGCCTCCATGCGGGGGGCTTGGTAGCTGAAGCGCTGCAATAAACTGAAGGTATTGGAGAGCGCTTGATCCCGAAAGCCATCGTGATTGTGGTCAAAAGTGCCATAAACAGCAGCGCCCGAGGCGAATAGCCCCATGTGCCAGCGCTCGGAGAGCCGCTGGCCGCTTTGCAAATTGAGTTCGGTACGCCCAAAGCGGTTTTGATAAGCATTCAAACTCATAAGCGGCATATCTTTGGGTTTCTTGAATTCTAAATTGACCAACCCTGCCATGGACTCATAGCCATTGACCACCGATCCGGTGCCTTTGGTAATTTGAATGGACTCTAGCCAAGTACCCGGAATAGCGCTCATGCCAAATGCACTTTCCAGACCCCGCAAAAACGGAATATTTTCAAATTGCAATTGGGTATACACCGCGTCTAGACCCAAGAGCTGTATCTTTTTAGCGCCAGATACGGCATCTGCCATGCTGACATCAACAGTGGCGTTAGTTTCAAAAGACTCCGACAAATTACAGCAAGCGGCTTTGCGAAATTCAGCACTCGTGAGTTCTTCAACGTGCAAGGTTTTCATTTTTGAAATACCATGTGCGTCTTTCCCGCCTGACACGACGATTTCTCGAACCAGCTGACCAGAAACCAACACTACATTGAGTGCGGCAAAACGATCTGATCGCGTTACAACCATGCGGTCTGAACGGTAGCCTTTGGCGCTAAAAAGCAAGGTGTCTGGGCTTTGCTTCCCGAGTAAAATTTCAAAAGTTCCGTCTTCATTAGAGTAGACAGTGGTGCCCGCCCGAAGCAAGGTAATTTTTACATTTTTGAGTGGTTTGGTTTGCAGGGAATCAGCTCCTTGTACCACCCCCCTAATTTGAGCTTGAAAATGTGAAGCCATTAAAAGGCTTCCGAATAAAAAAATGAATTTCATGGTCAATAAATAAGTTCAACAATTAACATTTATGCTAATTGCGATCTCATATTTGCCAAACTTGAATTTTCACTTGAATTTGTTTACCCCTCAAAGACAGCGGTGGCGGTCTGTAGTGCAGCCCTTTTTTTAAAATGTTCTGAGCCTGAAGTGCCTTGAAAAAAGTAAAATTTGAAGACGTTGGCACCAAACAAACTGCGGAATGCATAGATTGCCAATCAAAGGAGGAATAAGCTTGGTCAAAGTTGGCTTTCACAACTTCTAGCTCATCCGAACAGCAATCCTTCTCTTGCATATTGGCGTCGCAAGCAGCTGTTTGCTTTTCTTGACAACACGGTGGAAGGGCCTCATGAGGTTGCGCACACTCGTGGTCTATCTTCAGTACCAAGGACGCAAATGCACCGTCCATTTCACAAAAATGCTTGTGAATTGGAATACCTACTTGTAGGGCAAGTTGAATAAGGATGAGAAAGATGACCAAAATTGATTTCACGATACAAAATTACAAATAATGAATTACCTTTGCCACTCAATTTCCTAGACCATGAGTGATCCTATCAAACACGAGTGTGGCATAGCCCTTTTAAGGCTCAAAAAACCACTGGAGTACTACCTCGATAAATACGGATCAGCCTTATGGGGCCTCAACAAAATGCATTTGTTGATGGAAAAGCAACACAACCGCGGCCAAGATGGCGCCGGTATTGCCAACATCAAACTAGATATGCAACCCGGAGAACGCTACATTTCGCGCACGCGCTCCGTTCAAAAAAACCCAACCCAAGACATCTTCGATCAGATCAATGCCAAGTTCAAGGCCATCTACGATGAAAACCCTGCTGCCCTAAAAGATGTCAACTTTCTAAAGCAAAACGTTGGTTTTACCGGCGAGGTCTTTTTGGGGCACTTGCGCTATGGCACATATGGGCGCAACTCCATTGAAAGCTGCCACCCCTTCTTGCGCCAATCCAACTGGATGACCCGCAACCTAGTGGTTGCCGGCAACTTCAACCTCACCAACGTCGACGAACTCTTTGACGTTTTGGTAGAGCTCGGGCAGCATCCCAAAGAAAAATCCGACACCGTAACGGTCATGGAAAAGATCGGACACTTCCTAGACGTCGAAAACGACGAACTCTACGCCCATTACAAAAGCCTTGGGTATGCAAAAGCTGATATTTATGCGCGCATTCAAGACGAAATCAAAATTGATAAAATACTGAAGAAAGCATCCGAACGCTGGGATGGAGGCTACGCTATGGCGGGCTTACTTGGCCACGGCTCTGCGTTTGTCTTAAGAGACCCAAGCGGCATTCGACCAGCATTTTGGTACGAAGACGACGAAATTTGCGTGGTAGCCTCTGAGCGTCCGGTCATCCAAACAGCCTTCAACCTTAAAGTAGAAGACATCCAAGAATTGAAACCAGGACACGCGCTCATCATCGAGAAAAAAGGTCAGGTTAAAGAAATCGAAATCAATGCTCCGCGTAAATTAGCGCAATGTTCTTTTGAACGCATTTATTTCTCCAGAGGCTCTGACGCCGACATCTACAAAGAACGCAAGGCCCTCGGTCGCCTCATCGTCAAGGACGTCCTTGACAGCGTTGGCCACGACTACGACAACAGCGTGTTTTCTTTTATCCCGAACACCGCAGAAGTTTCCTTCTACGGCCTCATCAAAGGCTTGGAAGAAGCGCTCAACCAAGATAAAATCAAACAAATTCAAGCGCTGGGCACTGGTGCAAGCACCGAAGCCATCGCAGAGGTAGTTAACCGAC
>JAIXXP010000011.1 GCA_027490665.1 Cryomorphaceae bacterium | reverse complement strand
TGCGTTTGTTACAGCTACATAGTAAGATCCTGTTGAAGAAACAGTAATAGCTTGATTTTGTGCACCATTCGACCATAGATAAGATGAACCTGCGCTAGCAGTTAAGGTAACTGTACCCGTAGTACAGAAAGTTGTAGCTCCAGAAGCAGTAATCGTTGGAGTAGGTACTGCATTGACATTGATGTCTGCAGATACACTAGATACACAACCCGCACCACTTGTTACGGTATACGTGATGGTTGCTTGACCAGCGGAAACACCCGTTACTATACCTGATGTAGAAACCGTAGCAACTGCGGCGTTCGAAGATGACCATACACCACCAGTTGTAGCGCTTTCAAATGTTGCTGCTGAACCAACACAAACACTTGATGCCCCTGTGATGGCAGCAACAGCTGGTAAAGCATTAACTGTTACTATAGCTGTTTGGCTGTTTACACACCCATTTACATTTGTAACTGTATAAGTAATTGTAGCAGCACCTGCACTCACACCTGTTACAACGCCGGATATAGCGTTTACAGTTGCAGTTGCAGTATTAGAAGATGTCCAAGAACCACCTGCAGTGAGTGAAGAGAGTGTAGTTGTTGATCCAACACAAACTGTTGTGGTGCCGGTAATGGCAGCAACAGTAGGTAATGGATTTTCAGTTACAACAACTGCAAGTGATGTTGCAGAACATCCTGCATTGTTAGTTACTGTTACAGTATAAGATCCTGATGCATTGGCAATATATGAAATTGAAGTTGCGCCTGTAATTGGAGCTCCATTTAAATTCCATTGGTAAGTGTAAGACATTTGCAATGGCGCTACAGGAGCAATGAGTGTAACACTACCCCCATCACAAAATGTTGTTGACCCAGTTGTGCTAATTGTAGTTGGTAAAGGTGTAACCGTTACATTGTAAGTAAATGGCGCACCCACACATGCAGCAGCACCTGATGAAGGTGTAATCGTGTATACGGCAATTTGATCGAGGCTCGTTGAATTGAAAAGAGTTTGGCTAACCGCAGTTGAAGTCGTTGCTTGGCTGGTTTCGCCTGTAATATTTGGGTTATTTGCTACAGTCCAAGAATATGAAGTATTTGCCGGTACAATATCCGAGTTGTTTGTTGCAAAAGAAAATGCGGTACCCGTACAAATTGTATCTGTTGAGTTTGCGATAGAAGCAGACGGATTAACAGTAATCGTAAAAGTCCTAGGAACACCAGTTACAGATACACCATAACCCAATTTTACAGCAAGTGCCTTAGAAGAAGTAACACAAGGATCGCCGAAGGTCGCGTTATTAGCGACAACACTCATGGTACTGTTTCCAATGGCTAAGCCTGAAATAACTGAATTAGACGTTGCCGCGTTACAAGCACCTAACGTATAATTACCATTTACAGGTGTTGAAGGTGTACCATAGCTTGCAAAAGCTACGTTAGTAAACACTTTACCAGCAGGTGCATTTAACGTTAATGTTCCATTCTCATTCACCGAACCCCAAACATAACCCTGAGTAACGTAAGCCTGTGGCGTTACTATTACTGTTGCCGTTTGGGCAACATTTGTTGGGTTTTGGGTGGTAAATGAAAGATCATTCGAACCTGAGGCTGCTAAACCAATTGATGTATTTGAGTTTGTCCAGAGGTAATTAGTATTGGCAGTTGTACCGGTGAAATCTACAGCAGTGAGCGTACCTTCACAGTTGGTAACATTTGCAGGTTGATTCACATTTGGAGTTGGATCAACAGTAATTGTGAATGCCTGTGCAGCACCAACACATGTGTTAGGCGCTGTTGGTGTAACATTGATTGTTCCTGTTACTGGTGAAGCAGTAGTGTTTGTAGCAACAAAGCTAGGTGTTGATCCAGCACCAGAAGCCGCCAAACCAATAGAAGCTGCAGAGTTGGTCCAAGCGAATGTTGAACCAGTAACTGTAGAAGTGAAAGTTTGAGCCGGAATAGTTGTGCCTGTCATTTCAACAATATTTGAAGGGACAGTTACAACTGGAGTAGGATTCACATTTACCGTAATGCTTAAAGGCGCCGCACAAATATCTGTTGGATCTGAAACAGTATAGGTAGTTGTTGCTGAAGGTGTGGCAATTACACTTGCGCCAGAAGCCGTATTCAAACCTGTAGATGGTGTCCAAGCATAATTTGCAGTACCGGAGGCATTGAGAGTTACACTGCTACCAGAACAAACAGTAGGAGAATAACAGTTTTGGTTTTCAAAACCGAAAGCAATCGTACTGTAATACTCACTTTGTGTGTAGTTAAAGTTCACACAAGTAACGGTGCCATCAAGGCGAATAATTGTTTTCCCCTCACAACCTGTCATTTGTGTTGGAGATGTATAGGTCATACCTTGGCCGGTCCAAATTACTGAGTAAGGTTGTGAAACAATAATAGGAACACAAGTTCCTGGATTTCCAATACTAGAGAAAGCTACAACAGGATTTACTACAGGTTGGCTAAAACAAGCTTGAAAATTTCCTGAATATTGATTGGCAATTGTAGGGCCTGAAGCAGGCACGTTATATTGGGCAGGGAACTGAGTTGCTTGATACATTCCAGGAACACTCAACATACCAGAACCCGACTGCGTAATTGCAACCGTTATTCCATTCTGACCAACCCCTGAAGCAGAAGCTGCAGATATATTATTCATGGTCATCCATTGCAATGTATTAGTTGAACACAAGCTATTAGTCATGGAAATTACCGGAGTAGGGTTCACTGTTACAGTAACAACATTGGATGTTACAACACCTGATACTACTGCACGGTAGTATCTTGTGGCAGTTAACACGCCCATTTGAGCAGATGATAAGGTTGCACCTGTAGCACCTGAAATATTTGAAAAGTTGACGTTGTCAGTTGAGAATTGCCATTGGATAACACCAATAAAGCCAGAAAGAGTTAGGTTAGCTGGGTTGTTTCCAGAACAGATCGTTTGATCTGAAGAAGCTGATCCAGCAACAGCTGTGTATTCAATAACTACATCACCATTTGCATTGGTATTGCCGATAATTGTATTTGAAGTAATAGATGCTGCTCCGTACACACCGTTGGTTCCTATGTAACCTCCGTCACCGGCACATTCACCACCGCAGGAAGTTACGTGGGTCCAGCCACCTAATCCACCGAGTGCTCCGCCGCCGCCGCCGCCGCCGCCGCCGCCGTCAGAGGATCCGCAAGTATTTCCGTATGCGCCATTTGTACCATAAGTTGTAGTTCCTGCAGCAATCCATGTGGCACCAGCATAACCGCTATTGAAACAGTTACCATGGCCGCCACCGCCAGGACCTCCTGCTGCAATTGCAACTACCGAAGTGTTTTTTGTGACAATTGTAGCAGCTCCGCCGCCACCGCCGCCGCCCGATGAACCATTGAAAGATGCATTACCACCCCAACCACCACCGTAATTGCCATAAGTGGATGAACCACCTGCGCCTCCACAGCAATTTGTACCTGTGCTACCATTACCTCCTTTAAATCCTGGATAAATGCCGATGACATCTCCAGGAACTACTGAATAAACAGCATTGACGAAACCTAGGCTTCCTGGTGAGGTTGGTGTATTACCGCCTCCATCTAATCCACCTGTGCCTCCGGCAGCACCTTTTGCTTTTACTGTTATACTAGTAACACCCGCAGGAACAGTCCAAGTGGTGGCACCAGTGTAGGTAAGCGATACGTTTTGAGCTAAGACATCCAGGCCAGAAGCTAGGATGATCAATAAAACCGCCGCGCCAGAAACAAACCAATTTTTTAAACTAGTAGCAAATAGAGATCTATTCATAATTGATCGATTATTATCATTTAATAAGTAAGAATGAACATGATTATTTTGCAAATTCATGTAACATTTTGTGTTTTTTTCGTTTGTATTCATGTTTTTCATCTCGAAATTCATTCTCACTAATTTAGGTTAATTCCTTGAATTACTATTGGCAATAAAACACAAAACAACTTGCTAATCAAAGGATTAACTCGTTTTTTTGCCTCAATATTTCATTGACTTATTAGTTATTCAACCCAATAAATCTAATATAATTAAGAACCAAATGTAGCTAAAAGAATGTGATTTGCAAAATAATTGAAGTCAAAGGCAGCAATCCGTCAGCATATTTACTTAATTTTCAAAATAAAAAAGGCGCGCCATAAGGCGCGCCTTTTCAACAAAATAAAGGTTTTTATTGCTTAATAATGTGGTTGGTGAAAGTTTGTGCTCCTGCCGTCATTTTTAACGTATAAACACCCGTTGTGAGGTTCATTACGTTTAACTGGGCAAGTTCGTTGTTAAACGCCCCTTTTTGAGCTACAAACACCACTCTTCCGCTCATGTCTAGTAATTCGATTTGATCAATTACCAGACCCAAGCTATTTTCGATATTTAACATATCCGAAGACGGGTTTGGATATACTGCAATGCTACCTGCAAGTGTTTCCATCCCCGCTGTGAAATCACAACTACCATCTACAACTACAAGTACTGTAGCGGTATCTGCAGGGCAAACGCCGTTAGTAACGATGTAATCGTAGTTGAAGTTTCCAGGGATATTTGATGCGGTATCGATGTTTCCGGCAATTGGATTGTTGCTCGGATCTAGCCAATAACCACCCATGTCTACGGTGCCTGTTAAGCCTGCAAGTAAATTGAATGGCTCGTTTTTACAAACTGTGAATGTACCATTTGTTCCAGCGCTAGAGGCAGGGTATACGTCTACGTAAGCATTTACGTCATCAGAAGCACAGCCATCTACCAAAGCATAAGTAAACTCAAAGAATACAGTAGCTAAACCAGTGGTTACAAAGTTGGATCCTTGTAAGCCTAATGTAGGAATTGTTTGCGTCCAAGTACCACCCGTTTGGTAGTTAGCAATACCATTAAATAAGTTAACGGTGTCACCGTAACATGCTTCAAGCACCTCTCCTTCAACACCAGCATTTAGGTCAATTTCAGAAATAGCAATTGCATAGTTACCTGCTGTGTTGTTGAATGCGTCGTTAAGGAGATAGTAAGTATCGCCAGGGTTTAAACCACAAATAGTGAAGTTAGGTGCCGTATTGACTCCGTCTAAATCATCATCGTTGGCTGCTTCCATTGTAATAGAGCTTAGGATCGAACAATCTGTTGCGGCATAAACTGCAATCTGACCGTTGTAATTCATAGCCGTGGAATTGATGCGTACATTACCTGAAGGAGGAGCAGTAAACGTGAACCAAGTTGTAAGGTTCAAGTTTTGGTTAGACCAACCTGTTGTAGTTTGAGCCCCTGTCGCCGGCGGAACAACCGCAACCTCTGTTGGGTCAACCGTTGCGCCAGTATTATTGAAAATGTATGAATGACCATCTACAGGAATTGCTGCAGCATCACACATCATGTCGTTGGTCATTGGCAACATTACCGGCACTGGACCTATGAAATAAGAGGTGTCTTGACCACAAACTGCCTGAAGATATACTTCAAAAGACTGACCTGCAATAAATGAAGGGTCGACAAGTACATCGTTCGTATTAGCATCAATGACATACGTAGTACCACTAGAGAATGGCATTCCAGCTTCAACCAATTGGTAGTTGTAGCCTGTAATCGGCAATAAAGTTTGAGCCCAGTTCCAGTTCGTGATGATGCTATCTACACCTGAAGTAGCCGTAATATTCGTTGGGTTGGCACAATCTGGTGCTGGTAAGATATTGATGACGTAGTCTTCGGTTTCACCAGAACCCATGTTGGTACAAGCGTTACCTGCACCATTTTGGTTCAAAGCACCTCTAGAACGCACGCGCATACCGGTGTTGCCCGTTAAAGCGGTCATTGGAATGGTAATGTTCACCGTACCTGTGGTGTTGCCAGGAATGTTCGTGCCAACTTGTGTCCATTCTGTAGGCTCATAAGAACCGCTGTGGTCGTAGTCAATCCAAACGGAAACAATCGCACCAGTATAGAGAGATGGTGCTTGAACAGTTACACCAATGCCGTATTCCATTCCTTGAATTACCGCAGGGCCAGATGTAAAGGCACTGTAATAAGGGCTTGCTGTAGGTTGCGTTGTTGCCGTGTTATTATTCCAGAAACTCGCACCACCAAACGCAAAAGCAACATTATCCATTAAAGAACCTGCTCCACCTGCATTGACAGTATTGCAATAACACTGGTAGAAAGGTGTAGACAATACCTGAACAGCGGTAGAAGTATCTGCGGCTGCAGAAGCTGTACAAGTAAGCACGCAAGCAAAGTAAGTATCCGCAGAAACCGTAGTACCGTAGGTAGCATTGTTTGCGCCAGCGATTGCAGTCCAAGGACCAGTTGCTGATGCTGCACTCAACCACTGGAATGTAATTCCGGAAGCATTTGTTGCATTGCCAAGAGACATATTCACAGGAGTAGTTGGGCAAACAGTTGTTGCCGATGCTAAAGCGTCACCCGCATTTGGCGTCCCAGCACATGGGTTAGCTGCAATGATATTGATAAGGTGGTCTTCAGTTTCACCGTAGCCGTATGATAAACATGGTGTTAGAATTGTAAAACCAGTTGCAGCAGCGCCCTCAGCACATACAATGCGCATGACCGTATTTCCGGTTAAAGCCGTTGGCGGAATAGTGATAGATCCATTTACAGTACGTGGGCCCATCACAGTTGTTTGATCCATGTAAACCAATTCTGCAGGGTTGTTAAAAGTACCATTTTGGTCGAAGTCTATCCAAACACCGATACCATTTGCATAATAGGGTGCGCCGTCACACTCATCTTGTTGAATAGAGAAAGCAACGGTTTGGCCTGTGGTTACTGTCGTAATTGGAGCTATTGTTGTGAAGCTTGAATATCCACCTAATATAGAACCAGGACCTGGAGCTACTGTAGCGCAACCGTTTGTGTTGGCATACAATGGGTCGGTTGAACCACCATTGACTGTTACGCTGTAAATCTCTTCATCAAATGGCGCTGCGGTAGCAGCTGAATTACAGTAACAGTTCATGAAAGAGTTCATCGCGACAAAAACTTCAGTAGAGTATGCTGGCGTACCAGCGCTACAGATGACTTCACAACGGTAGTAAGTAGCTGTTGCTTGCGTAGTGGACAAACTTCCGTTTGTTGCGCCAGCAATAGCCGTCCAAGGGCCGCCAGATGTGGCAGAACTTTGCCATTGGTAGCTTAGGCCTGAACCTAAAGTTGCACCGTTCAATGAAAGGTTAAAGTTTTGGGAAGGACAAGCCAAAGCAGGGCTAGACTGGGCAGCACCGGCAGCAACAGGGTTAATACAAGCTGAAGCGGGACCAACGTATTCTATTGTAGAGGTCTGACAAGCAACTAAAGTTGCGCATGACGCATCTTGTGCCCAATGCGCATAATAGGTGCCTGCTACAGTTGAGTTCCAAGAAAGTGGTCCGACGCCAAAGGCAATAATTGGCCCCGTTGGTGCACCTTGTGTAATGGTCACATAACCTGGTCCAGCGATAGAACAAATATAGGTAGTAGCAGCTTGAACGGCATTGATTGTAGAGTATTCACCATAAAATGAACACGTCGAAATATTAATTGCGCCTGCAGTGGTGGGAGCTGTGGCCGTACCGTAAGGGTTAGGCATCAAGCATTGGCTATTTACTGCCCCAACGAGGAGCAGTAAAGCCGTAAGTAAAGATTGAATTTTTGTTTTCATATGATAAGCTTTAAAGCAGAATGTTACTGTTTGATGATGCGTTGCGTATTGACTTGCTCACCAACTTGAAGCGTGACAAGATATACACCAGGCGTGTAGTCACTCAAGTCAATAGTGGTTTGTTGGCCAACTGTTTGAATTGTTTGCAATGCTTTTCCGTTCAAATCAGTGATCAAAATTGCTCCTGTCGCATTCGAAGTCCAAGTGATATTTACTTGACCATTTGTTGGGTTAGGAACCATTTCAAAAGAAGTTGCAAGTTCTTCAATACCAGCAGTGAAGTCACAGCCGCCATTCACTACAACAGTAACTGTCGTAGACTCATCTGGGCAAACACCATTGCTTGCTGTGTATGTATACGTTACGTTTCCGCCTGTAGTACCTGAAGTATCTACTGAACTAGGTAGCGTTTCCATAGAAGCGTTGTTGTACCAAACACCGTCTAGATCAACCAAGCCGCTGATACCCGAAACCAAGTTGAAAGGCTCATTCAAACATACATTGATTGTTCCTCCTTCACCTGGGTTAGGTGCAGAATAGATTTGAAGATACGCGTTAGAAGCGTCTGAAGCACAACCATCTTGAATGGTATAGGTAAACTCATACATTGTTGAAGCCAAGCCGTTTGTGTTGAATAGGTTGTCATTCAAGCCTAAAGTTGGTGTTGTTTCAGACCAAGTTCCTTCCAATTGGTAGTTGGCAATACCTAAGAATAAGTTAACGGTATCTCCGTAACATACCTCGAGTAATTCACCCTCAACCCCTGCATCAAGAACGATTTCGTATAGTTGAATTGCATGGTTACCAGCTGTGAAGTTAAATGCGTCGTGCATCATGTAGTATGCTGTACCTGGCGTCATGCCACAAACAGTAAAGTTTGGTGCTTGATTGACACCGCCGAGGTCGTCGTCGTTAGCTGCCATCATTTGGAAGCCAGCAATGTTGCTACAGTTTGGCGAACCATAAACTGCCATTTGACCATTGTAAGAAACACCAGTACAATTGATGCGAACTGCTCCTGAAGGCGGTGCCACAAACTTGAACCATGTGGTCATTTCTAGGTTTTGGTTGGCCCAACCTGTTGTGGTTTGTGCACCTGTTGCTGGCGGAACCATAGCTAACTCTGCAACATCAAATGTAGCACCCGTGTTGTTGAACATATACATTTGACCATTTACTGGGATCATTTGCGCACCACATAGGGTGTCATTTGTGAGTGGGAATACCACGTTGAACGGACCTACGTAGAAAGAAGTATCCTGACCGCAAACAGCTTGGACATAGACATCAAAAGTTTGACCTGCCATGAACTCGCTGTCGTAAGTTGTGTCGGTAAGGTTGTTGTTAAGGTTATAGATGGTGCCGCTGTAAAGTGCTGCTCCTGGAAGCGTCAACTGAAGGTTGAAGCTCGTTGAAGGGTATTGCGCAGAATATTGCGTCCAAGACCATGAAGAGATAAGGCTGTCTACCTCAGTACTTGCTAGCAAGTTGGTAGGGTTGGCGCAGAATGGAGGCGTTGTAAAACTGCCTTCCAAACCTAAACTTTGTAAACCAACTGCACAATCTGCATAGATATAAACATCGTAAGCCGTCAATTGGTTAAGTCCTGTTAAAACCACAGAATTGGTTGTAGAGTTTGCTGTTAAACCACCGGTAGCTGGGTTAAAACCTGCTGGGCCGTAGATGATGGTCCAGTTGGTTTCAGCTGCCGCGCCTGCTGTCCAAGTAAGCATGGCTTCGTCTGGGGCAACATAGCTTGTTGCAAATGTTGTTGGCTTCGGACAGTTCGTGTAGTAGAAGTGAACACAGCTGTTGTCTTGTAAATACGCCGTGTTATTGATAGAAACGTTGACGTTGTTAGGACCACGCAAACCAATTTCTGCATCGGCGCCGTTGTTCCAAGCAGTATTGCCCATTTCAACGTCGTCATAGACATAATAGATTTCATTTGTAGCCTCTTCAATTACCAACTGGAAGCTCGCGCCATTTGTTGGTGTCGGGAAACCATAGTGAGGCACGTTGTTCCATTGGACAATGAATTTGGCATTTGGCGAATTTCCTACTTGACCATAATAAACGCCATTAGGTGTAATTGCTGTACCTAAATCTTGAATGTAGGGGAACAAACCATTTCCAGAAGCAGGCATGTTGTAATTCACTTGAGCTGTTGTTGAACCAAGAATTACTCCGCCGTTGTTGCCAATTGTCATGGTATTCATGAGGATGCCTTGATATAAGAATGTAAATGGAAGTGTAACGCCTAATTCAGAATCGTCTGTTAAGTTGGCATTGGTTGCAAAACCAGCGATGTCTTCAAAACCGTTGGTTGGGCAAGCGTTGTCCCAATCGACAAACTGGCCTTGGTTGTAAGTATTCCATGCAACTGGCGGTGTAAAATAAGAGGTATCACCAGGCGTACAAATACCTTGAATGTAAGCTTGGTAGAATGAGTTGGTTGTTAAACCTGTAATGGTGTAAGGATTTGCCGTCACAATTACAGATGTTCCAGTACCTGGCGTAAAGCCTTGTGGGCCGTATTCAATTTGCCATTGCGTTTCAGAACCACCTGCTACCCACTCTACCTGTGCAGTAGTGTTGCTAGCTTGGATCAAAGAGAAGTTGGTTGGTTGCGGGCACGTTGGTGGTGCAGAAATGTTGACTAAATAATCTTCGGTCTCGCCCCAAGTGTAAGTACCACATGGATTGATGTTCGCTGGGTCCCAAGTTTCAACATTGACAACGCGCATCATTGTATTACCAGAGATTGCACCCGCTGGAATGGTGATGTTTCCTAATTCAAAATGTGGTCCTACAGATGTTGCTGGAGAGGTATATACATTTTCTCCTGCATCTGTAAACAAACCATTTTGATTGAAATCGATCCATACTTTTGTGCAGTTGGTATAACTGCCATTACAAGTTCCAATTTCTACTGAAAGCGGGTAAACTACTCCTGGAGAAAGAATGGTTGGTGTTAGGGTCGTGTAATTTGAATATAGACTAGCTACAGAGCCTGGACCTGGAGCAGTGGTGCTGCAAGCTGAAGAATTATTTAAGGTATTTAAAGTTACATTGAGAATTTCTTCGTCAAAATTAGAGGTTGCAGTGCTGGTGCAGTAGCATGCCAAGAAAGAGTTGGTAGTGACTCCTACAACAGATGAAGTAGCACTTAGACCAGAACAAGTAACAATACACTGATACCACGTATCTACTGTTTGAGAAGTGATGAAACTTGGAGTAGTTCCAGTTGGGATGCTTGTCCAAGGGCCTGTTGCACTTGGTGCAGACTGCCATTGGTAAGTAAGGCCTGCTGCTAAAGTAGCACCTGAAAGAGAAAGGGTATAATTTACACTAGGGCAAATAGATGCTGATGAAGTAATTGCTGTACCAGCAGTTGGGGTTCCAGAACAAGATGCGGAGGCTAAAACAACGAAATCGTAGTCTTCGCATTCGCCATAAAACTGGTTCACAGGGCAACCATCTACTGCTGCAGGAATGCCGGCATAGTTACACAATACACGCATGCGCAGGGTGCCGACTGATGCTGAAAACGGCACGGTAATCACGGCGCTGTTTACTGCAATACCAGATCCTGGTGAGGTATAAACCAACTCTCCTGCATCGGCAAAAGAAAGGTTGTTGTTCCAGTCAATCCAGACTTTGAAGCCCTGGCCCCATGTTGGGCCCGCTTGCATATTGAGTGTGACATCTTGGCCTTGCAATTGTGATACCGATTGGCCGGCAAAATATTGGTAGTAACCTGCACTACAACCAGAGTTGTTGTTGGTAATGTTGCTAACGCCTCCCGTAGTGTTGAAATTCAGGATTTGGTCACCGAAAGAGCACCCACTTGAAAAAGTTGGTGTACAATATTGCGCAAAAGCGCTAGTGCCAAGAGCTGAAAATAGGAGAAAGAACAGTTTGAAGTAAAGTTTTCTCATCATAGTTAAGAATTTATAGTTTTAGACATCTCAAATGTAAGTTTTTTTCTCGAACAAAAAAAGGGGGCTTGCGCCCCCTTTTAAACTTTTGTTATCAAATAAATTCATTATTGTTTTATAATTCTCTTACTAGATGTTTGGCCATCAAAGGTCAGTTTTAAAATATACATTCCAGTTTGAAGAGGTGTCATATCAATATTCTTCTCTAGTTGATTGCCCCATGTTGAATTGTAAAGTACTTTGCCATTTAGATCTAATAATTCCATATTTGATACAGACAAGCCCGAATGATTAGAAACAGTTAATGTCGTGGTTGCTGGGTTCGGATATACCTCCCATTGGCCCATGAGCTCCTCAACCATTGCTGTGTAATCGCAAGAACCATCAACAATAACAATAACATTTGAAGAGTCGTTCGGACAAATAGTACTTGTGACAATATAATCGTAATTGTACTGACCCGCCAAAGAACCTGAAGTATCTAAACTTCCTGGCAAGGTTTGGTTGCTTGGGTTGTACCATGTGCCATTCAAGTCTACGTTGCCACCTATTCCGGTGAGCAAGTCAAACGGCTCATTCAAGCATACGGTGATGCTGCCATCTTGGCCTGCACTTGGTGCTGCGTATACAATAACGGTTGACGTTGCTTGATCAACCGCACAACCATCGCTCACAACGTAGTTGAAAGTGTAGGTTTGTGAGGCGTAGTCTGTAGAGTTGAAGGTGTTGCCTTGTAATACAACTGCTGGTGAAGTAGCCAACCATTCGCCACCTAAAGCATAGTTGGCAATCCCTAAGAACAAGTTCACGCTTTCGCCGTAGC
>JAIXXP010000077.1 GCA_027490665.1 Cryomorphaceae bacterium | reverse complement strand
CATACTAGATTTTGAATTTAAAATTTGGTAAAAATGAACTAATAGCTTAATTTTGTGAAACGACAGGCAAAGATAATCAGATCAAATGAGGATGGGTCAGTGGTTGTTTGTATCGATGTTCAAAATTATAAACCAATTCTTGAATTTCTTACAAAGGATGCGCGCCACAAAAAGAAGTTTAATTTTATCGTGAATCTAGTTCTTCAGCGGATACGTAATACTGAGGTTTATGATAAGGAAGACATCAATAAAAAAAGTAAAGGTGTTACAGCCATGAAATTTTTTAAAGGGCAATCTAACGATAGAATTTACTGTAAAGAACAAACCATAAAAGACAGAACTTTTGTGATTATAATGGCGGAACTTCTTGAGAAGAAAAAATCGCAGGGGATCAACCAAAAAACTAAAAATTTAATTGAAAAAGTAGCTGGTTATGAATACGAAATCATCGAATAGTGCACACGGAGAAATCGAAACAGCATTTAAAACCATTTTATCCTTTGATAATGAGCAGGATCAGCTCGAATTAGAGGCCAAGCTTATTATGGCTAAATTTTTAGAAAAGATTCAAGAAATTGCTACTCAAAAAGGACTCAAAAAGAAAGATTTAGCCCAAAAAATTGGTACTTCAGCTAGTTATATTACACAGCTATACAGAGGTCATAAACTGTTGAATTTAATGACGTTAGCAAAGTTGCAAAGAGCCTTAAATATTGAATTTGATGTTGCAATAAAAGGATCCAATCAGATTATAAATCCTATCAACGAGGAAATTTCAGATGCTTATTTAAAACCCAGGTATGCATCCGATATATCTGGAGAATTCTCTAAACTTCCTCAGCGCTAATGTAGAACATATGTTCGCGTGAAAGGAAAGCCGTTGTTTGGTGGGAAGGGGAATACGGAGGTGGTGTAGGAATTACCTCGAAGCCCTAGGATTAAAAAGCTTGTTGGTTGAAACCAAAACAAGTAATAATATCAAGGTAAAAGCCGAAGATTCTTTAGGATTTTGCAGGTAGTCAAAGGATAAATACCCAATCGAAATCAGCACAAGTGCTACGTATCCCATCTTGATATATCTATTGTTTGGTTGCTTTTTAGCAAATAGTGCCAAGGGAAAAATGGCCAGAACGATAAGGAGGATGTATAGGTATACCATATATCAAATATATGAAAAAAAGGTCATTTTGTTCCGGACAATAATTCTTACTCGAAAAGCGTTAGTTCCCAAATAAATTTTGTTGTGAAGACAAATTACACCTTTAAGTAAACATTAAACAATGAGAGGTACATTTCTACTCTTTATAGTAATCTTGTTGCATATAACAAGTAGCTACTCACAAACCAATAAGCAAGATACAACGAATCGATATGGTTTGCATCTCGGGATGAATTTCGGCGGACTGATAGTAGAGGGAGCGGAACTCGGTGGCGGTGGTATAAAAATTTGTCCCAGGATAGGTGTTCACTTGAATGAAAGAATGGCATTTGGTTTAGAGTATAACACCGATTATCAGACTGTTTTTGCCAAAGATTCATTGCTAGCACCAAGTATTCGCCTCTCTAGATGGATAGGTCCATTTTTCAGATATAATGTTTTTTCACCTGAACAAAATTGGAATATACTGGCAACTGCAAACTACGTTTATGGCAGCTACTATCTGTGGAGTGAAGCGGAGAAATTCAGACAAACGTATCATACCGCAATTCTTGGTTTAGGAGTGAGCTTAAAAACCAATGGTTTTCTAATTGAGGGAGGATATCGTTATACTTTCTTGATGAATAACACTCCTATCGATGCGAGGTGGGTGAATACTTTATTTTTGGGGGTGAGTAGGAATTTTTGATTACGCGCTATCGCTCGTGAACCCTTGAGGGGAGGACCAAAACAACTGAAAAGCCAGTTGCTGCGCAACTTTGCCTTTTTTCTTTCACAATGCTTACAAAAGCAAGCTTTTGACACATGTAAAACAAAAAAGCCAGCCTTTCGGCTAGCTTTTCAAATGTTTTGCGGAGAGAGAGGGATTCGAACCCTCGATAAGCTTTAGACCTATACACACTTTCCAGGCGTGCTCCTTCAACCACTCGGACACCTCTCCGGGTTTTTAGTGGAGTGCAAAGATACGAAGCTTTTTTGATTCTAGGAAACCGGACGCATGCGCAATTGAATCACAAGTGCAGAAAGGATTGTGATGCAGCCAATTGCAAAGATGGCGGTATGAATGGACCAAAAGTCGGCAAGGAGGCCGGTGAGTAGGGCGCCCACTGCGTAGCCGAGGTCTCGCCAGAGGCGATACACGCCTATACTTTGGGCGCGCTGGCTCGGGTGGGTGTTGTCAGCGATGGCTGCTAAAAAAGTTGGGTAAACAACCGCTGTGCCGAGCCCAAGAACAACACTGAGGCTAGCAAAAGCAAAGAAAGTTTGTGCCCAGATGAAACCAAGAATGGCGCTGCCTTGCAATAACATGCCCCAAAATAAAAGTGATTTTTTAGGTAATTTATCGGCAAGTTTTCCCGTAAACAATTGGCTAAGGCCCCAAACAGTTGGGTAAATGGCAATAATTTGGGCGAGCTCAGTCACAGTAAATCCTTTGCTCAGGAGTAAGATAGGGAACAAGCCCCAGATCATGCCGTCGTTGAGGTTGTTGACCAAGCCACCTTGGCTTATACTACCTAAATTAGGATTTGTCCATGTCGTTTCTTTGAAAATATTATTCAATAGTGGGGCAGTACTTTTTTCACTTTCGAGTTGTACAAACCCACGTGTATCTTTGATTAAAAAAATACTAAAGAGCAATCCGAGAACAGAAAGGAGAATACCAATGTAAAAACTATTCGGACGAATTCCGTACGAATGGGCAATACTGGCACTAAAGAATGCTACTGCACCAACTGCAATATAGCCTGCAGCCTCATTGATACCCATGGCAAAGCCTCGGTTTTTTGGGCCTACTAAATCAATTTTCATCACCACGGTACTGCTCCAGGCCAAGCCTTGATTGATTCCTAAGAACACATTGGCAAAGATGATCCAGGACCAACTGGGTGCGTAGATCAAAAGAAACGGAACGGGAAGGGCAAACACCCAGCCCAAGATCAGGAGATTTTTGCGTCCCCAGCGGTTGGCCAAAGTACCTGCAAAATAATTGGTGAGCGCTTTGGTAATCCCAAAAACAACAATAAATGAAAGAATGGCTGTCTTAGCAGCTAAGTGAAATTCCTGTTCGGCCAATTGAGGAAGAATGCTGCGCTCCATGCCCACCATGCCACCTACAAAGGCGTTGACGAGGATAAGTAAACTAAATTGTTGCCAATTTTCTTTTAGGCCGAGCTGTTTTGTACTCATTACATTAACAACAAGCCAATCGAGAAGTAAATAAAGATGCCGATGACGTCGTTGAGTGTGGTAACAAACGGGCCGATGGCTAGGGCAGGGTCTATTTTATACCGATTGAGGATCATTGGGAAGAGTGTGCCAAAAATGGCTGCAAATAAAATCACGGTGAAGAGCGACAAACTCACCACAACGCCTAAATGGATATCGACAAAAACGGTGGCGACTAAAAAGATGAGGCTTGAAAGGATAAGCCCGTTCATAAGGCCAACGCTTCCTTCTCTGATCAATTTTGGTAAAATTCTGCCGAGGTCTTTGTCGCCTCTGGCTAAAGATTGAACCACAATTGCCGAAGACTGAACGCCTACGTTGCCACCCATTGCGGTAATTAGCGGAATAAAGAAGGCCATTGCCGGGATGGCGGTAATGCTGGATTCAAAATTAGAAATCACTTTTGCGCCAATGGTGCCACCAAACATGGCGATGATCAGCCAAGGTAGGCGAGAGAAACTCAATTTCCAAATTGGCGCATCGGAATCGACTTTGTCTGAGATACCCGTTGCCATTTGGAAGTCTTTGTCGGCTTCTTCTTTGATGTAATCAACGACGTCGTCTAGGGTAATGCGGCCAACAAGTTTGTTTTGGTAATCGACCACCGGAACCGATACGAGGTCGTATTTTTCCATGACTTTAGACACCAACTCAGCGGTGTCGCTGGCTTTGACCGAAATGATTTTTTTACTTTGGTAAATGCTGCCAATTTTGGTGCGGGCATTTGCAAAGAGCAGGCGTTTGAGCGAGAGCACCCCAAGGAGGTGTTCGTCGTCGTCGACCACAAAGATATTGTATACTTTTTCGACATCTGCGGCTTGCTTGCGCAGTTCAATGATGGCGCGATTCACGGGCCATTCTACGTTGGCCTGAAAAAATTCTTTTTGCATGAGCCCCCCTGCGGTGTCGTCGTCGTAGTTGAGGAGGTCGACGATGTCTTCGGCCGCTTCGTCGTCTTCCATGTGGGAGATGACTTCCTGGATTTTGTCGTCGGGGAGGTCACCGAGGATATCGGCGGCGTCGTCGGAGTCGAGGTTTTCGAGCTGGTCGGCCATCTCTTTACTAGAGAGCGAGGCCAAGAAGCGATCGCGGACTTCTTCTTCGAGCTCCATTAAGATGTCGGCCTGCGTGTCTTCATCTACCATGAAGTAGATGAATTTGGCTTCGTCGTTGGTGAGCTTATCGAGAATTTCGGCGATTTCGGCGTAGTGGAGCTCTAAGACTTGCTCTTGTATCCAAAGTTCATCTGCCGCGACAATTTTTTGACGCAGTTCGGCAATAAATTCTTTGGTTAACTCAAAACGCACCGGCTTCTTTTTGACAAAGATACGGAATTGAGTTGCAAAGGTTTTAACGCAAGGTTAAGATATATCTGAATTAGTCGTGACAGAGACCCTCTACCTCGTGAAAGATATCGTGGGCTTTGGTAATCATTTCAAAAAGTTGTGTGTTTTTCTTCTCCTCATCTTTACTTGGTTTTTGTACCAATTGATGGATGTCCAAGCACTGTTTTTCAAGACGCGTAAGGGCTTCCTGAACCCGTTCGTTGTTGGCAGATGTAGGTGGAGTTGAATTTTTCAATAAAATTGCTTTTGCGTAGAGCTCACCGCTTCGTGTGCGCAGAGGCGCAAAGTTTTTTTCTTCTGCAGGATGAAAAGTTTGCGCCATTACTTTATGAAAATCTTTGATAGCCAACCAGTTGTCTTTTTCTAATTCTTTTAAAAGAGGATCAGTAAGTGCTGCCGCGTATTTATCAGAAACAGCTCCCCAGTTGATAAGGTTCCAGATGCCACTAAGGTAATCGGCGCGCTTGTTTTGGTACTTTAAATAATAAGCGTGTTCCCAGACGTCGATGCCTAAAATGGGAATGCCGCGCTCAGCACTAATATCCATGATCGGATTATCTTGATTGGGAGTGCTATATACAGCAAGTTCTCCTTGTGGTGTAACAACTAACCATGCCCAGCCACTACCAAAACGCGTACTCGCAGCCTTGTTTATAGTGGCAATCAACGAGTCGATAGAGGTGAACTTTGAATCGATTGCTTTTTGAAGTTCTGATGAAATAGGGCCTTGTTTTTCTTTAGGAGCAAGGATATCCCAAAACAGACTATGGTTATAGTGCCCGCCTGCATTGTTGCGAACGGTTGCAGAGCGGAAACTAGCATACATAAGGAGGTCGTTCATGCTGATTTTTTCCATTGCTGTACCGGAAATGGCCTTGTTGAGGTTGTTGACGTAGGCCGCATGGTGCTTGTCGTGGTGAATTTCCATGGTTTGCGCATCAACGAAAGGTTCGTAGTCTGCTAGACCGAAAGGTAAATTTGGCAGGTTGTAGACCTGAGCGTTAGCGATGAAAGAAAACAAGGTAATAAGGGCGCTGAGATGGAATAGTTTTTTCATATGCATTTGTTTGAAGTGTAAAATTACCCCATCTTTCTACGGCTACTTGTTAAAGGCTCGTTAAATATTCTGTAAATCGACCATGCGCATGGCAATAAATGCCTTGAGTACGCGCTCTCCCACATTTGGTACCTCCACATGAATGAGGTAAATACCCGAAGCAACAGGAATGCCAGCGTGGTTGGTGAGGTCCCAATCTTGGAAGGTCAGCGGGCTATCCTTTTTGATATTTCGAATGAGTTTGCCGTTGGAAGAATAAATGCGGATCTGGCACTTTTCAGGCAAGTTCGTGATTTTGATGCGGTTGTCTAGTTTGTTGCGCTCATACTCTGAGAAGGCATAATAAGGGTTAGGCACCACATTGATGAGGTCTAGCGCCTCCTTGAGCATGTCTTGCGAGCCAATTTGTGTGGCGATTTGATCCATACTCCAACCGTACATTGGCTTACCGGCGTTTTCACCAGAACCTGTAAAGTTTTTGTATTCTTTATTGACGCGCAAACGGATGGTAACGTCTGTAGAGAGTAATTCTTGGTCTGGTGCCAACATTGGGTAGGCAATCCAGGT
>JAIXXP010000104.1 GCA_027490665.1 Cryomorphaceae bacterium | reverse complement strand
TGATTACACTTTCTATTCAAGCATTCTTTTTAGCCGAAGGAAAATCATGGGTTGTACTCATTACGTCTATACTCACAGCAAGTTCCAACGCAATTTTGGCATACGCGCTCATTTTTGGACATTATGGTTTGCCCCAAATGGGCATCAAAGGAGCGGCCTTAGCCTCTACAATTGCAGATGGAATTGGCATGGTGAGTATGCTCTGTTTCTTATTCTTTTCTAAGGAGCAGAAAAAATACCAGCTACTTGCTTACTTCAAAGTAGATTTAACCTCAATCAAAGAGTTACTCAAAGTGGGTAGCCCGCTTATGTTACAAGGCTTTTCTGCTTTGGCTACTTGGACTCTTTTCTTCACTTGGCTTGAACAAAAAGGTACTTTTGACCTCACTGTTTCGCAAAACATACGCTCCATTTACTTTTTGGCATTTGTGCCTATATGGGGCTTCGCAGGCACTACTAAAACATATATTTCTCAGTACTTAGGAGCTAAGAAAACAGCCCAAATTCCGCAGATACAAAGAAAAATACAATTGCTAACAGTTGGTTTTATGCTCTGTACTTTTCACGGTGCTTTGCTCTACCCTGAAGCCATGATAAGAATGGTGAATCCGGCGGAAGCATACGTAGGAAAAAGCGCAGAAATTCTAAAGCTCATCGCTGTATCTATTTTGCTATTCGGCTTCATTTCGGTTTATTTTCAGACGATACACGGCAGCGGCAACACACTACACTCCATGCTCATTGAATTCTTTACTGTAGGGGTTTACAGTATATTTTGCTATCTATTTATCAAAGTTTGGGCTCTAGACGTCTATTGGATCTGGACTGTCGAATACATCTATTTTGGGGTCTTGGGCATCATTTCAATTACCTATCTTCGAAAAGTAAATTGGCAAAATAAACAAGTATGAGTACACCACTGCGTATCGTTTTCATGGGGACGCCCGCTTTTGCCGAGCGAATTTTAGCAGAGTTGCACCAAAGCGTACATCAGGTAGTTGGTGTCGTAACTGTAGCCGACAAACCAGCCGGGCGCGGCCAGCAAATGCACCAAAGTGCTGTCAAACAATATGCCTTAGCCAATAACCTTTCGCTCTTGCAGCCCGAAAAATTGCGCGACGAGACTTTTCTTAGCGCCTTAACAGCTTTGCAAGCCGATGTATTTGTGGTAGTCGCTTTTCGAATGCTACCCGATGTCGTTTGGAAGTTGCCACGCCTCGGCACCTTCAATTTGCATGCTTCACTCCTTCCCGCCTACAGAGGTGCTGCACCTATCAATTGGGCGCTCATCAATGGCGATATCCAAACAGGTGTCACTACTTTTTTGATCAATGAACAAATTGATGCCGGTAGTATTTTACTGCAGGACAAAATCGATATTACAGCTCACATGACCGTTGGAGAACTGCACGATGCACTCCAAGAAATGGGCGCTCAGCTCACGCTTCAAACTTGCAATGCTTTGGCTGAGGGCAGTATTAGCCCTCAACCGCAAATACCCATAACAGGTAAACGCGCTTTAGCACCAAAACTCTTCAAAGAAAATACGCGCATCAACTGGCGTTTGCCAGCAGCCGAACTTCACAACCTTATCAGAGGTCTAGACCCCTACCCTGCTGCGTGGTGTACTCTTTGGTCTGAACAAAAAGAAGCTTGGGTACAATTCAAGATTTTCAATGCCAGCGTTGCCGAATTTTCGTGTACACGCCAAGACGGCCCTGAAGGGCACAAAGACGGCATTTTATTTCCTTGCGGCGAAGGAAGCACTCTCTTGATAAAGGAAATTCAGATGGAAGGCAAAAAGCGCATGGATGCAAAAGCCTTCATGGCCGGTAATGAACTCTCTGCTTTTCGTTACTGAGGCACATTAAAAGAAATACCAAAACGCAGCGGATACACACCTACTGTGGTACCTTCTTTGAACATACCAAGTACAGCGTAATTGGCAAATACACCAAAGTAACCGTAACCCATACGAACCGTTGCGTCCAACATCCATGTATTGAGGTTGAATGCAGATTTGGTAATATTTTCAAATTTGTCGCCATTTGAATAAGTACCCGTAACACGCTGGTGGCTGTACATGCGAACGCCTCCAACTACTCCGGCATTTACATAAAAAGACTTTTTGTAAGTATTATTCGCGGTAAAATCAAGAAGAAGTGGAACGGTGAAATAAGCCGAGTAAATGGTGTTTCTTTTGTATTCCTGAGCGGTATTGGCCAGTGCAAAAACGGTATCGGCGTCGTGCTGCAAAACATAAGAAGAGGTGAGTTCGGTGTTGTTGAAACTAAAACCGTAGCCGGTTGTGATGCCAAAAACATCTTTGATCAAGGAAAACTTGTGTTGGAAAGTGTTCAAGTTAAAAACTAAACTTTTAGCCACGTTGTTTTCCCAATATGGTGTGGAGGTGAAAGCACTATTGAGGTCTAAAAAGCTAGTTGTATTCAATTGTGCGCCTAATTCAAAACCAGCCCAATGCGCTTTGTTGGAATTGTTATCTTCTTCATCAAATTCAAAATCCTCTCCCAGTTCTAAATCGAAATCAAAAAGAATTTGCAGGCGATAAGAAGCAACGATGGGCATGCCATTTTCATTAGTTGCTGGAATCCAGCGAGGCATATTGCGCACGATATCCAGAGCTGCGCTGTCTAAAAGGGCATTGTATCCCATTTCGACAAAAGGCTTGGTAACCATACCGTCCGTCGCAATTTCAAAAGCGACGTAAACAGACTCGCCCCAAGGGAAGGTCTCGTTGGTGTCTGCATAAATAAAGCTTTCTACAGCTTCTTTAATGTAAAGATCAAGAGAATCTTGTCCGCCCGGAAACTGAGGTGTTGGCCGATTGGCTATATCGGGTAGCCCCCACACTTCTTCGGCTTCAATAGGAACTGCTATTTCAATGGTTTCTGTTACCACTTTTGCACTCGTGTCGATTTTTTCAACGAGCTGTGGTTTTTCCATAACTTGAGCAAACGCCTGTGTAAAACAAACAAGTGCTAGGGTAGCGACAATCTTTTTCATGCGGAGAATTTCTCCAAAGATAGAAATTTAAAATTGGATGCTCATTTTCAACAAGAAATGTCGGCCTGCTTGCGGATAATAGAAATTTTCTGTTGTGGTTTGACCTCCGTACATATAACTAAAAGTGTAACCATTGTTCGCATAAAGTGCATTAAAAAGGTTATTGACTAAAAACCCAAGTTCAACGGAACGTGCAAATTTTTGCTTCACCTGATAGTTGCAACTCAAGTTTGTAAAGGTAAATGGATCCAAACTTCTCTTGACATCAGAGGTATTGTCTAGAAATTGCCTAGAGACATACTTGGATTGCAGCGTTAACGATAAGCGCTCCAGCGGTGCATATTGAAGGCCGAGTGTTTGAATGAAGTTAGGAGAGAAAGCCAAGTCAGTAGTGCCGTGCTCAATCTGAATTTGAGTGTAAAAAGGCGCGTCGTCTAGATAGACATCGACAAACTCCACAAAATTGAAAATCTTGTTTTGGCTAAACGTTGTGGAACTTTGAATACGCAATTTGTTATTGATTTGAAAAGCTGCCTCAAGTTCAAGCCCTGCTCGGTAGCTTCTGTCTACATTTGTTCGGGTGTACCCACCTACATCGTTGATTTGCCCGGTCAAGACCAATTGATTGTGATAATACATCAAGAACAAATTGGCTTGTGCCGAAAGGCGATTGTGCGCAAAGCGGTAAGCCAATTCGGTATCAAATAAACGCTCTGACAATGGTCGATTGGCGGGCGTGCTTTCTCGGAAATCTCGTCGAACAGGCTCTCGATTGGCAATTCCAAAGGAGCCAAATAGATTGTGTGCGCCCATGTTTTTGGCAAAAGAAACTTTTGGATTAAAGAAATGATAGTTCACATTTTGAGTAACATCTGTCAGCTCACCACTCACTTGATCAACACCTAAAAATTGGTAAGCAATGCCTCTATATTGTAAGTCTAAGGTGAGGTCTAGGCCATTTTTTTGATAGTTGGTTTTCAAGTAGGAACTGACCTCACTTTTGAGGGCATCGTTGTCGTAATAACGGTCGTAGATTTGGCTATTCGAAGCATACTGAGCCCAAATAAGTTCGCCAAAATGCGCGCCTGCATACCGATTGGCTGCACCGCCTAAAGTAAATTTGAGCCTTGAATTATGCTGATAGTTGAGGCCGTAAATTACACCTACAAAATGGTTGTCGAGCCAGCGTCTGCGGATGAGGTCTGTTTGGGCCAAAGTGTCCATTCCTAAAACGACAGGTTCTAATCCATAGTCACTGAGGTCATCCTGATTTCGGAATTCTTCGTAATAGCCGCGGCCGTAAGTGTAATGTGCCGCTGCATTGAAATTCAATTGAGGCGAGAGTTGATGTATGAAATGTAATTGGTAGTTGTCTTGGTTGTAGTTGTCTACTTGACCGGCATAGGTGTAATAATTGTAGGTTCTACCCGAAGTCAGTAAGTTAGTCGTTTCTTCTGCGCTTAGGCCATTGCGGGCAGCGTAGTCGAGCATTCCGAGTGAATCGCCGCGATAGCGACTCTCTGGGGTGCCATACCAGGCCTGATAAGTACGCTCTTGACCTGTGAGCACCACTGCCTTCCAAACCGATTTTTCGGTCAGATATGTAGCCGTGAGGCCCATTGATTTTAAGTTACTTGTGGCTCTGTCTAAATAACCATCCGAGCGAATTTCAGATACTCTGGCATCTAAGGAAAAACGCTTGTTGAGCAGACCAGTGCCTGCTGACAAGGTGCCGCGCAGGGTGCCAAAAGAACCTCCAGAAAGATCCATTCGAGCATAGGGGTCGGTTTTCAAGTTATTGGTTTTGATATTGACACTGGCGCCAAAAGCTGCGGCTCCGTTGGTCGAGGAACCAACACCGCGCTGTACCTGAATATTTTCTACAGAACCGACAAGGTCGGGCATATTGACCCAATAGACGTCGTGAGACTCTGGATCATTGACAGGCACGCCATTGATGGTAACGTTGATACGACTTGCGTCTACTCCACGAATGCGCAAACCACTGTAGCCTATCCCAGCACCGGCGTCGCTTGTTGTAACGACCGAAGGCGTAAATTCCAAAAGCGTTGGCATGTCTTGGCCGAAATTTTTGGAATTCAGGGTCTTTTTGGAGACGAGTGTGTTGTTCGGCGCATCTTTGGCGCGCAGCCCATTGACGACGATGCCTTCAATATCTTGAATGCGACGGGTAGTGTCGGTTAAATTCTTCGATTTATTCACCTGGGCCATTGCTAAATGACCGCTCATTAAAATAAATAGTAAAAATCTTGTTTTCATTTTAGTTAAAAAATTAAACAAGAACAAGGGGCTAATTCTTGATAGTTCTGTACAATTAGCGCGTCATCTTCCCTTCGCTGGCATTATCCAAATCAGGTTCAATGGGTATGTTCTCAGCCTTAACGGCACCCCTTAGAGACGCCGTAAAATTAACACAAACGGCAATGAGGACAGCTGATTGGCCATAATTTATTTTTAAGCATGACATAAATACACATGGATTCTTGGATAATTTCTTCATTTTTTGTATTTTAACATTTCAATTTTGACATGAACAATCCAACTTTACTACAAACTCCCCAACTTTCGCAAATAGCTTCACTCAAAACCCTGATCGAGAACCGCACCATCTTCAACCTCAATCATTGCGAACTGAACTTATTTGAAACCTATCAGCAAGCTGAGCAGGTAGCACTTACTTTCAATGATGTAGTCCTGACCTCCATGTTGCGAGGAAAAAAGGTGATGCATCTCTACAACGACACTCCTTTTGATTACTTACCAGGTGAAACCGTTATTCTGCCACAAAGTACAGAAATGATCATCGATTTTCCAGAAGCAAGCCTAGATGACCCTACCCAATGCTTGGCTTTGGAAATAGACCGAACAAAAATCACCCAACTCATTGCGCTACTTAATGAACGCTATCCTAAAGAAGACCAAAGTCCTTGGACACTCAATTTTGAACAGTATTTCCTAATGAATAACGACGCTGTAGCTGCTACGCTCAACAAAATAATGCAGGTTTGCATGAGCAGTCAAAGTAACAAAGACATCCTTGCAGACCTCAGCCTTCAAGAATTAGTTATTCACCTGATCCAACTTCAAAAGATAACAGAACTCGACCAAACACCAAGCTCAAATGCTTTATTACCTCATTTAATTGACTACATCCGTGGACACCTTCACGAAAAGATAAACCTAAAAAATCTCAGTGAACTCGCTTGTATGAGTGGCTCCACCTTTTACCGTTACGTCAAGAAAACAACTGGCCTGAGCCCACAAGAACTCATCTTAAGGGAACGCATCAAATATGCCAAAAATCTATTGAGTAAGTCTGACCTCCTGATTACCGAAGTTGCGTTTGACTCAGGTTTCGAGGATCCCAACTATTTTACGCGTGCTTTCAAAAAAACCGAGGGCCTCACACCAAAGCAGTACCAACAAAAAGTGCTTCAGTCTACTTTGTAACGCAAAGCCTCTAATTGCGTAAGTTCTGAGCTCGTAAACAGACGGGAATGCACAATGAAGCGCAAACCCAAGGGAATTTCCAAGGAAAAACTCGAGCCACGGCCTTCAACTACGTCAATATTCAATTGGGTGTGTTTCCAATATTCAAATTGATCTTGGCTCATCCAAAACTCAGCGCCTTCAATTGTACCCAAACAAACATCAGAAGAACCAATATAGAATTCTCCGGCCTCAAAACACATGGGTTGTGAGCCATCGCAGCAGCCCCCTGACTGATGAAACATGAGCTGTCCATGCTCCTTTTTTAACAAGTGAAGTACCTCAAGAGCCTTTTCAGTAAATAGAACGCGTTTGATCATAATATAAATAAAAAAACCCGACCGAAGCCGGGTTTGATGAAACCTAAATTACTTTAGAAAAAACCAAGCTTTTGCTTGCTGTAAGATACGAGCATATTTTTAGTTTGACGGTAGTGTGCTAGCATCATTTTATGCGTTTCTCGACCAAAACCTGATTTTTTATATCCACCGAAAGGCGCATGTGCTGGATATGCGTGGTAGCAGTTTACCCATACACGACCGGCTTGAATTGCGCGAGGAACTGTATATAATTCATGTGCATCGCGTGTCCAAACACCCGCGCCAAGCCCATAAAGCGTGTCGTTGGCAATTTCGAGTGCTTCTTCAGTTGTTTTGAAGGTAGTTACACAGGTAACAGGGCCAAAAATCTCCTCTTGGAAAATGCGCATTTTGTTGTGGCCTTTGAAAATAGTTGGTTTGATGTAAAATCCATTATTGAGTTCGCCACCCAATTGATTGGCTTCGCCACCGCATAGTACTTCTGCACCTTCTTCGCGTCCAATTTTAAGGTACGATTGAATTTTTTCGTATTGGTCATTGGAAGCTTGGGCACCCATCATGGTGCTGCCATCTAAAGGATGTCCGCAAACAATTGCATTTGTTCGGGCAATCACGCGCTCCATGAATTTATCGTAGATAGACTCGTGAACCAAAATACGCGACGGACAAGTACAAACTTCACCCTGGTTAAGCGCAAACATCACTGCACCTTCAACAGCTTTATCGAAGAAATCGTCGTCGTGATCTGCAACTGAAGGAAAGAAAATATTTGGCGACTTACCTCCGAGTTCCATGGTAACGGGAATGAGGTTCTCAGAAGCATACTGCATGATCAAACGACCTGTTGTGGTTTCACCCGTAAAGGCTACCTTATTGATTCGTGGCGAAGTGGCCAACGGTTTTCCTGCTTCTGGTCCAAAACCTGTTACAACGTTTAGAACGCCTGCAGGCAATACATCTTGGATCAATTCCATCAAAACCATAATGGAAGTCGGGGTTTGCTCTGCTGGCTTCACAATTACACAGTTACCGGCAGCCAGTGCTGGAGCAATTTTCCAGGTAGCCATTAAGAGAGGGAAATTCCAAGGAATGATCTGCCCTACTACACCTATTGGTTCGTGCACAACAATACTAACAGTTGTTTCATCGTGTTCAGAAATAGCACCTTCTTCCGCACGGATAACACCTGCAAAATAACGGAAGTGATCAATACATAAAGGTAAATCAGCAGCGCGCGTCTCGCGAATTGCCTTTCCGTTGTCAATAGTTTCTACGGTAGCCAAAAGCTCTAGATTCGCCTCCATGATATCGGCAATTTTGAGCAACAGATTACTGCGTGTAGCAACGGATGTTTTTGACCACGTCGGGAAAGCGGCATGCGCAGCGTCTAGTGCAAGATCGATGTCTTCTTTGCTTGAACGTGCTGCTTGGGTAAATACCTTACCATCAATAGGTGAACTGTTGTCAAAAAATACGCCGTTCACCGGGTCGACAAACTTGCCGCCGATAAAATTACCGTACTTGGCTTTAAATGTTGGTTTTTGTGCTAGATTGCTCATAGTGTATTGTTTTAGTTTAAATGCAATACACAAATGAAGCAGCATTAGCCGACTTCTTTTAGCACTAAGTTTTCAAGATGTAGCACTAAAAATTCAAGAAGCAATTAAGCGTGCAATTTGCACCGCATTCGTAGCGGCGCCTTTGCGCAAGTTATCGGCTACAATCCACAAATTGAGTGTGTTGGCTTGGCTTTCGTCGCGACGGATGCGGCCCACAAAAACGTCGTCTTTGCCTTCTGCAAAACGCGGCATTGGGTAGTCATAGGCCGCAGTGTTATCTTGAAGGGTGATGCCAGGAGTTTGCGAAAGCAGCGCACGAACTTCTTGCAAATCAAAATCGTTGTCAAACGAAATATTGACAGCTTCGGAATGGCCACCCACCACCGGTACGCGCACTGCGGTAGCCGTTACATTGATACTTGGGTCGAGGATTTTCTTGGTTTCGTTGGTGAGTTTCATCTCTTCTTTCGTATAACCGTTGTCGAGAAAAACATCGCACTGCGGAATGCAGTTTTTGTCGATTGGATATTTATACGCCATTTCGCCTTCGACACCCGCTCGTTCGTTTTGAAGTTGCTGTACCGCTTTCACACCTGTGCCTGTAATGGATTGATACGTTGAAACGACCACGCGTTTGACGCCATACTTACGGTGCAGCGGCGCCAAAACCATGACAAGCTGAATTGTACTGCAATTCGGATTGGCAATGATGAGGTCTTCTTTAGTGAGAAGGTGTCCGTTGATTTCCGGAACAATCAGCTTTTTTGTTGGGTCCATGCGCCAAGCAGAACTGTTGTCAATAACGACCGTTCCTTTTTCGGCAAAACGAGGCGCCCACTGCAAAGAGGTGTCGCCACCGGCTGAAAAAATAGCGATATCTGGGGCAGCTGCTACGGCATCTGCCAACCCAATGACAGCATATTCTTTGCCTTGGTACGTTATTTTTTTACCCACGCTGTTTTCGGAGGCAACCAAAAGTAATTCAGTAAAAGGGAATTGTTGTTCAGCCAACACTTCTAACATCACTGAACCAACCATACCGGTGGCTCCTACTACAGCTACTTTCATTCTTCAATTTTTTTACAAAAATAAACTTTGTTTGCCATGCGACTCTTCTCAATTTTAATTTTCCTAATTTCCGCCTGTACACCCCGGCCGGTGCTTGCCCAAGTTTACGATGATTTCCACGACCAAAGTCTGTTTCAAGGGCTCTTGTGGGGCGGCGATATCGGCGCATTTACGACCAATACAAGCCGTCAACTGCAACTCAATGCCCCAAGTAGCGGAAGTAGCTCGCTCTTTTTTACACCCGGTAATATAGGCTCAAACTGGGAATGCAGTTTTTGGTTAAGGCTTAATTTGAGCCCATCTAGCCTCAATTTTGGACGCGTTTACCTACTTGCCGATGAGAGCGACCTTTTGTTAGCGCCCAATGCGCTCTATTTGGAATTTGGTGAAGCGGGAACTCAAGATGCTCCAAAATTGTTTGGCAGGCATAATGGAAACGATAGTTTGTTGGCGGAGGGCCCAGCTGGCAGCATTGCGGCCGCTTTTCAGTTGTTCTTTACGTTCAGGTGTAACAATGGCGCCTACACACTCGAAACGAAAACGAGCATGGCGGCCTCAAGCAACCTTTGGTTGTCAGGGCAGCTGCCCTGGCTGCCAGCTGGCCCCTATGCAGGCCTTGCCTTTGTGTATACCAGCAGCAACTCACAAAATTTTTACTTCGACGATTTGTATTTTGGTCCCGTTCAAGAACCCGTAACTTCAAAGGTTATCTTCACTGAACTCATGGCCGACCCTGAACCTGCACAAGGCCTGCCCAATACAGAATACATTGAGCTCTACAATACCAGTTTACAAGCTCAACAACTCCATGGTTTTGTGCTCTATGATGCAAGTGGCAGCTGTACGCTTCCATCATACTGGTTGCAACCTGGTTGCTACGCAACGCTTGTTGGAACCGGCAAGAGCGCGGGTTTTGATCCAAGCAAAACAATTGAAGTGGCCGCTTTTCCGAGCTTCAATAACAGCGGTGAACCAATTTACCTTGTGCATCCGCTTGGATCACAGTCTGACCACATCTATTACAACATGAATTGGTACCAAGATACTTCCAAACAAGAAGGCGGTTTCAGTTTAGAACGTAGCTCACTGCAAGACCCCTGCTCTGCTGTCGATAATTGGCGCGCGAGCCAAGCACCACTCGGAGGCACCCCTGGCCTTCCCAATTCAGTGCTCACGACTGAACCCGATAGTTCAGCAGCCCAATTGCTCTTTGCCGAAGTGCGCGATAGCAATCTTGTGGCCTTTGGCTTTTCAGAGCCCATGGATAGCACAAGCTTGGCACAAGCTGATATTGTTTTTTCTGAAAACCTAGGATTTTTCTCACGTTCGGTTTTACCCTTTCAGCAATTGCAAGATGGAGCGCAATTAATTTTGCTTTTCGAACAAGCACTTCCAAAAAGCCAAGTTACAGATGTCGGTTTGTCATGGGGCGCAGATTGCTGGGGGAACCAAAGCAATTTCCATACAAGCGTAATTCGTTATGAAGAACCAACGCTCGGCGAGCTCTGCATCAATGAAATATTATTCGACCCACCGTCTAATGGTTCAGATTTCGTAGAAATTTACAATTCTAGTAACAAATACCTCCGTTTAGGGCAGTGTAGCATTGGCAACGGACAAGTAAGTTATCCAATTACAAAACCAGCCATCGGACCAAAAGAATACCTTGCACTTAGCCCCGATACAGTTTTTTTAAAGGATTATTATCCACTCACCATTGCCACACAAATTGCAACGCAAGCACTACCTTACTTTTACAATGATAGCGGAACCTGCGCGCTTTATTGCAATGGGCTGCTCTTGGATCAGTTGAGTTACAAGCATACATGGCATTCTTCCTTACTGACAGATACCGAAGGAGTGAGCTTGGAAAGGTTAGACGCAACAATGCCAACGCAGAGCGCTCAAAATTGGTTTTCTGCCGCGCAAAGCATTGGTTTTGCCAGCCCGGGTCGAGCAAATTCGCAGCAACTTGGCAGCAAACAAAAAGGAGCATTATACTTGGTTAACCCAGAATTTAGCCCAGATCAAGATGCTTACCACGATTTTCTTGAAATTCATTACGAACTCCCGGCACCCAACATGTTGGTTCAGGCAACAATCTTCACAACAGGCGGTCAAATAGTTAAACAACTCTGCATCAATGAATTATTTGGAACATCAGGCCTTTTAATTTGGGACGGAAGCACCGAGTACGGCTCAATTGCCAATACCGGAATTTACATCCTCGAATTCAAAGCTTTTTCAACAGACCCAAGTTTATTTTTTAATCGCAGATTGAGTTTTGCGCGCTGTATTAAATACTAAATTTGACTTAAACTTATGCACATGAAAACGCTGATCCTTACTCTTATTTGTATTTGTACATTTTCTGCCGGAGCGCAACGCTACACGAGTTCACTTGGTTTAAGAGGAGGCAGCCCAGGCGTAACATATTTAAATGCAAAATACAGAATCAACCAACAGGCCTATGAACTAGGTATTGGAGGAAATACGGGGTCAGTTTGGTTGCACGGCAATGCCTATTATCAAAATGAACTCAACGATATTCTAGATTACTATTACGGTTTTGGTGCCAATGTTGGGCTTGGTAATATGAATCGGTTTGAAACAAATTATAGCGGAATAGGCCTTGGCGCAAGTGCGGTAATCGGCTTAGAACACACACTAGAAGATTTCCCATTAAACGTTTCAATCGACGTAGGCCCCAGCCTTTATGTCCTTCCTCGTTTGCAAGTTGGCTTTGCATGGGCATTAAGCGTGCGGTATGTCCTCCACTAAAATAGATTTTTCACCGGGGTCCAAAAACTGGATTGCTAAATTCTTCGAGCTTCTCGAGAAAGGAGTTTTCAGCATTGACAAAGACCTCATTCATCAAAAAGAAGCGAATCTTACCCATTTTATCTCCCACCAAACAGGGCTTATTTACGGAACAGCCAAATCTTTTATTTTCTCGAATACTTTAGATAAAGGCAAGTTTAATTCTGACGAACAACTCGAACTGCTGCTTTTTGAAACACTTCTTTTTACTTTCATCCGAAAGAAACAAAAAGGAGTGAGTCAAAAAGAATTTATTCAAACGCTTCTCACCTTTTACAGCGGTTTTCAAGGTTCAACTATATATGAGCGTTTATCTTTTAAACTCACCAACAACCCAAATAAAAAACTTGAAATTTTACTCTCTTCAAGAGTAGGTATCAAAAGTTCCTTTCTAGGTGCCAATTACTGGCTAAAGCACCTGTCCAATGCATTTATTTTCTTGGATGTCATCCTTTTTCGCGCATTTTTAGAAGGTGAACAAACACCTTTTCCTAAAAATTACGAACGCTATACTTCATCAGTGCTAAATGGACTCATCTATGCGGCATTAATTGACGGCAAGGTCGAAGATAAGGAAAAGAAAATTCTGTATCATTTCATCGCTTCAGCTGCCTTGCCAAGAGCTTTGAAAAAAGTTTATTTCGAAAGAATTAAAATTGGCATCCCACTCAAAGTTCTTCAACAAGAATTAGTAGAAGATTACCTTTTAGCGCAGATCACTTATGAGTTTGGCCATCTGTTACTACAAAGTACACACATCATTAGCCCAACTGAACGACTGAAATTGCAGGCACTTGGAAGCGCACTTCAGATGAATGAAGCCCAAATGCTGGTTTCAGAAGAAATGAGTACAGCTTTCATTGCGCAAAGTGGACCTCAAGAATTATTGGTCTACAAACAATCTACCGAAGCAAGTTTTGCTTACAAAGAAACAAGCAAACGCTGGTTGCGCATCATTGGTCGCAACCGCGACCGACTCATTACTGAAATGAGAGAGAGCAAAGAACTCATGGCGCTCTTGCAGAAATCTACCAAAGAAGAACTCAGCCCAGAAGAAAAAGAACAAGTCAAAGGCCAATTCTACGACATACTGAAGTCCATGCCGTCTTTGGCACTCTTTCTTTTGCCAGGCGGCACCCTACTGTTGCCAATCGTCATGAAACTCGTGCCGGAACTCATCCCCTCTGCTTTTAAAGTCAATGAAGTAGAGAAAAAACACCCAGAAGATGAATTGTAAAATACACATCCATTTGCTCAACGAGCTGTATTCACAAGAACTTGCCGATGCCAAACACAATGGCAAGGAATCAGCAGACAACCTTCGTTACGAATGGGAAGACGAACTCGAAATTACTACTACCGTAAGTGAGGTGCTTGAAAAATTAGACGCTACTTACACCTTGGCTGGCTACGACGAAAACGACGCGCTCTTCTCCTACGACATCGAACAAATGCACCTATTTGAAATTCATTCAGAAGAAAGCCCCGTTGCCATTGTGGGAGCATCCCAGAGCATTGTAGATCATTGCACACATACAACTGATTCCAACGGACACACCATTCGCATTTACCTGAAGGATTACGAGCCTATGGCCAATCCGATTCCTGGCATATTCATCGCCTCCAAAGCCTTTCCAAAAGCCCTTATTCGATGATTGAGCTCCGTAGCATTGAACTGACTTACCAAAAACCAGTGCTAAAGGCGCTGCACTTTCAGGTACGCCGTGGCGAAATTCTCGGTTTGGTCGGAAAAAGTGGCGCAGGGAAATCTTCACTACTTAAAATTTGCGCCGGGCTTCAAGATCCAGATGCAGGTGAAGTTTGGATAGATGGTAAAAAACAAACGCCCGTCAGACACCTTTTGGTGCCTGGTTTCGAAAAATTGGCAATTGTCAATCAAGATTTCAAGCTCGATCCGTACCATACTGTCGAGGAAAATATTCGCGAAGCCATCTTGCACTGGCCCTATGCCAAACGCGACAAACGCGTCCAAAAACTACTGCGCATATTTGGCCTTAAGGAAATAAGCCTGACCAAAGCACACCTGATTTCTGGTGGTGAACAACAACGCGTGGCCATTGCTCGTGCTATTGCTGATCAGCCCAATTACCTATTGCTAGACGAACCTTTTGGGCATCTAGACGCACACCTACGCCAAAAACTCAGTAGCCACCTTATGGACCTTCGCGATGAAGAAAATACGGGCATTATTTTGGTCTCACACGAAGGTCAAGATGTACTCGGACTTTGCGATCACATTTGTATTTTACAGAACGGTAAGCTGTCCAAAAAATACCAGCCAGAGCAGGTTTATTACCACTACAAAGCGCCGGAACGCGCAAGACTTTTTGGGCCACTGAATACTTTAAAAATCAATGAAGAACTCCTGCATTTTAGGCCCGACGAATACAAAGTTTCACCATCCGGAATTGCCGTTCGTTTTGAAAAAGCACTTTTTGTAGGCGGCCTCTATCACAATTATGTCAGAAGCTCACAGAACGAGCGACTTTTGCTTTATGCTTTTGAAAAACTCACAGATATCCAAGCTATTGAAATCCACAAAAAATAAAAAAGGCACCGTTCGCCTCCTGCTCAAAGCCTTCTGGGATGCCCTCAAAGAATACGTTCAAGAAGGCGCGTTTCACCACGGAGCTGCTTTGGCCTACTACACCTTGTTCGCGTTTATCCCGATTATTTACCTCACCACTTCGATTTATGGACGCATCATTGGCCAAGACAACATGCGCCAAATTGTTACTTCGCTACTCAAATCAGGCCTCGGGATTCAAGATAGCGGATCTATTCTTCAGCTCGTAGAAAGCATGTCTATCGAAAAACCTAATTTCTTTCTCGAATTAGTGAGTATTGGCGTCTTGCTTTACACTTGCTCAGCCTTTATGATTTCGCTTAAACGAAGTTTGAATGAGTTTTTTAATGTAAGCAAAAAAAGCAGAGAGGAATCCAATCTTTTTATGGAAATTATTGGATTTCGCTTTGTTGGAGTGATCCTACTCGCCGTTTTTGCGCTGGTTATTATTCTCTTTTATTTCCTGCAAGTATTTATCTTTTCAGCGATCACAAACTGGCTGCATTGGAACAACGGCTTTGTCGATTTTTCACTACAAGTTTTGCAAATCATCCTTACCTTACTTTCCAATGTACTGATCTTTGCCCTCATTTTTAAATACATGCACAATGCAAAGGTGACTTGGCGCGTAGCGCGCGATGGCGCTATTGCAACCGCACTCCTTTTGTACCTTAGCCAATGGCTAATTGGATACTACTTACATCATTTCTTCATCATGGGCAGACTAGGCGTTGCCAACTCTATTTTTATCATGCTCGCTTGGGTGCATTACTCCGCGCAAATTGTCTTTTTTGGAGCACAGTTCACCTACCAAATTGGAAAGGTATTCAACGAGCGCATTCAGTCAAATACTAAAGAAACGACGGCGGCTTCCTGAATTCAAGTTTCGCATCTTTAAAAATGCTAGATGTATTTCGGATGGTTAGCAAGAAGCTCTTGTTCCCTCCGATAGGCACATAATAAAAGGACAACGCCCAGCAGTGCATATTGCGGTTCAATGAAAAATATGCATTGGTTAGGCGCGCATCTTGCACGTTAAAATTGAGGTTGCCCGATAAATTCCAACGTTTGGTAAAACTGAGGTCTCCACTGAATACTAAAGTCTGTACAAACAACCATGGGTCAGGATTACTTGTGCTGATTTCCTGATTGGCACGAATGCCATACACATGCGACAAATTCATTTTCCAAGGAATGTCGTAATAAACTGCTCTCTCTGGGTGCAACGCATAATAGTTGTAATCGGCATTCCAATCTTGCTCATTAAAGAGCGTACTGTGGTCCTGTATTTTTTTACGGTCCTTTTTTGGAGCTACTACAACTGTGGTGGTGAGGTTGGTAGTAGTGAGCCTTCCCAATTTTTGCGCATTTTGCCATGCGTAAACACCCGTTGTTGCACCTGTTGCATTCCAGGCATAAGGGCTCCACTGCGCATTAGATACAAAATTGATCCAGTTGGCTGGGCTGATGCGCAGGTTAAGTGCTAAATCAGATAGCTGCATGGTGTCTTTGGTGAAGTCGTAGTTGCCCGTTATTGAAAACTGATCTATAAGGCGTATTTTCTTGTAGCCTGTTATGGTATCTTGTGCCGACTTAAACTTGAGTTCAGCTGTGTTGTTGATCCCAAAGGTGAGCAAAGATGCTTCGCGAACTGAACCGACCTGATAAATACTGCGCTCAAACGGAGAATACGAAATAGGGGCTTGATTTGGGCCAGCATTGGCCGTTACTAGCGGGTTCCAGCCTGGCGTGTAGCGGTAGCCAATATTTGGTGTCATAAGGTGACGCAAACGCGCTTTTTTGGGGCCAACAAAACGATAATAACCATATAAAACAGTTGTGGCCGTTAGGCTAAAATTGAGCTCATGACGCATGGCCATTTGACGCAAGGTGTCTATTTGTGTTTTGTTCTCGACGGGGTCATAAGACTTCACAATTTGCTGAAAATTAATCTTGTTGCCGTAGTTCAAGCTCGGATTGATTTTCACGGCATTTTTAAACAAGCCCGTATTGGTTTGGATACTGATGCCTTGGCTCACCCCGTTCATGAGGCGCTGGCTGATCGCATTGAAATCGCCATTTGTAAGCAAGGAGTCTGCAAATTGAGAGCGGTTTTGGCCTTCGAAATTATAGGTCACGCCAATGCGTTGGATGGTTTTTTTCCAATTTTTGTCGGCGGTTTCAAAAACGTCTTTAAATGGAAAAACGCGCGTTACATTCACGTTCAGCACTGGGCTCATTAAGGAAATGTTTTTGGCAATGGAGTTTTGACGCAAAGACATCTTTAGGCCTGTATTGATTGGTTTACCAGGGAAGTTGCGCGCCAAATTGATATCCGAATTAAAGGAATTGGAGAAATATTCAGGGTTGATAGGGTCAAGGGAATTTTTAGATTGGTTGTCTGAGATGAAATTGACGCTAGACGAGAAATCCCAAAACGGATTAGATTTTGGCGCCTTGCGGTGGGTCCAAGAAACCGTCACTTTATTGCGCTTGTCATTGGTGGGAAAACCGCTATTGAATTGCTGAAAACCCAGCGATAGGCGCCCGGTGTAGCCATAGCGTTTGGCGTAGTCGAGGTCGTTGCGCAAGCCCCAAGAACCACGGCTGTATAAATTGGCATACACAGAAGTTTGATAGCGCTCAGAAATAGGAAAATACCACCCTAGATTCTGAAAACCAAAACCATAGGCAGATAGCGGAATAAACTCCGGAAACAGCAAACCTGATGTGCGTTCTTTTTGATTGATAGGGATGAACGCAAATGGCAAACCAAGTGGCGTTGGAATGCCCGATACCCACAAATTCATAGGGCCAGTAACGACCCGCTCTTTGGGTACTAGCACACCCTTGCTCAACTGAAAATGATAATGTGGATCATCTAGATCGCAGGTAGTAAGAATACCTTGACGCAAATGCAATTCTTTATTTGCCTGGCGCTTGGCTGTTCCCATTTTGAAATAAAATTCGTCTTGCCGAATAGCAAGTGCCTTGATATACGCTTTTTGCGTTTTATAATTCATCTTGAGGGTCTCGCAGCGAATGGTTTCTGATCCTTCTGTGAGCTCCGGAAATTCGACTTTTGTACCTAAGCTATCCACCCTATAACTGGCTTCTACTTGGTTTGAATCGATATCAATAAGGATATAACCAGCCTTGAGTGCGAAGCCTTCACTTTGTACTTCGGCGTTGCCATAAAGATAAATTCTGCGCAATTTGACGTCGTGTACAATCTTTTGGCTTGCCTTATAAGTAACGATTTGATTGAGGCTTTCCCCATTGACATAAAGGGTATCTTGGGCTGTAACCAATACCTTAGTGCACATTATTAACAATGTGGCGAAGAAAAGTTGTAAAAAGCGCTGGCGCTGGCTCAAGATGCTTACTTAGATTTGTAATATGCAGGAAAAACGTACAAAGCTACCAATTTTCAATGGCTTGCAAAAAAACGCGCTTAGTGTCTTTTTATTGGCCGCGCTCGTTTTATTTTCAAGTGCAGCAACTTGGGCCCAAAGCAGCAAAATCAAAACCGTTGTTATTGACGCTGGTCATGGCGGCCACGACCCCGGTTGTCATGGTGCTCAAAACAACGAAAAAGAAGTTTGTCTGTCGATGGCCCTCAAGTTGGGCGCGCTCATTAAAGAACGCTACCCCGACATCAAAATCATTTACACCCGCAGCACCGACGTATTCGTAGAGCTTGCAGAGCGCGCCAACATTGCAAACCGCAATAACGCCGATCTTTTTATTTGTATCCATGCCAATGCAGGCAGTACCACCGCATACGGATCTGAAACATATGTACTCGGTTTGCACCGCACCGACGCACAACAAAAAGTAGCCGAAAGAGAAAATGCGAGTATCGCCCTTGAAGATGACAAAGGCGCCAAATACCGTTCCTACGACCTTACACCTGACGGCATCATTGCCCTACAATTTCAATTGGCGGTGTTTCATAGGCAGTCCATTATGTTTGCCGAAATGATCCAAAAGGAGTTCAAGCGTATTGGGCGTTATGACCGCGGTGTCAAACAAGCAGGTTTTTTAGTCCTCTACAAAACCACCATGCCTAGTGTGCTGATTGAAACTGCATTTTTGCCCAACCCTACCGAAGAAAAATTAATTGGGACAGCTGAAGGGCAGCAAAAAATGGCACAATCGATGTTTCAAGCATTCGTCAATTATAAAAATGCAACCGAAGGTAAAACAGTGGTAGGCGGAACCACAATTCAAAACAATACCGACACCAAACCTACAGAGACTAGCCCTCCCAAACCAGTAGAAATACCTAAAGAAATAGTAAAAGAACAAGGATTGGTATTTAAAGTGCAAATCGAAACTTCTAACAAAGCTATCTCGACCAAATCGGGCCACTTTAAAGGGTTAGAAATATTTGAATATCAAGACAATACACTTTTTAAATACTGTGCAGGATCTTTCCCAAATGATCTTCAGGGTGCCAAAAATTACAAAAACGAACTTATCCAATTAGGCTTTACCAATGCTTTTGTGGTGGCTTTCCTCGACGGAGAACGCATCAGTATTGAAAAAGCGCTTAAATTAGCAGAAAAAAACTAGCTTGAAATTCTCCAAAGAAATCAAAGCAGCGCTCATTGCGCTCGTGGCCATAGTGGTGCTCATTGCCGGAATCAATTTCCTGAAAGGAAACAGCTTTTTTGGTGGCGACGACGTCTACACTGCCTATTTCCCAAATTCTGGCCAATTAATGGTCTCTTCTAACGTTACACTCGACGGCGTAGAAATTGGCAAAGTACTCAGTATCAAATCTAACCCAAGCGGTGATTCACTCCACAAAGTGAAGATGACCTTCAATATCCACAACTCCGATATCCGCCTTCCGAAAGGAACATATGTCGAAATTGGCTCGCTTGATTTCTTCACCAAAGCACTGGTCGTTGAGCTCCCTACTGCCGGAAACGGCACTTTCTACAAAGTTGGATCTACCATTCCGGGCCGTGTTTCGGTGGACATGGTTACCCAAGTAAAAGCCTACGCAGACCCAATTTCACAGAAATTGCAAACCATGATGCTATCCGTAGACAAAATGGTCACCTCCCTCACTTCCTTCTGGGACACCACCGCTACCTCAGAACTAGAAGGCAGCCTCAAACAGGTCAAACTCACCATCAAAAAATTGGGTAATGTCGCCGACGAATTGCAAGGTTTTGTCGCATCGGAACGCGCGCAATTCTCCAAAATCATGAGCAACGTTGAGGCCATTACGCTCAATTTGCGCAAAAGCAACGACCAAATCACAGGCATTCTCGGCAATGCACGCAAAATCACCGATGAGCTCGTTACCGCTGACTTCAAAGGCACTATTTTAGAAGCGCAAACCACGCTTAAGAAATTCAATATGGTCTTGACTGAAGTCGAAAAAGGTCAGGGCACCCTAGGAAAACTCATCCACGACGACAAACTTTATGCAGAACTCGTTGCCACCAACAACGACCTCCAAAATTTAGTAAAAGACCTCGAGGCGCATCCCGAACGTTACGTGCACCTATCTTTAATTGGTGGTAAAACCAAAGGATTGCAACTTTCTAAGCAAAACGAAGACAAGCTTCTCAAAATACTAGATAGCTTGCCTGAATAAACATTTCACATGCAACAACTCATTTTTGGCGTACTAACGCTCGCAAGTTTTGGTTTTTTTGCATTCAACCTCCGCAAAATTGCCCAAAACATCCACATGGGCTTGCCCCTAGACCGCACAGATCGAAAAGCCGACCGTTGGCGCACTATGCTTTTGGTGGCACTTGGTCAAAAGAAAATGTTTACGCGCCCCATTCCTGCGCTTTTGCATTTAGCCTTGTACGCAGCTTTTGTCATCACCCAAATTGAGCTCATCGAAATCTTAGTTGATGGCGTCAGCGGCTCGCATCGTTTCTTTCAAAATAGTCTTGGCGGATTTTACACCTTTATAATCAGCTTCATTGAGGTATTATCTGTTTTGGCTTTTATTGGCACTATCGCATTTTTGGCACGCCGCAACATGCTCAAACTTCCGCGTCTCAACATGAAAGAACTCGCAGGATGGCCTACACAAGATGCCAATCTTATCCTTGTGTTTGAACTCATGCTAATTAGCTTCATTTTCACTATGAATGGCGCAGATGAAGTACTTCAGACTTATGCAGACAATTCAAATGGTTTTGCAATTAGTTCTTGGTTAGGTCCTATTTTGTTTGACGGCATGAGTAATCATACTTTACACATATTAGAGCAAATCGGATGGTGGGGCCACATCGTCATGGTGTATACCTTCATGAACTACCTACCCTACTCTAAGCACCTGCATATTTTTATGGCCTTTCCGAATACGTATTATTCCAAATTAGAACCAAAAGGACAATTTAGCAACATGCAAAGCGTGACCAACGAGGTGAAACTTATGCTCGACCCCAACGCCGACCCATATGCCGCACCTGCTACAGACGCCGTTCCTTCGCGCTTTGGAGCCAAAGACGTCACCGACCTCAGCTGGAAAAACCTCATGGACGCCTATAGCTGTACGGAATGTGGCCGTTGTACATCTGCCTGTCCTGCCAACACAACCGGCAAATTGCTTTCGCCGCGCAAGATCATGATGGACACCCGTGACCGCATGGTAGAACTCGGCGACTACAAACGCAAAAATGGACCTGACACCGAAGACGGCAAAAGTCTTTTGGGCAACTATATTACCGAAGAAGAACTTTGGGCTTGTACCAGCTGCAATGCTTGTGTGCAAGAATGCCCAGTGAATATCGATCCGCTTTCCATTATCATGGATTTACGCCGCTTTTTAGTAATGGAAGAATCTAAAGTACCTACAGAACTCACCGGTATGCTGACTAACATTGAAAATAACGGTGCACCATGGCAATTTGCGCCAACAGAACGCATGAATTGGGCCAACGAAGACTAAGCCAAAAAAGACCACGCAATGAGTATACAAGTACGCACAATGGCCGACATGATGGCCGCCGGAGAAAGCCCTGACATCCTATTTTGGGTAGGTTGCGCCGGATCCTTTGATGACCGCGCCAAAAAAATCACCAAAGCACTCGTCAAAATCCTCAATCACTGCAAGGTCAACTTTGCAGTATTAGGTACCGAAGAAAGCTGTACAGGTGACCCCGCTAAACGCGCTGGTAACGAGTTTACCTTTCAGATGCAAGCACTTATGAACATTGAATTGCTCAATGGTTATGAAGTAAAGAAAATTGTAACGGCTTGTCCGCATTGCTTCAATACACTCAAAAACGAATATCCTGGATTGGGCGGAACCTATGAAGTCATTCATCACACACAGCTCATTCAAGACCTCATCAATACTGGCAAACTCACCCTTGCCGACAACGGCACATTCAAAGGCAAGAAAATTACTTTTCATGATCCTTGCTACCTCGGACGCGCCAACGACGTCTATGAGGCGCCGCGCGAACTCATTGAAAAACTCGACGCTGCACTCGTAGAAATGAAGCGTTGCAAAACCAACGGTTTGTGCTGTGGAGCTGG
>JAIXXP010000139.1 GCA_027490665.1 Cryomorphaceae bacterium | reverse complement strand
TTCTAAATCTGGATGCTCTCTACCTGCAATTGGACTACCGATTACGATATCCTCCTGCCCTGTATACTTATGAAGCAATATGAGCAATGCAGTCTGGATCGTCATAAACATCGTTCCGCCTTGCTCCTGGCTAAATGCCCTTAAACGGTCCGTCGTTTGTTGATCGAGCTCCTTGTAAACACTCGCTCCATTGTAAGTCATTACCTTTGGTCGCGGATGATCAACAGGTAATTCTAATATAGGTAATTCTCCACTGAATTGTTCTAACCAATACGCTTTATGGTGTTGGATTGATTCGCTTTCTAATTGCGTATTATGCCAGGCCGCGTAATCCTTATACTGGATCCTTAATGGTTCCAAATCAGGCTGCCTTTCTTCCAATATCGCATTGTAAAACTCACTCCATTCTCTATGCATAATCCCTAAAGACCAACCATCGCTCACAATATGATGCATCATCAAAACCACAACATAGCTGTGCTCTGATTCTTTTAATAAACTGCATCTTATCAATGGACCTTGCTCTAAATTAAAACCGAGGCTCATTTCATGCGCAATATAATCTTTAACCGACTGCTCTGAATCCTCTTTAGATTGTTCGCTGTAATCTTTGTACGAAACACTGAAACATGTATCTGTAGATAACAAAATTCGCTGACGCGGATTACCTTCTGTATCTTCAATAAAAACCGTGCGTAGTATCTCGTGTCTTTCTAGCACACTGCTGTATGCCTTTATAAATGCCACATCATTTAACCTACCATGTAACCTAAATAATTGAGGCATATTATACGCCTCACTGGCACCATCAAATTTACTCAAGACCCATAACCGCCTCTGAGATGAAGATAAGCGATAGTCTGTCTGTTCAGTGATTACAGGGATCGGACTATAGGTATCTGATCCAGAATTAGCACTTATGAACAGACTTATTTGTTCAATGGTTGGGTTGATAAACAGATCCTTAAAGGTTAATTTTATACCGAGTTGCTTATATATCCTGCCCAATAGGCGTATTGCTTTGAGGCTATGCCCTCCTAAATCAAAAAAATCAGCCTTTATACTTAAGGTTTCTACTGAAATGCCTAACACCTCAGCCCAAATCATTGCAAGTTTCCGCTCTGCAACCGTTCTTGGGGCCACATAAGTCACTTCTGGTATTCCTGTACCCTGGGGTTTAGGCAAGGCACGACGATCTACTTTACCATTTCCTGTTAATGGAATCTTTTCAAGCTTTACATAGTAAGTTGGAACCATGTATTGAGGAAGTCGATCCTTAAGATATCTTTTAAGTTCTTCCGGAGTAGCTTCTCCAGTAGCATAGGCAATTAGTTCTTTTTCTGATTCACTGCCAAGTGCTTGAGCTATTACCGCAACCTGCCCTGCTTGGGGATGCTGCGCCAGAGTAAGTTCAACCTCACCAGGTTCTATTCTGTAGCCCCTAATCTTAATCTGTTCATCAATTCTTCCAAAATATTCAAAGTTGCCATCAGGTCTCAACCTACCCAAATCTCCTGTTCTGTAAAGTCTCTCACCTGATTTATAAGGATTTGTAATAAATTTTTCTTCCGTTAAATAAGGTGCGTTTAAGTATCCTCTGGCAAGTCCAGCGCCTCCGACCAAAATTTCTCCGATTACACCGCATGGAGCTAACTTTCCATTGCGCGTAAAAATATAGGCTGTTGTTCCATTAACAGGCTTCCCAATTGGAATTTTTTCCTCAACATTATTTATGCTATACGCAAGAGAAAATGTGGTGTTTTCAGTGGGACCATATCCATTAACAATTATAAGATCAGGAAATTTATCCTTTACTCGTTTGATCAACGAAGGTGTGAGTACGGAGCCACCAACAATAACTTTTTTAAGGCCGGCAAACAGAAAAATATCTTCAATTACGATTGAATCAAAAAAAGAGGACGTAAACCACATAACAGTTATACCTTTTTCTGATATGTAGTTTCTAATATGATTAAGCGTTTTTACCCGTTCAGATGATAAGATATGTAATTGGGCACCATTTGCAAGAATGCTCCAAATTTCAAAAGTTGAGGCATCAAACTCAATAGCACCAGTTTGTAACAACCTATCTTTTTCATTTAAGTCTATATAATTCGGATTTCTGATAAGCCGAACTATATTCCTGTGTTCAACTAGTACTCCTTTGGGATTGCCGGTAGAACCGGAAGTGTACATAACATAGGCTACGTCGGTAGGAATAATGCCTGAGATAGGATTATCATAATGTGTCTGATGGCCATCTGACCATAGTTTAAAACTGTCAAGTTCGTTGTCATTCAACACAAGTGTTAAATTGGCATCCTCAATTATGAATTGTTTTCTAAATTCTGGATAATCCGGATTGATTGGAACATAAGCTGCACCAGCTTTGATTACCGCTAATATGGAAGTTATTAAATAGTCGTTTCTGCTTTGTTCTATACCAACAAAATCTCCCTTTTTCACACCTTTGCATTCAATTAAAAAACGTGCGAAGGCATTTGCTTTTTCATTTAATTGCTTGTAAGTCCAATTATTGTTTTCAAAAACCATTGCAATGGAATCCGGACTTTTTGATACCTGATTTTCAAATAAGGAAACTACTGTTGCTTCAGTTGTTATGTTATTTATAAAATTGAGGTTTTCTTCTAATATGAATTCTCTTTCTTTACTCGTAAACCATTCTATTTCAGATATTTTACAATCATGATAATTGATTTTCCCGAGAAATAGTTTTTCAATATGTTGAAGAATTGTGTCTATTGTTGTATGGTCGTAAATATCGACGTTATACTTTAATGTAAATTCAATTCCGGTTTCAACTTTATTAAAACCAAATGTTAAATCAAATTTAGAATCATCGAATTCCAAAATTTGATCATAGCTAGAAATCTGTTGAGAATGGTGTTCTTTAGCAACATCTGCTTGCTGAACATCCATTGTAATGACGACATCAAACAATGGATTTCGGCTGCGATCACGTTTTATTTCTAAGGAATCAACTATTTCATCAAGAGGATAATTCTGATGCTCCAAGGCGCCAAAAACCTGCTCTCGAACATTTTTATAATGTTGTTTGAAACTAATATTGCTATCTAATTGAACGTGAATCGGTAAAACATTTACAAAATATCCAACCATATGCTCTAACTCCTGAGAAATGCGCCCATCTACTGGGCAGCCGACCACCATTTCATCTTCAACTAAGAACTCACTAAGTGCCAAAGTAACCAAGGTAAAAAGACTGATATACAAAGTACTTTTTTCTTGACGCGTAAGTTCCATCAAGCCACTAATATCTTCTTGAGCAAAATGTATAGCACGAGTTCCTGAACGAAAGGTTTTGTTTTCTGGCCTCGGCTTTGATCCTAAAACTTCAAATATTGGCAAAGGCCTTTTAAGTCTATCAAGCCAATATTGCTTCGATCTCATACCTTCATCCGAGTAACTATACTTGACATGCCAATCTGAAAAATCTTTGTAGGTCACATTAGATGTTTGCTCCTCATTTATTTCCAATGTGTCACTCAAATTGTCCTGATAGCGTTTTAACAGTTCCTGTTGAAGAATATGAATGGAACTGCCGTCTGCGATAATATGATGAAAGCAAAAAGCAAGTATATACTCATGATTGGAGCATTTGAAAATCTTTAACCTAATCAAAGGAAGTTTTTGCAGATCAAATTCTTGTGAAATAAATGCATTTACATCTGCAGAAACAGACATGAGTTTAGTTGTTGCAATTATATTTCTATCCTCGATTTCTACCTGAAAATGATCCGCATTAAACGGCCATATAAACTGCCTTAATTGTGCTGTTTCATTGAAATCAAAGGTAGTTCGAAGTGCTTCATGTTTTTGAATAATTCCATGATAGGCCTCGATTAGTTTTGAAATTTCCAAACTACCTCTCCAAGTAAAAACCCATGGCATATTGTAAGCGCTGCCGATGTTTTCAAATTGAGACAGAATCCATAACCTATTTTGTGCTGGACTTAATACGTAACCATTATCACTGGGCTCCAAAACCTTTATTGCTGAATCCCCCTCTATATTCAAATTATTTATCAGCTCTTGCTTATGATCCTTGATAAGATTTAGAATATATTCATCTAGAGGTTTGTCAGAATGTAAAATAAGCTTGTTCCCGTCGGACTTAACCGCAATTCCACGCTCATTTAGTAATTTAATTAATTCTAAAACATTCATAAATATTATATTTCCAAATAGTATCCGCTCTGAGCATCTGCGTTGGATTTGTACATGAGTTCAAATGCCTGAAAAAAATCTTTAAACTGAGAATGGGAAAAGAGGGTATTTAACTGCATTTTAAAATTGTACTTATTTACAATCAAATGATTAAGCTTAATAGCTTTTAAGCTATTGCCACCTAAACTGAAGAAATCTGAGTCGAGATAAATCAAACTTCTATCTATTCCCATGGCATCAGCCCAGAGCTCGCTTAATTCATATGCCAGTGTATCTTGCGCTATGTCAAGACTTCCTTTCTCTATCAAATCAGAGAAATTTTTTGGAAGACTTGCCTCATCTACTTTTCCATTCAAATTGATAGGAATCGTATCTAGTTTCTTCATAAATGCAGGAATCATATAGTCTTGCATTTTTTGCTGCAGTTTTGTTTTGAGGTCTGATGCTTCAATAGATCCGGTATAATAAGCGATTATAATAGTCTGGTTGCTGGCATCTTTAGTGTGGGTAACATGTACCATTGTAACACCTTCAATACCCTTGATACTATTTTCGATTTCACCTGTCTCCACTCGATAACCCCTTACCTTTAACTGATTGTCAACTCTGGATATATACTCCACCAAAGAATCGGAATTTATTCTTACCAAATCTCCGGTTTTGTAATATTTCTTAAGCTCGGATCCGTTCGAATCATCTAAAATAAAATTGCCTTTGTATTGCTCTGCAACACCCGGGCCAGAGATGTATAACTCCCCGAAAGCTCCGGAAGGAACGATTTGTTGGTTTTTGTTTAAGATTAAAATATTTGCAAAAGTGATGGGCAGACCAATTGGTATACGCTTTTTATTTTCATCTCCTTTAGAAATTTTGTAAACCAAAGACCAAACGGTGCATTCTGTCGGACCATATTCATTATACAATTCTACTTCTGGATTATTCTTAAAATGCTTACTAACCAAGGAGGATAAGCATTCTTCACCAGCAACGATTACTTTTTTCAAATGAATAAAATCACCATGATCCAAAAGCAAATCATACAAACTAGGAGGTATTGTTAATATTTCAGATTTATTTATATTCATTTCGTTCCAAACCTGATATAAATCAAGCTTAGGGGTATCATATAAATACAAGTTACCGCCCGTTAAAATAGTATCGAAAAACAAATTAACCGAGCTATCAAAAGAATAAGAGTATAAAGCAAAACTTCTTAAACCTGTATTTCCGTAATATTTTTGTCTTGCAATATTGGAAGAATATAAATTATCATGGGATATTTTTACCGCCTTAGGTGTTCCAGTAGAGCCCGATGTATACATACAATATACAGCATCACTACCCTCTATTTCTGTGTAGATATTAGATGACGAGTAAAGGTTTCTCATTAAGAGAAATTCTTCTATGAAATCTTCATCAATAACTAGTTTTACTTGGGCATCATTGATTATAAATGATTTTCTTTCATCAGGAAGTTCCATTTCTAATGGAACATAGGCCGCGCCTAACTTTATTATTGCCCAAATGGAAACCAGTACCATTTCATTTCTCGGTAGTGAAATAGCTATCCAATCCCCCTTTAGTACGTGGTGTTTTTGTCGTAATAATTCTGCTAGTGCATTGCTTAAGTCATTTAATTCGTTGTAGGTGAGTTTGGTGTTTTTTGTAGATACTGCTATGTGATCACTGTAATTATCTATCACATTATAAAACAAATTGATGATCGTACCGGTATGGTTATAGACATCATTGGATTCAAATATTTGATTCATTGCAAACTTCTGAGCAGCTGAAATACAATTTACATTGCCAATTTTTTCCGATACATTGTCATTATATTCCAAGAGAACCTGCATATAACTTGAAATAATGTTTTTTGCAATCTCATCCGAGTAGATAGATGTATTATACTCAAAATGCAGATCCACGGATTGACCATCATCAATGAATATAAACGTCAAATCAAATTTTGTAGGTCGATCATTAAAATCTTCTTTGATTTCTTCAATTGAACAATCCTGTAGCTTTAATCCTCTGCCATCGCTTTGAATGTTATGGTGGTAATCTGCCCAAACATCAAAAATCGGATTTCTCGACATGTCTCTTGGTATATCCAATTCGTTAATTAAGTCATCAAACGAAATGTTACCATGGGCATATGCCTCATAAACACTGGTATTAACCTTTTTTAATAAGCCCTCAATAAGATCGTCATCATGAACCTCAGTCAAAATTGGAACAGCATTTAAGAAATATCCTACTTGACCTTCTAGCTGCGTTAAAATTCTGCCAGATAAAGGTGTACCAATCGTAATGCTCTCTTGATTAGAATATGCCTTAAGGACTATTTTTAAATATGTTAGAAGTACCGTAAATAAAGTTGTGTTCTTATTTTTGGCAAAAATTCTTAAATTATCGATGGCCTTGGCATCCAATTCAAACATGGAGCTTTTTCCTTTGTTTAAATAGGTTTTTGGCCGCAACACTTCCGTAGGAATGTTTAGTGAGGTAACCTTACCTTCGAGTTTCTTCTTCCAAAAGCTGATTTCTTTTTTGAAAATACCTGATGAATTCAGTTTGTTAAACCATGAAGCATAATCTTTATATTGAAACTCGGGAAAGGTAAGTGTAATTTCTTTGCCCTCAATTAATTGATTGTACAACAAACTGATTTCTTTTGTTAAAACAACAAAAGTTTGATCATCGGTAACAATATGATGTAGGACAATAAACCATTCTGTTGTTTCTTCATCATCAAGTATATAATTTCTAATGACTGGACCAGTTCTTAAATCAAATGGCTTATTTACAATATCAGCGATGTAGTTCGACTTTTCTTCAGCAGAATTGAATTTTTGCTGGTGCGAAATTTTAAAGATGGGTGAATCATAATTCAGTACAACTTGCTTCAGTGTGCCATTTGAATCCTCTGTGTAAATGGTTCTTAGTATTTCATGCCTTTCAATCAGTTTTAAAATGGCTTTTTCAAATACCTTTTTGTCGAAAGCCCCATGAATTCTATAACCCCAATAAACATTATATGCATTTCCTGAGTTCTCCAGCTGGTTTAAGAGCCACATTCTTCTTTGAGATGGCGAGACATCATATGATTCACTTTCTTCAATATGGATAATTTCAGGTATTTCATCTTTATCCGATTGGTTCAACATACTCGCCAGGTCGTTAATCTTATTGAACCTTGCAAATGATGAATAAGTTACCTTGAGGCCAAACTCTTTTCTTAATATTGAGAGTATTTTGATGGCATTTATACTATGCCCTCCCATTTCAAAGAATCCTTTCGACACCTCAATTTCGTTAAACGCGCAATCTAAAACTTCAGCATACAATTCTTTTAGCCGTTCTATCCACTTATACTTTTGACTTTCTGCGGAATTATCTATAAAAGCAGTACTTAGGGCCTTATTTTCAGATGAAACAGCTGTTGCTGTAGAAGGTAATGGTGAAACCGCAACTGCATTATTTTCTAAACCGCCCCCTAATACTACATCTTGTAAAACGCCATCTGGTCTATCGAGAAAAGCGCTAATAACTGCATTCCAGTCTGATGCAAGCTTACTTATTTTCTCTTCACTGTAGCTTGCAAAATTATATTTAGCCGTAAATGACAGGCCGTTAATTGGTTTTACTATAAAATTGAGATTGAAATTTGTACTTTCAAATACATACTCATTTTTAATTTGATAATGTGTTTCTACGCCATTGGTATGGTCAAAAGATTCATCTGATTCTTTTTCAAAAGTTAGAATGTTATTTATCAGTGATTTACCAGGAATGGTTGCACTCGTGATATCCCCAAGATTCACATAGTGATGAGGTAAGTTCTCGTAAAAGCTATCTTGAAATTGCTTTAACTGATTGAGTAGCGTATTTCCTTCATTGAATGTCAACCTTACTGGTATGGTATTGATGAACATGCCCACAATTTGGTCTACCCCTTCAATTTCTGGAGGTCGGCCTGAAACAACGGATCCAAATACGATGTCTCGGTCATTTGAATGCTTAGATAGTATGAGGGCCCAAAAGAAATGAATAGCTACATTTAAGGTTACCTGGTTCTGTACAAGCAATTCCTTTAAACGCAAAGTTATCTCATTGGATATGTTAAACTTATAGTCTTTATGAACAAATTCCTCTAAACTAACTTTGTCTGCTTTAACTTCTACTGCATTTTTTATTCCTTTTAAATACCCTTGCCAATATAACTTGGAGCTCCTTACATCATAGGAATCCAACCAAGATAAATAATCAGAAAAATCAGATTTTGACTCCTGCTTAACCTCACCACCCTTTAACTTTTCGGAATAGATTTTGTCCAGTTCATCTAATACAATTCCAGTGCTCCAGCCATCAAGGATAATATGGTGATTGCTCCATAAACGATAAAAATGATCGTCATTTAATTTGACCAATGTAAGCCTTAGGGGCGGTTTTTCAGATAAATCAAACTTTTCATCTAGATCTTCCTGTATCAGTTTTTTAATGAAGCCTTCGTTGTATTCTTCATCATTTAAACTTACATCCATAAATCTAAAATCAGGCTTAACAATTTTCAATTGGATTTGCAGTGGGTCTGCTGCAATGTCATCTCTTATAATTGTTTTGAGTATGCCGTGACGATGAACCAATTCCCCAAAACTCTCCTTATATTTTTTTACATCTAATTCACCATGGAGTTCACAACCGTATTGCCAGTGGTACGCTTTAGCATCGGAATTTGAGGAAAGTAAAAAGTACATTCCGAGTTGTAAAGGAGTAAGTTTAGAAACATTTTCTATTTCTCCAAATTGATTTTGTAAGGATAATTCTATCTCAGGATCGGCCCAGCCATCTTGGAAAGTTGCATCGGCCTGAGGTTCATCAGCGATTTCTGACAACAAAGATGCGAGACGCATTAATTCATGTTGAAATCGCATACAGAGGTTTGCTATTTCGTCTTCCGTTAAAATTTGCTGTTCAAATGTCAATTTAAAATTCAAGATCCCGTTGCGTAATTCACCTACAAAAATCAAATCCGCCATATTTGCTAAATTCAATGAGGATTCATTTCCGGTTTCATCAGTTACCATTGAAGCTTCTAAATCGGATACAGAACTACCTAAGAAATTAAACTCAATCCATGACTTTGGCCTTTGGCTATT
>JAIXXP010000138.1 GCA_027490665.1 Cryomorphaceae bacterium | reverse complement strand
TTTTCGGGGCAAGCTGGCCTATTTAAAGACGAACGCGACGGCAAAGTGTATGAATGGGTTCGTGTAGGTGATCAAGTATGGATGGCGCAAAACCTCGCTTTCAAAGCGCAAAGCGGTTGTTCACCTTTTAGATGGAAAAAAAGAAAGGCAGAAAAAGAAGGCTATTTATATGATTGGGAAACTGCACAAAAAGTTCCTCCGAAAGGCTGGCATCTGCCGTCAGATGATGAATACAAGCAATTGATCACCTATGTCGGTGGAACAACTGTAGGAAATACCTTTCATTTACTTGTTGAAGTTGATCAGTATGGACTTAATTTCAAACCCAACGGAGCTTTTTGGGCAGATTGGAAAAGAAATGGTAAGGGTAGCTTTATAGGCGGAAGCATGCATCCAGTAAAAACGACAGAGCTATGGACATCGTCAAAATGGCCTTCAGCAAATAATAGTCAACTATTTTTCGGTTTATTTGGGATAAGATACCGGGGAAAGATTTCATGGCTAACACAAACAAGTAATAAATTCTATCGCTACCCTATCCGCTGTATTAAGAATTCTGATTAGACTTATTTTTGAAAAAATGAAAAGAAAAATAAAGATCAGATGTATAAGTTATTTCTGAAAACCGAGAAGTGATTGGTCTAAAAAAAAATGTATGCTTAAACATTGAAAATAAAGAACATGCAAATAAAAATTAAAGTAGCAATCTTAGTATCTCTATTTTTCATCGGGCAAGATTTTTCTATGGCACAAACTTCCAGCCATAAAATTGATTCAATGACTTTAACTATTTCATATGATCCACAACATAAGGTCATACACGCACTTTTTACCAATGAAAGTAATTCCTTGGTTATTCTGCCCTGGCAAGAGCAGCTTCCATATATAAGTTTTGACGAGGATTCCATTCGGTTTTCAATTTATCTCGCAAATGAGAATGGATATAGTATTTTAAGAATGCTAGAAAACATTCCCGACTTTACATTTGAAAAAAACAACATTGAATTGAAACCAAAAACAACTTCGTGTAAGCTGATTGATTTAGAAAATATGATCACCAAAGTTGAACTTTATAATCCTGACAATCTATTTGTATTTGCTAAATACACTATCATAAGACATGAAAATTCAACAATCAAAGAATATAATTTAACGTCAAATAAAATCAAGTTGCATTGATTTTTTCAAAATAAACGAAATGAGAAAATTTATAATAGGATTAATTATTCTTTTGGGTTGTGCTTCATATGTTCAGCTTAAGGAAAATAGTTCAATACATGGAACTTGGATTTTACAAGAAAAAGGTGCTATTAATTATCCTAAAATAATTTTTAAAAATGATTCTACCGCTGTATTCAGAAGCGAAGGAGATACAATATATCGCTTTACTTATTTGCTAAAAGGTTCAGACCTCGTATTAAAGGATTTATACGGAACACAGGAAACATTCCATATAATCCGATTAACTACGGATAGTTTGATATTTAAAACTTTACGAGAAAATCAAAATCGTCAAATTTATTTAAAAGAATAATGAAAATGTAGTTTTTGCTGGTTGTAACATAGCCGGCACCTTACCTTTGGACGATCAAGAAATTTTTACTACATTGTTTGCTACGGAAACTGGTTTGATTACATATGGATCACAAGGTCAAAAAGGACCTATATTCAATACTTCAAAAAGAGTATCTAACGCTGATTCAGGAACAAAAGATTTAAAAGGCCATTTTATTAAAACAACAGCTGATGGTAAAAGAGAAATTAAATCTAGCATATTGGATATGGCGAACCCTTAAAAACAAGAAATGAAAATACTCAAAATGTCTATAGTACTAATTATATGCTTGAATTATTCAAATACATTCATTAGTAAGGGGGCATCAAAAAAGTTTGATGATGTATTGATCAAAAGTTGTCATACACAAATTGGTTGCAAGGAAAAATTAGATGAAATTTTTAGGTTAACGATAAATAAAAAACAAGTGGTGATACATTCGAGTCAATATTGCCATGACATTTGTAATTTAATCAGCTCAGAAAAAAGATGTTTGGATGCAAACACCAAAATTGATTTAATTATTAGTTTAATATTATTTCAAAACCGTCACACAAAAACTGTGGCGCAATACTTTGGTTTACACCAATTAAAAAATACGAATTCCATGTTCTTGATGCTGTTTGCACCCCTAAAAGAAATTGGTAACGATTCATTATTGGCAATTCAAACGAATGATTATTTTCTAAATAAACTTGATTCTATACACCTCGATTTTGTCTTGAAAACTGAATCTTTGATAAAAAACTCAATAAGTTTTGAATATTTAAATGATGATTACCATGAATTAATTTTAGCAAGTTTTAACAAAAAGTGGTTTTTTGATAAGTATGACAAGTACTTTTTAAATTTATAGTGGATAAAACACTCTGCGATTAACCACTAATAATCAAAACCCAATCTTGATAGATGTCGTCCCCTTTCAATTCCCCAAATCGGATCGGGATTAGAAACTCAACAAACCAACGGTTCTAAATAAAATGTGATGAAAAGCATCTTTTTAATGGCCATATTATTTATGTCAACTGTCTGTTTGTCGCAAAACTATTTCGATACTTTAGTTTTTAACTTTGTGGACAGTATCTGGAAAACATCTGTTGTCCGTAGTGCTCCAATTCTTCATCTGGATTCGAGTAAAATTGATTTGTATAAAAGGAATGCTCCTCATAACAATAAAGAACTAAGAATGAAGTTTGGTTATGTTCAGGATAGCACTGGCATTTATGTGTTTGAAATGATCTCTTCAGATTTAGAACGTCTACTTTGTGATACTTGTCAGTTAATACAGTCACAAAATTATCCACCTCAAACTTTTTTTAAATTAAACTATATTTTCGATGGATCGGCACTAAAACGCTACAACACGTATGAAATGTTAAGTGGTTTTGGAAAAGAATATCCATTATTTTTAGAATCAAAAGTTGATTACGCCTATAAAGGATTTAATTTGCCTTTTGTGGTGAATGCTGAGGTAATGTATATAATTCAATCTGCTCCTTAGTACGATAAAAGACTTTGTAGGCCTTTGGGAAATTTTATGAAATGAATGGTGTATTCAAATTGGGAATACCGAAATGGGTGAAAAATTTTATAATCAAGAATTGAATGAAAACAATAAATAATGGAAAGAATTTGGAATTATTTATTTTACTTACAGTTCAGAATTCTGGAAAAGTATAGTCTGAAATTTGTTCATAATCCGCTTCAAAACGTTTTTTTCTATTTCTTCCCAAAGAAAATCAAGAGAAAGAAAAAAATGGATAACGCTTATTATTCTGTAATTAATAACCGTAAGAATGGGCTCAATTTAGGATTTGCCTTTCGATTTATGAATCTTACTACCAGCATTGCCTATGGAATTATCCTTCTATACATCAATGTCATTATTGGTCACGAGGTCAAAGAAGATATGTTGTATTTTTTGATTGGAGCCTTGTTGTTATCCTATGCCACCAATTATTGGTTCTTAAGGCGAAATGATACGTATTTAAAATATTTTAAAGAATTCGAAACAGAAAATTTTTCGAGATGGAATTACATGTATTTATTCTTGTTTCATGCAGGGATACTTTCTTTCGGAATAGTATCAATCTATTTGACTGTTGGTTTTAATTTGTAATGCTACACCACCCCTTCAAAGAAATTAAACCATGGATAAAATAAAAATTGGTGATCTTTTTGAAATCAATACCCCGAGAGGTAACGCTTATCTTTTAATAGAAAATTTGATTAACGATTGGAGCCTCGAAAAGTGGAATTAGTTTCTTTACCTTCAAATACTTTTGACCTGTTTCAAAACATTTCTCAATTTTATTTTAGAGAAGTGAGCTTTGATTTTCACAATGACTTTAATTGTGAGCAAGTCATCTTTGAAAACAATAGATTGTGTTTAGTTTTCACTCATACTGAAAACAAGTCTACTGTTTCTCTTTGTTTTCAAGATACCACTATAACTTATTGTCAATTTGATTTTACAGCGCAGATTGAATCCTTAACAATTGATAATCTGTATCGAGGGAGATTTGAAATTGACGGTAGTTTAATTGAGTTTGATAACGATAGAAGTTATTTTTACTTAGAATTTTGCGAAGGACCAAAAATGGAATTCTGGTGTGCATCTATCCGTGTAGAAACGCAAGCAGACCGAATGAAAGATTATAAAGGAGCCTCGTACGAATAACAATAAATAAAATTAAGAACGCAGATATTCAATAACATGCATTTTGGAATTTCTCTTGAATTAGATAGTGAAGTAGAAAAAAAAATATCGATCATAAGATCTATTTCTCGCTCTCTTTTTGAATATTTTCAAATGAGAGATTATGGTCAAGATTTACAAAACATTACAATAGGAATTATTTGTGTTTTGGAAAGAAAGGGTTATGAAGATTGGTTTAAAGTAAGAAAACCGAAATATAGAGAATTTGAAAAAACAAGAGGTCTAGACAAGAGTTCAATAATTGTGGAACCTACTTTTACATATGACATCAAGTTGAACGCAGCATATATTTTGAAACACGACGATACCGAAATCAGGAAATACTTTGTTTCTGAAATAATTAATTCCTTATCCAATCTTGACTACTTGCCTAGAAAAGTCAAAGATTTTGACAAAGAAAGATTTAAAATAGATTTAGAAAAGTGCTTAAGTTAAAAAAATGGAATACCAAATAAGCCAAATTCCGTGTAAGAACCTAATTGTATATAACTTTTAGCGCCATGATAAATATAGATCATCACGTAATGACGCAATTAGGCTTTACAGTGAAAAGTAATATCGAAGACAAAATCTGGATAGGGAAACAATACATTTTCTCTTGCTCAACTGTATTTGAAAAAAATGAATTCAATACCGGAGTTTGGAAAGTAAATACGGAAGCAAGGAAGAATATTACAGGCAAGATTTTTTTTCTACGAATAAGTGGGCACATCAATTTTGCGAATACCATAAATGCGACCAAAAGAACCATCCGGACCAATTACCCAAATGTATTTTTTCGACTATTTAAAAATAAGATCGATAGAAAGTTCAACATCGATCCTCCGGCCATGAATGACAATATTCTTGAGCAATTCCCTAAAATACCTGGTGGTAATGTTTATATTTCAATTGAAAAAAAGGAGATGGCATTTGAGTTGAATATAGATGAGCCTGAAAGCCTTGACATGGAACAAGTAATTCATTTTTTAAGAGCGGCAATAGAATTGAATTGAAATTTAAGGTGTAGAACAATAACCAATGATTTTTATAAAAGTTATTAAATGAAAAAATACAAACTAAACTTTATTTGTACTCTGATTTGTTTTTCACTTTTCAATGCTTATGGTCAAGATAATGACAATAAACAAATTCAGAATTTTGAAAGAGAAATTAATAATTCTGGATTTAATATTAAATTATTCAATGATACAGTAACTTTTGATTTAGACGGTCATTTATTTCAAGCTATATCATATGAAACAAAAAAAGAAAATTGGTATAGCGTAAGTAAATTATTTACAGAAACAGATTATACACTTCATTTATATATGAATGAAAATGATAAAATGAAAATTAATGGTCTTCCAAAGTATTATGAGTTAAAAAATCATAGATATATTTTTATAGTCGGCTTGGACAGCCGTGGAAAAATAACATATGTTAAAGAGATGAAATTAAAACTTCCATTAGATGCTCCACATTATTAAAACAAATCAATTCCATGAAAATTCACATTTTATTTTTCAGTATTTCTGTTTTCTTTTTTTCTTGCAGCAACATGCTGATTAAAGGGGATACGATGCAGTATTTTTCTAAATCTGAAAAACGAAAGTTAGTTGAATATTCTAAAACTGATATAAAGAATCACAAAAAGCTTTTTGTTAAAGCAAAGATTATTGATAGTCTTGGAAATGGACTTTATGAGTGTTATGATATTCCTCGTGAAAAAAGCATATATGGTTCATCCACCTTTATAAAGTCTAAAAGTGGGTTGGTTTTTTACTCAATCAGTACTGAAGAAAATAAAAATAACATTAAAGTTTTCATTCATTCTTGTGGTGCTAATTTTACCCAAACAGAATTAATTGAAATTGAAAGAACTTTTTTAGAAGGCCCGATCATTAAAGGAAGGACATTGTAATTGAAGTTAGTTGGTAAAAGTAAAGTTAGAACATTGATACTATTTTTAGTTTTCAATTCAACATGCCTTTTTGGGCAAGACACTTGTGCGTTCAAAATTATCGATACGTTAGCAGTAAAAAGAGCGTATTATGTTATTTATGAAGATAGTACTGAGTATAATAATACAAAGTATCACTACATGTCATTTTTTTTAAAATCTAAAAAAGATTTTAAATCGATGAGTAAATCCATGTTATTAGCAGATTCCATTTCTTTTTATGCTCCAACGCAAGGTTTAAGCACTCAATTACTATTAAATAAAAATAGGGTGAAAACTGCGCAATATGAAAGTTATGAAGACGTTGGAGATCAAATTGTAATTGTTAAAGAAAAAGAGAACGGACAATTTACACTTTACTCGATTTACTCACCTTTAGGTTTTGTTCGTTGGGAATTATCGAAAGAAGCATATAATAATTCAAAGTCAATAGAACAAATGAAGTATGATGGACAAAAACAATGTTTGGAAGTTTTTTCCCCTGTGAATTATATACTTTCTGAATTTCACAATTAATCTAAATAAATGAAAAGAAAGCTTACATCTTTTGTTTTAGGAGGAATCGTGTTATTCTCCAGTTACTATTTTCTTCAGAAACTTGCTTTCTTTGAAGATTGTAGGGTGAAATATGATAAGGCTTATTCAGCCTTCTTGAATGAAAATGTTGTTGGCATAATAAAAGAAGTTGATTACCCTGACCATGCCATTTCCATAGAATTAATGGACGGAAGATTTTATTTATGCGACCCTTACAATTCAAATGGGATTTATTTTGAGAAAGAGGCAAACAAAGGAGATAGTATCATCAAGATGAGCGGAAAGGATTACTTGACATTAAAAAAAGGAACGGAAAAAATTTTACTTTTAAATTTAGAGATAGAACAATAACCAATGATTTTTATAAAAGTTATGAATGACCAAAACCATTTGCTAAATGCTGAAAAGAAATAATTCAAAAGAAAATCGGGTTTGATTGGGGAGCTGATCCCAAATATTTAACTGAATTACTGAAGTTTTTTTTGGCAAAGCAAATCACGATTTCCGATCCGGATGAATTGTTAAGAAACTATATTGACAAGTCAAAATTATATATTTAAAATGCACCTGAATGATTAGATAAATAAGCAGCACACAATGAAAGAGTACACAAAACATCTTGAATTTTATCAGAACTACAAGCATTCGTCCTTTTCAACTTTAGTGCCTTCACCGCAATGGGGAAATAAGCAAAGTGCGCAAAAGTTTTTGCAGAAGTACTGGCTGCCAGAACAGGAATATTTGTCTGTTTGGAAACCCATTCAGGATTGTATTTTCGATGTCAATGTAGATGATTCAAAATGCAATTTTCAAGCAGAATTTGAGCTGATCAAATTAGAGGGTGGTTTTTTGTTTTTAGAAGAAGATTTTAAGCAACTACAACAAGCCATGACAGCTATAGGTGAACCCCATTTTGTTGTCATCCAATCTGCACAAGATTATACGCAAGGTGAACCCATGTTCAGAATGAAATTCCCGGTAGCTATTTCCTGGGAAGAATTAATGAGCGGAAATTACATTTCTGCAGTGCTATTTGAAATGAACCGCAATGAATATCTCGTATTCGGAAACAGTGGAAAATTAGGAAAATACGCCGCAAGTGATCAAGATCATCCGCAAGATATAATTGGATTTAAACCGATTTTAAAATCGGTTATGGATAATTGTTTCGATCATCAATAGGTAAAATTGAAATGTATGACGGAGCTTATTAATTTGACTAGTCCAATCTTTCCTTGTTTTGATTTGACTTTCTGGGACAGTTTGGAAATTGACAATTGTCATGAAATAGATGCTGTAATACTAGGAGACGAACATTTTTATTCTACAAGTAAGAAATTTAATAAATATTTGTTCAATCATATTATCGTAGATTCTAAAGGAAAAAAATATAGAGCTGTTAGTTTAATATCATACGCTGGTTGGAGACAAATTATTCCATTTATAGCAAAAGCCAAAGTGAAGTATGAAAGCTTGGAATCAAATCTTAGTGTAGATGAGCTAAGGAAAGTCATATTTAATAAACTTGATGAATCAAAGAATCAAGAAGAACTTGTAGAATGGCGTACTAAAATTATTAAGGCCAAAGATTATCAAGAATTATTCGGTTTTTAATCAATCGTTGACTTATATAAATTCTCCTCGAAACTTTAGTATATACACTTGAATGCTCTTCATATCACAAAATCCCAAAACATATTTTCTCACCCTCAATCCCCCCCTATCAAATCGTGAATAGAAACTCAACAGAATACAGCCCTTTCCGTGCTGAGTCGAATGGTAAAACGGTGCGTGTAGATAGGTAAAGAAATAATAGCACAGATATGGAAAAATTTAAAGAGATCAAAAAAATAGTTTACTTTATTTTATTGATCAAACTTTTGGAATTGATTCTGTTTTTTCTGGGATTATTAAGTTTTCACATACTTGAAAATGGGTGGGTTAACAGTGTTATTTTGGAAATTAAATGGAGAAATGCTCTTGAAATATTTTTACTCAGGCTTGTATTTATAGATTGGATACAAATCCCTATTTTGATCAAGTTTCGAAATGCTTCAGTTCTGTTATTAATGGTTTCGAATGTTGTCATACATTTTTTCTTAAGTGTGTTAGGAACCTCAATTGTAGAGTTTTCGGTAACATCATATTTTGAACATTTTATAAAAATTGATTGGTGGGTTCTTTTCTTCAGCCCTCTAATTGCTAATTATTTATTTAGATTTAAAATTTCAAAATAGAGCGTAACATTTTAGTTTTGGAAACCCATGAAAAATTATTTTCCATTTTTATTTTTTGTTCTTGTATATCTATATATCGTCTCAACACGAGAATCTACCGATCATAATTACGGAAAAATACGCGTAGCTGATAAAAAATTATTCAAATCTAGTTTCAAAGGGGAGGTAATTGCCGTGGATGCCAGAAGAGGATTAAAAGTAGAAATTAAAAACTATAAGCGTTTTGTGTATAGCCCTTCGAATTATTGTAATTCCTATACTTGCTTAGGAGAAGTATTAGAAATTGGTGATACCTTATACAAGCATACTAATTCCGATACCATCTATCAAATAAAAAAACGCAATCATAAAATTCATACCTGGATTTCAACATATTAATAATAGTGTCGATGTTGATGAGAAGGTTGCAAGTAAAATTAACTGACACAATATGAATGGAAAAAGATTGTGGTTTATTTCAGATACGGCTGTGTTTAAACAAGAATTTTTAAGTTTCGCAAGCACATATGCTTCAGCAATGGAGGAAGTCTTTGAGAAGCAAAATAATCCAGTTGAAAGAAAGAAGCAGCTCAAAATTGCAAATCAAATGATTATTGAGTTAAAGAAAATTTATAAGCAGGCTTATTTAAAAAATAAATTATCCGAAATTGAAGAGCTATTATTTCATGAAAATAAATATGTTCGATGTGTTGCAGCTACATATAGTTTGATTTACAACTACGATTTGGCGCAGAAAGTATTGAATGATCTTCTCAATTTACCGGTTCCCAACTATGTTGCGCCAATCGCACGCCTGAGTTTAGCGTCTTGGGAAAAAGGTTTATTGAATCCAGAGAATATTGACCATGCCCTCCCAAAATAAAGAACTTAAAAAATTAAAAGCAGCCGAGCTTTTGCGGCGGTGTGGTGAGGATGAAGAGGCCATTCAGGAACTATTGCTGCTCTTAAATGCCGCCGATCCAAAAATTGCTGCAGAAGCTTATTACAACTTAGGGCTCATTGCAGAGCAGCCAGAAAAAGGAAGAAGAAATATTCCTCAAGCAATCGCATATTATCAAAAAGCTATTGAATTAGGTTACCCAGATGCAGCTGATGATTTAGGGAGAATTTATTATCACAATATTGGCGTGAAAAGGAGCGTCAAAAAAGCCGTAGAAATTTGGAGAAAGGGTTTTGAAGCAGGGTCGGTATTGGCTGGAATAAAGTTAGTGTATCACCTTCTTGACTTCACCAAGTTCCAGCATTTTGAAGTTTTAGAGCTCATTGATGGTATCCTACAAAAAGACGATACTTGGTCAACTTTGTATTACAGGAAGTACAAAATTTACGGGGATCAAGCATGGGATGGTTACAACATTGAACTAGCAATTGAAAATCTGAAAATCTATGCCGAGCGGAGCCCTGAGTTCGGAAATCAGGAATTGGATAAACTGTACACTTCAGGTAAACACAAAATACCAAAACACCTCGAACGGTAGGTAAAAAATGAATCGCTTTGTTATGAAGTAGGCAATTGTTTGATTGTCAAAGGATATAAATAACTTTATCTGGTGATATATGAAAAGCCAAGAATTATGAAAATTACAATTGCTATTTTATTTTTTGCAATCGTTGCTTGTAGCCATCAAAAAAAGGAAAAAAAAGAACCGTATGCTAAACCGCCATTAGAAGTGAATGACGAACCAGATGAGGTTGATGAAGTATCAAATTCAATTCGATCTTTTTTGACTCAATTTACCAAAGCAATTGATAAAAATGACACAACTGAGGTGTTGAAACATATAAATCTACCATTAGAAGTTAAGGGCCATGAAGACCATGACCCGAGGCTTGCTATCAAAAACAAGCTTCAAATTTTCGAGGTTTTGCAAACCAGTCTGAATAATGAATCCTATGAAGTGAAGACAGATAAAGTTTTTAAAAATAGTATTCATTTAAAAAAATCGTTAATCACTCAAAACAAAAATAATCCTCAATCAGATACTACTTTTTCAGTCACTGATTTTGATTTCAAACTCATTAATGGACAATGGAAATTAATGAGGGTGTATCTGGATACAAGAGGTTTTCAAAATTGACCTTCCCTCCATGAAAGACGTTTCAGGCGGCAGTGATTAAGGCTACAGCCTTATGGAAAAACGAATAGAAATTGCTCAAAAGAGCAAACTGATTAATTGTTTCAATGAATATGAAAATAATTCTTACCCTATTTAGCTTGTCATTGTCATTTAGCATGATGGCTCAATCGATGCCTCGTTTACTGAAAGGGACAGTGTGTGATACGCTTGGAAATCCAGTAGAAATGGCCACCATTTATATTTTTAACGATGGTCACTTTAAAAACAAAGAATTAACAAATGAGTCTGGAATTTTTTCTGTTCTTGTCAGTCTTGAAGAAAATGACATCTTTATAATTGAAGCATATGGTTTTATATTATATCCAATTTTATGTACTCAAGAATTAATTCAGTCCAGAGCTAATTATTTTTATTTAACCCCAATTAATAATAGTCGGTTTTATTTCGACGATGAATTTGGGCATTGAGAAAATAATGCGTATTCCTTTGATTTTAATCATTATGTTCGGGTAGTGGAAACAATCGAATGGTTTGATCCTGAATAGAATTTACAATTAGAAAAACAATAAATTTAAGGTTATATCCTTATTTTTTGTTTTTAATTTCAGGTTATAGCCTTATATTTGCATTATATTTTCAGGTTATAGCCATATGAAAAACACCAAGCAAAAATTGCTCATAGAGCAAACTGATAAAAAATTAGCGGTTTTTATACCGATAAGTTCAAATGTGATTCCATCAAAAGGATGGGTAAATACCGTTCGTACATCCTTGAAAATGTCGTTAAGGCAATTAGGAAATCGTTTGAAAATTTCCACTCAGAGTGCAAAAGAAATAGAAGTTCGTGAAGCAAATGGTACCATCACCTTAAATTCTTTGAAAGATGCAGCCAATGCACTAGACTTGAAATTGGTGTACGGTTTTGTTTCTAAACATGGAAGTATAGACCAAATGATTGAACAACGCGCCAAAGAGCTTGCAACCGAAATTGTCATGCGGGCAAATACCACGATGTCCTTAGAGGATCAACAAAATTCAAAAGAAAGAATAAAACAAGCGATCACTCAGAAAACAGCTGAAATCAAATTTGAAATGCCAAAATATCTATGGGATTAGAAATCAATTATCTTGACGGTGGCTCGAGTTTAGTGAAGTCCAATGAAAAAAGAAAAGCATACATCAAAGCTATTCAAAAAGCTGATCGTCAAGATTTAAAGCAACTCATCATTTTTGCCAAATCATAGTTGTTTGGCGAAGTAAAACTTCTTTCAACTGCTTTTTTTTGTAATTTAAAGATTCAATGAATATGAAAATAGTTTTTTCCATAGCACTTTTATTGTTGAACTATTCTTGTTCAAGTCGTAAAGTAAATCATAGCGCTGCTCTAAGTACTGAGCGTGAACTAAAATCGACCTTGACGTCATTGATGCAGTCAATAGACGAGCTCAAATTTGATATAGACGAAAAGAGAATTAATAATTTTGATCCAGAAGGAGTTGTTGAATTGGAAGAAGCGCTTTTAACGCGAAACATGCAATTGATAAAATTCATACATGAGGTTTTTTCAAAAAGAAAAGCGTTTTCCTTTTCTACAAAAGAATTAGCAGCTCATTCATCTTTAAAAATAGTTTTCTCAGATGACAAACGGCTCTGTTCTTTTTCTTGGGACTCAGGCCTTGGAGGCACCATGGATCAACATGTGCTCATATGTCAATTCCAAGAACCAAATAAAGCGATTTCATCCAAAATACTTTACGCCGCAGGAATGATCAAATGTAAACAAAGGTATAACTGTATCGCAACATCGATTAGAAACATTGCCCATACCAATGCCTATTTTTTACTAGGATCCAATCAATTTGAAAGCAATACAAATGGTGAGTGTGCGTTTTTCTTGGTTATCAATTCAGGAAAATTAGACGAAATGAATGCGCTAAAATGTGCTGAGAAAGCAGCCAATTATTTCTTTCTGAAAAGGGATTTGATAAACAATAGCTATACCATTGAATTAGAGGATGGAATTCTGCTTGAGAAAAGGAATCTGAGCGATGTTTCCTCGGTAAACATAAATACTAATTTTAGCGATGAAGAGCAACTTGAAATTTTCATCCAAGCCGATAAAGTGAAGGAGTTGATTTGGAGAAATGACCAATTCACAAAGCAAATGAGTGCACCGTTCCCCTTGTTAAATTAGAGCGTTAAAGAACAAATTCTAAAACAAAAGGATATTTTCGAACACAAAGTATGGGGAAATAAAGGGGATACCCCGACGAAATAATTAAATTAACAATAATGCTAAATGAATTTTATGAATTTACACCTGAAGATAGAAAGGGGTGTATTAGATTAGAAGCAAATGTAAAATATGGTACTTTATCAATGTTAAACAATGAAAGCCCGTTGTTAAAATCAGATGTGATAATTAAAAAAGCTAGGGGTAAAAATTGGTATGATGTCATACAATTTGATGATAGTTCTTTTTTTGTTGTTTCAGAAAGCGTTAAAGAACTTGTTGAATCAAAAAATATTACGGGATTACAATTAGCCAAAGTAAATATAGTGGATGCACCAGTAAACTACTATTTACCAATTATTACATCAATTGCCGGACCTATATTAAATTTGGATGCATTAAACGCTTACGAGACCGAAAACATTGAATTTGATAGAAGAACTTATGACGGTTCAAATATATTTAGTTTAGAAAACACACTATTGTTTGTTTGTGACGAAAAAGTAAAAAACATCTTGGAAAAACAAGAAATCACAAATTTGAAATTCCGAAATTTATAAAGCAAATGAGTGCACCGTTCCCCTTGTTAAATTAGAGCGTTTGAATATTTCAAAAAAAACACTAAAGTTTGGAACGTTAATAATGGCCGTCAAATTAAAAAGGCAAATGAATAAGTCTCTTTCTTCACTTTTCATACTTTGTATTCTATGCACATTAATGCAGTCATGCAGCATTGTGCACAAAACAGTTTCGGCTGAGCAAAACACGCAAAAAACAACTGCTGAGCAATCAGAAAAGGTATCTATCGATAATGCTTATTTCTTGAATGACACAATCCAAATCAAAACGCTTTATCGTGCCTACTACTTGAATTTACCACCCTATCATTTTTGTCATTATGGATTTTATATAATGGTGAAAAGTGATACTTCTTGGAGTAACATTCTTTTGAATGCTGCCAACGAAGGGATACCCTTTGTTTATTCTTTCAAGAATTTACATGGAAACGATGAATCGGAGTTCATGTTTGATAAAACATCAAGCACGTTGTGGAGTTTGAAATTGAATAATGTAGATTCATTTAAAACTATTTCTTCAAGCTATTATCCGTCAGGTCGGCTCAAAGGTAAATACCTCAATTCACCACTAACCGAAGGGAATCATTTTAAGTTAGAAGAAAATGGCGATACCATTTATGTCATGCATAATTGTCTGAATTATTTTAAAGATACCATCCCATACAAACAGTACCAATTACTGAAAGGGGTTCGGGTTGTTTCGGTTCAAGACGGCGAAGGGAGAATTTTTCAAAACGGGAAACTTGAGCAGATTCAACGTTGGCAAGACGGAAAATTGATTTTTACGCAATATCAAGACACCAGTTTACAAGTTGAAAAGCTACCAAAAACCTTGCCCATTACTGCCGATTCTATGCAAATCATCCAACTGAGTACTTCAGCGCGAATACGTTATAAAATGGTACCGTCGGATAGTGCGAGCGTAGCATCAGCGCCAACCAAACCAAAATATTACGAGTTGATTCAAGAAGAACGAATCGGCTCTAATTGGCAAGTCAAAATGACTTATATCGCCAACAACGGCATCAACAAAGAACTCACATATTTTGATGAGCTGCGGAATCAATACCACATTTATTATTACCCCGTGACCGGTACGGTTTCCCATCTTGAGTTCACGAATGCCCTTCACACCAAGCGAGTGACCATGTACTTTTATCCAGATGGAAATTTAAAAAGGCAAAAGGAAAAAGACCTGCCGAAAAAGGAAAAGTTAAAAAGTTAGGTACTAAAGATGAACCAGATTAAATTGAACAAAAGAATCGATCTTGGCAAAAGCGCAACTTGGCTATGGATCATTGTGACGATAATCATAATGATTTGCAATTACTTTAGCTTTGACCTTATGCTATCTATGGCCAAATTATTATTCGTGATCCCTTTTTCATACCATGCTTGGACTATTGCAAAAGAATCAAAAATAACACTTGTAGCTTTTTCATATGATGAGCAGCACTTTAAATTCTATTTTCAATGGGGCTTTAAGGACCCAAAATCGTACAATAGATCAGATGTACTCATAGAGGCGAAAGAGGATACAATTGAATTCAAAGCACAAACATCAGCAGACACAATTGGCATTATTCATAAAAAACAGCTCGTCATTGAAACTGATTGGAGTTTGCTTGTTGGCTTGAAAGACAGTAATTAATTTACTTTTTCCTTGTAATTTTAGTTTCAGATGAAGAATATTTGGTGTTGCTTTTTACTTTTATCTGCCTGCGTTAATCCAACTCGAAATATCGAAAGTAGAGGTGCTTTTCAGACCAAAAAGGTAAGTGAAATTGATTCTTTGCGTTACAGTAAAATGAATGACAAATTAGCGCAACTCGATTACTTTGATACGACTGAACAAAATGCCTTTTCAAATACGTATTTGATAGACGATTTCTATAGTTTTCTAACAAGTGAAGTGAAGGATTACAATAGCTATAAACTATTCTATAATCAAATGACTTCAGCTCGGGATACCGTTTTCATACTGGAAAATGGACGAAATTTTTACAGATTTATCAAAAAAGATCCCAAAACAAAATTGATATTCGATGCCTACATTGCCGACACCCAAACCCTGCCTCAAAAATTAAAATACAAGCTCCTCCAGTTGACCGCCGACCGCAGTAAACCTCTCGTGATCAATGATTCTAGCTTTTCGAGCAGTATTATGGTTAATTTCAAGCGTGATAGTATGAGTAGCTTGATTTTTGTGTACTATCTTGATTGAGTGTTTATGAAGCCAACATCCCCAAGATTATTCCTCTTCTCCGCATTGTTAACAATGCTTTGTATCTTCAGTTGTTCTGATGACCACAAGGATATAACCGACTTGAAGCTCAAGGATAAAATCATTCGAAAAGGGAAATACAAAAATGGAAAGTTTACGGGTACAATTACCAAAATTGATCCGTTAGGCGACACGATTTCTGTGAAGGAATACATTGGTGGTCAGACTGGGACACTCAAATTTTATGATGGTTCAGGACACATCAGTAGTATGACAGCATTTGTAGTCGGGACGAGTTGCGCGAATGCTTTTGTTGACTTCGATGAATCCGAACAGTTTTTCAGAAATTCGAATATTCGCTTGTATCAAAAGAAGAACAAACTTGTTGTCATGTTTTATACACCCTACCCCGATGAATTGAAACTGATTTTTAAAACCAACTTCAAAAAGAAGGGCTCCAAAATTATCGAAGAAAGAGAAATAAAATCTTTTAACAAGCAGCGCATTGAAATCGATTTAAATAAAAGATATTACACGAAGGGCAGGTTGAATTTGATCGTTGACCTCATTTGGCAGGAGCGTCCAAATATTAAGACGAGTCATGAAGTTTATGTTCAATTGGACAAAAATGAAGCCCCAGATTACTATAACATAGATGCGATAACACCGGACTTATAATCTGATGATCACCAATACCTGCTGCAGCTCAGTTTCATTCACCGCACACCGTAGCATAGATGTATCGATGCTGCGTATTGCTTTTTTGATTTCCTCATCTATAAATGGATTTATTCCTCTTGAAATCCTGATATCCATTAGCTCCAAATTGGAATTGACAAAAAATGAAGCGATCAGCAATCCTTGCGCATGAAATACTTCGTCTACCGAATTGATATTTTCTAATACCGCGATGTTTATGGCAGAAAAGCAAGTAGAATCGATCTGATAAAAGGGCCTGAAATGAAGAATTCTTTCTCCCTTCAAATTAAAATAGTGAATGCTATCTACTGTAGACGCTTGCGAATAGAACACTTTTTGTTCTAAAACACCGTCGGTGTCGTATTCCATGCAAATGCCTTTATGCTGTTTACAATTGCAGCTATTTTCTAAATCCTTCAAATCAATTTGTTGCGCATGGAATTCAAAACAAAGACTGAAGAGTATGAGAAAAAGATTGATTTTCATTTGATTTGCATTTGCACTGGTTTGGAAACTTAACGGAATGTAGGCGGAAAAATAACGTGAATGCATCAAATTCAGAGGAAAATTTCGAGAATTAGTTGGTAAGGCTTTTGAAAACGCTTATCGAATAAATTTCCCAATCAAATAATTAACCTCTACGATGTAACATAAAATAAGAAGCAAAGCAATTATTCTGAAGAACCGGTTTTTAATTTTATCCCGAAGAAAAAAGTAAAATAACACAGCGAAAAAGCACAATATAATAAGCGCTACATAGCCGGTCAGATAAAAAAGAAAGCCTTCTGTAGCATAACCTATCAAAAACAGGATCAACCCGGGGACAGTAAAAAGTAAGAAATAGCTGATGATTTGCAGCAGCATGGACAATTTCTTCATTAAAAAATTTAGTTTGATTTTCATATGCTGCTTTTGCTAAGCTAAAGTTATAAAAATCAATTTAGTACGTTTGTGAAATCTAGAAATAGCTAAAAAGAAAAAATACACTCATATTTGTTGCAAAAGAATAGCTAGCCAACATGAAGACAAAATTGATATTCGGAATTTTATTTCTTTCGCTTTCCACAGATTATTTGTGTCAAAACCAAGAACTGCGCATCTTTTTTGAGGAGGGCATTCCAGAACAAAACATAGACGAAAGAAAAATACATACCGGAATATTTTCCGAAAACAACCTGGAATTAAACTATTACATTGAGTCATGTTATTGAGGGTCTTCTTAATAAATTATTAGCTTTATTTAAATGACATTCCTTAAGAACTCAAACAGATACGTTGTTTCTTTATCAGTGATAAATCTTGTTTTATTGCTGATGTATGCAGGTTTTGTGAGATTTAGAATTGAAAATCTGATGCAAATCATGCACAAGTACAATGAGCCATTTAGTCTTGCTTATCTGATCAAATGGCTCGGTCATGAGCTGGTCATCTCCCTATTGGGCTTGCTTTCATTGTTTGGGCTCTTGTTTTGGAGAAAGCGTGAGCTATTTTTCTTTTTGACGCTCTCTTATTTTGCTACGGTCCTGACAATTGTGGTTTTAGCACCCTCGTTGAGCGCCATGTATTTTGTTAAACTCATTTTGTGTTTGGCAGCCCTCTGGATAATTATCTTTAAAGATGTTTATGCGGTGTATGCAAACAAACCGTTCTTGAAGTTGATATTCCTATTTTGTGGTGTAATCATTTATACCATGTGGCTATTTCTATCGGTGTTATATCACTTTGGTAATGGCAGTTAGCTTTACTCAAATTCCGTTTTAAATAATGAACAGTTCTTATATTCTCAAAATACATACTGACAAGCAAAATTTTAATTTGTTGAACGATTTATTCGAATACACAACAAGTTCAAAAGAGGCAGTTTGGGAGTATGGCCTAGAAGAAGATTCAGCGGGCTTCGCAAATGCGCTATGCCATCTTATCGATTTATTGGAGTCTAAGCAGCAGCAATTGGTTCAACATGGATTTGATTTTGATGAGGTATCGATTTGGTATTTGTATGAATACAGCAGCCAATGCAATATGGAATTTGAACCACAAGATTTAAAAAGACTAGGCAATTTAGGTGTCAGGTTGTGCATCAGTTGTTGGGAGGGAGAAAAGGAGAAATTTATGGTTGAAGGATTATAAAATACAAATCATTAGTTTTATTTAAATGACATCAAAAATTAACCTTCTCGATCTCCTTGGTCAGTTTGCGTGGTTTACCATGTGGTGCATGCCGTTTTTAATGGCTATACTGTTTTGGCGCTGGATGGGTAGGAATAAAGTACTTGGTGTGGTTTTAGGAATCCTGATTGGTAGTTTCTTTTCGATGATCCTTTATGCAATAAGTATGAATATCGTATTTCGGGATTTTAAATTTTGAGCAGATACTTTATAAATGCAAAAACTAGACAAGAAACTCAAGATCATCGACCATTACGACGATTATCAACGCTATTTGGATCCAGACAAGCGTAGCGAGCTGTCTTGGTTTGGATATTGTTTGCAATGTGCAGTTCAGCCAGATATTGCTACCCAAATAGAGTTACTGACGCGCGTTGTGTCAATTGATTTATTATCCGCAAAATTTATCGTACAAAAATATTGACCTCATTCCTGTTGGGTCGGAGGTCGTTATCAAGTTTACACACCACCTAGACATTCAACTAATCAGCAGAAATAAAGTAATTTTAGAGGAGCTCCTTCAATTTGCCGAGGGAGTGGAAGGGCTAACTTACATGGAATTAAGAGATGAATAACCTTATGACATCATGGATGGGTTGTTCATTAGTAAAAGCTCCCCACTAGACAATCTCAAGCAATAATTCTTTAAATTAGCGCAAATGACTCCACTTTTGATCATACCTGAGGTTTTTGGCGTAAGTATTGAAGTTTACTTTATACTCCTCATTCTTGGTGCAACGACCTACTTCTTTTGGCGTTGGTTGTTCAAAAAATTCATTTCCGATGACAAATCAAGAAAAGTTGCCACGCTAACGGCAACAATCTTTTCCACACCATTGATTTATATAGCAATCGTCATGCTTTGGATCATGAACATGGCATATTATCCAGCTGCTGACTTTGACAAGCAAAAATGGCAAAAAGACATTGAAAAACGCTACGAGTTAACAGATGACCTCATTGACAACGAAGTGCTTATCGGAAAAACAATGCACCAGGTGCAAAAACTACTCGGCGACGACTACCAAGAATCAGGCAAAGACAGATGGAGTTATTACCTAGGCACCAAACCGGGCTTATTCGGTATGGATCCCGACTACTTAGACATTGATTTTAAAAACGGCCGCGTAGTTCATGTTGCCCAACACACATCGTAAAGAAAGACCATCACCATGCAAAAATTACTTTTCATCATCACTGCGCTTGTATTATCATCTCAATTGCTTGCTGCGAAAACCTACAATATAACAGTGCGCGTGGAGAGCTTGGCTACCCACACTCCACTTACTGGAATGCTGGTAACGGCGGTCCTTAAAAAAGACAAGGTGCCGATGGGGCAAACCGACGCAAAGGGCGAGCTCGTTGTAAAAGGTCTAAAAGCGAAATCAATAAAATTCATCATTACCGACCCTTCCAATTCGCACCGCGAACATTCCTTAAATATTTACAATCCTACAAAAGCCGATCAAATAGCGGCGCTTGGCTTACGCCTGAATAGCAACCAAGAAGCTGCTTTCTTCAAGGCCACAGATGCAAAGTATCCTGCACAACCAGATCTTGACGCTATAAATGCGAACGATTTAGTTGATACCAATCCAGTAGGGGGCTTCGAAGAATTTCAAAAATATATCTACATGAATATGGAATACCCCGATGATTGCATTGAACAGAACATCAGTGGCAAAGTTTACCTCTCTTTCCTTGTGCAAAAGGATGGCACCATTACCCATGTGATGACTGAAAAAAGCGTCCACCCTAGTCTTGACGCCGAAGCCACTCGGGTGCTACGTTATGCACCAAAATGGAACCCTGCTACTTCTAATGGAAAACCTGTTATTACCTTAGTGAGGGTGCCAATTGTGTTTAATTTGAATTAGGATCTACTTAACCTTTATACAAACCAATAAACCATGAAAAGACTTCTTTTAACTTTTGCAACTTTGCTGCTATTCAGCAATCTGAATGCTCAAAATATTGAACCCATAGAACAAAAAAACAAAAATTTGATCTACGGAGGTATTGGCGTTGGTGGCATCTATTTTCCAGCGTATGTCTATTACGAGCGAGAACTACAAGATCACTTTTTGAATTCTAAATTTTCATCTTTTGTTACGGTAGGTACAGGTACTGCGGCGCATTGGGACGGCGCTAGTAATTATGCCGCAGCTAAATTCGGACTCCTGCTTGGAGAACAAAAAGCACATCTAGAAACCGCTATTGGTGTGAGTTATTTTTATTTAGGGGATTTAACAGGAACGCTACCATTAGCAGCTTCAGTTGGATACAGAGCAAATAAACCTGGTAAGAATTATGTATTCAGAACAGGTGTCAGCTGGCCCGAAGCAATCTATGTGAGCTGGGGCTTTCGATTTTAAAATTGGCTAGCCTATTTATTCAACCACAACAAACTACCGTCGCCATAACTCAAGAAGCGGTAGTTGTTGGCAAGCGCATAGTCATAGATGCGCTTCCAATCTTGGCCCACAAATGCATGGATCAAAAGTAAAAGCGTTGACTTCGGCTGATGAAAATTGGTTAGGATGGCATCTACGCTGCGTATGCGGTAGCCTGGCTTGATCATCAGACTTGTTTTGGTGAGCAATTGCTCGCAACTTTCTTTTTGAAATTGGTTTAAGACGGCCTGAATTGCAGCTGTAAAAGAAAAATCTTGTGGCAACGCATAGCATTCCCATTGGGTGAGTTGTAAGTCTTGAAGTGTCAGTTCGGGGTCTTGAAGCAGTTTAACGCCCATCCAATACAAGCTCTCGAGCGTGCGCAACGAGGTGGTGCCAACTGCAATTCTTACCTGCCCAGGTTGCCGCAATAATTCTTCTAAAAGTTCTTGACGCACTTCGATGAATTCTGCATGCATGTCGTGCTCTTCAGCTGTCTTTGTTTTTACAGGTTTAAACGTGCCAGCTCCAACATGCAAGGTGAGTGTTGCAGCATGGATCTCTTTTTGGCGCAGCGAGGCAAACAACTCTTCGGTCAGATGCAAACCAGCAGTGGGCGCAGCAACCGAGCCATCTTCTTTGGCATATACTGTTTGATAATTACTTTTATCGCTCTCCTCCGACTCTCTATTGAGGTATGGTGGTAAAGGTATCTTGCCTGCTAAGTGCAGAATTTCTGCAAAACAAAGCTGGGGGTCGGTCCAGTGAAATTGAATTTTAAATCCGGAGTCTAGGCGTTGGAGTTGTTGTGCATAAAGCGTGTGGGTAGTGCCTTTGTTGTCAAAGTGAAGCTCTACTGAACCCGCTTTCCATTTTTTAGCTCCGCCAATCTGACAAATCCATTCGACACTGCCTTTTTGCTGCATGGCTGTAGTGACATCTTGATAGCTATCGCTGTGCTCCAAACAGAAAATTTCTACTTTGCCACCAGTTGGTTTCTCAAAGTGTAACCTGGCCTCAATGACTTTGCTATTGTTGATGATCAATAAAGAGTTTACCGGCAAGTAATTTGGCAAATGATAATAAACATCGTTTGTAATTGCTTTTTCTTGATAAACGAGTAATTTACTGTTATGACGAGGTGTTACCGGATAACGCGCAATTTGTGCATCGGGAAGTTCATAAGAGAAGTCGTCAATGTTTGTCATCTAAGTTGGAATTTTTGACAAAAATATCATCAGAACGGGTATGTTTGATGCCCAACACCATTTAAATTTAACATTGACCTCATAAATACCGCCCAATTCATCTAGTCTCCTTAGCTTTGCCAAAAACTTGCCCACATGACTTTTCGCGATTTAAATTTGAAGAAACCACTTTGGAATGCACTCGATGACCTCGGTTACGAAACGCCAACCACCATTCAGGCTTCTGGTTTCAATGTCATGATGTCGGGTGCAGATACCATTGGTATTGCCCAAACTGGTACGGGTAAAACCCTCGCCTATTTGCTGCCGTGCTTGTGCATGTGGAAATTTTCGAAAGACCCGCATCCGCAAATTCTGATCCTTGTGCCTACCCGCGAGTTGGTAGCGCAGGTAGTAAGCGAGGTCGAAAGACTGACCACTTACATGAATGTAGCGGTTGGCGGTGTTTATGGCGGTACCAACATGAACACACAAGCGGCAATGGTTTTGCAGGGCTTAGACATCCTTGTAGGCACACCTGGCCGCGTTTTAGACTTAGCTAAAAGTGGTTCTTTGCAATTGAAGCACATCAAAAAAGTAGTGATCGATGAAGTCGATGAAACCTTGAGCTTAGGGTTCAGGCCACAACTCTTTCATATTTTTGAATTTTTACCGACCAGAAAGCAGTTTATGGTTTTTTCAGCTACGCTTTCAGAGGAGGTATCAGTGTTTTTGGAAGATTACCTCATCAAGCCTGTTCGCGTAGAAGCAGCGCGGGCTGGCTCTACCCTAGACAAAATTGACCAATCTGGTTATCACGTGCCGAATTTCTTGTCTAAAATTATGTTATTGCAACATATACTAGACAACACGCCTCTAGAAGCTAAAGTATTGGTGTTTGTTTCTTCTCGTGCACTTGCCGACCTCGTCTATGAAAAAATTGAGCCGAGCTACGGCGACGCATTAGGCATCATCCACTCCAACAAAGCACAGAATTTCCGTTTTGAAGCAGTTCAGGCTTTTCAAGCGGGCACGACCCGAATTCTGATTGCTACTGACCTCATCGCCCGCGGTATTGACGTCACGGATGTATCGCATGTCATCAATTTTGATATCCCTGAAACTACCGAAAACTACATTCACCGCATTGGTAGAACTGGCCGAGCCGATAAAAACGGCATCGCCATTACGTTTATCACTGAAAAAGATCTTGAGATCCTAAATGCGATTCAAGAACTGATGCAAAAAGAAGTTCCGATTATGGAAGTTCCGGCAGAACTAGAATGGAGTACAGAATTGCTCGAGTTTGAAAAACCTAAATTGGCCATTCCGGGCAAAGTGCTCAAACTCGCTTCTCGCAACGACAGAGGTGCTTCTTTTCACGAGAAAAAAGCGAAAAACAAGAAAGTCAATGTGCGCTACGACCACAAAAAAGCCATGCAAGAAAAGTACGGCAAGCCAAAAAAGAAGCGTCAGAAATAGGTTAAGACAGCCCTTTGAGGAGCTTGTCGTATAAATCATTAAAGGAGAGGCCGTCGGCGGTTTTGGTTTTGGACAATTGCTTGAATTCAACAAGTGCCCAAAGTACAAATTCCATTAAAAATGGGAGGTCTTGTGCCGCCACATTCGGCTGGTACTTTTCGATGAATTCCTTTAATGGATCTATCTGCAGTAAGGTTTTTTCATGGAGTGCACTCCCCTGCTCGTCGGGTAATTCAAAAGAATTAGCGTTGTAAAACCAATTGAGTACCGCATCATAAGGTGTTTTGTCGTCGCGTTTTTTCAACTTTTCGATTTTCGGGAAATACGTCAAAAAGAGCGTCTTTATCGCCTCGCTGATGAGCTGATTCGCGACAAAAGCAGTTCCTTCTTGCTCGCCTTCATACACCAACTCTACCTTTCCTGTAATGGACGGAACCATACCCATGAGGTCACTGAAACGGATGCTCGTTTGGCTTTCGTTGTTGAGAATCGCGCGTCTTTCAGCAGTACTGATTAGGTTTTCGAAGGCGGTAATGCTCATGCGGGCACTCACGCCACTTTTGTAATCGATATAGGGGCTCACACGCGCTTCAAAAGCCACTTGCTCTAGTATATCTTTGGCAAGTTCAGGCACGTGCACCTTGCAAAAACGATTTTCTAGCTGCTCGGCTTCTTGAGCGGTGATTTTCTTGGCTGTTTTGATATCTGCAGCGTAGTGCGTTAGAATTTGTGAGCCAATGCGGTCTTTGAGCGGCGTAATGATGCTGCCGCGGTTGGTGTAGTCTTCAGGATTGGCTGTAAACACAAACTGAAGGTCTAGAGGAAGTCTTAGTTTAAAACCGCGGATTTGGATATCGCCTTCTTCTAAAATATTGAAGAGCGCCACCTGAATGCGGGCTTGTAAATCTGGGAGTTCATTGATGACAAAAATACAACGATTGGCGCGTGGGATCATGCCAAAATGCAAGACGCGGTCGTCGGCATAGCTGAGTTTGAGGTTGGCAGCTTTGATGGGATCGATGTCACCGATGAGGTCCGCGATGGTGACGTCTGGCGTGGCGAGTTTCTCAAAAAACCTTTCTGAGCGGTGCAACCAAGTGATGGGCGTTTGGTCGCCTTTTTCGGCAATGAGGTCTGTGGCAAAACGGCTAAGGGGCTGCAGTGGGTCGTCGTTGATTTCGCTACCCGCCACAACCGGAATGTATTCGTCTAGCAGGTGCAATAACAACCTGGCTATTCTCGTTTTTCCTTGCCCGCGCAAACCCAATAAATTGATATTGTGCTTGGAAAGAATTGCGCGCTCCAATTGCGGAATAACGGTGTGTTCGTAGCCGTGCATGGTAGGAAAACTTGGTTTGCCCGCTTTGAGCACCGCAATTAGGTTGTCGCGGAGTTCATTTTTGATGCTTTTGGGTGTGTAACCAGCTGCTTTGAGGGCGCCGAGGGTATGAATGGTGTTTTGCATAATCAGTTGATTCTTTTTTTACGGTTGGTTTGGTAATCGTGAAAAATCATTTCTCCGAGGCCCTTGAGCCCAGTAAAGAAAGCTTTGCCGTTATTGGTTTTGGTGAATTCTTCTACAAAAGCTTGTAAGTATGGGTCTTGGGCAATCATAAAAGTGGTAATCGGGATGTGCAACTTGCGGGCTTGCGCAGCCATGGTGTAGCATTTGTCTACGATATACTGATCGAGTCCATTGCTGTTTTTGTAATACTGTCCATCTGGTAAGCGCAAACAACTGGGCTTGCCGTCGGTGATCATAAAAATTTGCTTGTTGGTGTTGCGCTTTCTGCGCAAGATATCCATAGCAAGCTCTAAGCCAGCCACGGTGTTGGTATGATACGGCCCTACATTGAGATAGGGCAAGTCTTTGATTTGAATGGGCCAGGCATCGTTGCCAAACACAATGATGTCAATGGTGTCTTTCGGATAAGTGGTGGTGATGAACTCCGCGAGCGCCATGGCCACCTTTTTGGCAGGCGTAATGCGGTCTTCGCCGTAGAGGATCATGCTGTGGCTGATATCGATCATGAGTACCGTACTCATCTGCGATTTGTGATGGGTGTCTTCCACTACTAAATCGCGCTCGTCGAGCATAAAGTGTTCCGCACCATGATTGATCTGGGCATTTTTAAGACTTTCGGTCATGGATATTTGCTCCAGCGGATCGCCAAATTGGAAATCTCGGAACTCGCCGGTTGCTTCATCGCCTTGGCCAGTTTTCTTGGAGTGGTGGTTGCCCCGACCGCTCTTTCTGATGTTGCCAAAGATTTGAGCCATTGCACTTTTACGAATAGCGCGTTCAGTTTTGGCGGTAATGCTGAGCTCGCCCTGTCCATCTGGCTTGATTTCTTCGCGGAGGTAACCTCTTTTTTTGAGGTCCTCGATGAAATCTTCTAAGGTATATTCAGGAGTGGTTAGGTTGTATTCCTTATCCAGTATTTTCAACCAATCAAGCGCTTCATCGACGTCGCCGGACGTATGGGTGATGAGTTCACTAAAAATATCAAATAGTTTGTCAAAGGGAGACTGCTCTGGAGCAACATATGGAGTAAATATGTAACCGCTGTTGCGCATGGGTGGAGATTTAAATTTGAAACAAGAGTTGGGAGGAAATGTTTACAATCTTGCTAAGGATGGACTTTTAAAGTTTTTCTAGAACGCTTTTTGACTCTAACTGCATGACAGTACTCCATATAAAATGTATAGGTCAATCCTTCGTAATTGATTTGTTTTTCAACATCAACAATTCCATCGAGTTGGTTGCTCATGTCCATGACAATTACGGATATTTCATTTCTATTGATGACGAGCTGCAAGGAGGTGGTTTTATCCGTTGGTGTCAAAATTCGCATATCTTTCGGTAGATTGAAAATATAAAACGGCGTTTGATCGAGGTAAAAAACCCCCTTTAAATTCTCGCTGTCTATTTGATCCGCTGCCACAATTTGTGAAACAAAAACGTGTTGTTGCATGCCTGAATCATTGTCTTCTTTTAAAAATATCCTATAACCTTTAATAGTTGTTCTCGAACTACAGTCAGTGCAAAGTGACTTCAATCGTTGAACTAAAGGGAAATGCGCGTCAAATTGATACTCTTGAATAGTGAGCGTCTTCTTTTCTAAATAAACGGAGTCGCCCTCAAAAAAAGGATCGCTTAGCAGTAGGTTATGCTGTGCCCAAGATTGAGTAACAAAAACCATTTGGAGTAAAGCGAGCAGTAAGATCAGTCGTTTTTTCATGAGCGGCAATGTCCTCTATTGTTGAATTGTTTTTTTGTCTTCAGGATCCTTTTCCATATTTATTTTATCTAAGTCCGGGGACGAAATGATTTTGGACATAAAGGTTGTTGTACCTTGCTTCTTCCAAATCCTTGAAGCCCAAATTATACCTATTACACAACCGCTTATTGCGCTCATCATCCAAAGGATTTGACCTATTTGATTTTGAAAAAAATAATAAAAGACACTCCCCACTATTCCGCCTATTATAGTAGGAGATAGAGCAATCCTCAACCAATTAATGATTTCAATGAGTACAGCGAGTAATTTGGTCATTTTAAGTTTTAGATAAATTACTTATTTCCTCTAATTTTTTAACGATAAAACCATCGTTTTCAATTAATAATCTTAAGGCTTTTCTATACTTTCGAGTACTTGAAACCACAAACCAACAAGGGTCAAAAGAAAAGCAAACGGTTTCATTGGAATAGACTGCATTGATATATTAATCTTTGAAGTTCAACCTGGTTTGAAACAATATGAATTTACGATAAAAAACGAAAAACAAGACCATACTCACGATAAGCTTTGTAGCCACAAAATGGATGGCAAAAAATTGTATGGTAACTATAAATTCTAAACTAAATAACAAAATAAAAATGAACAACATCAGCAACCAATTTTGCCTGGAAAGTTTTTTCAAAAAATAAGACATGGCGAGTCCTTGGTACAATAATTCAAATAAAACTGGCAAAATAAACAACCAAAAAAACATAAACCAGTCTTCAAAACTGTCCAATGAATCCCGTAAAGTGCCCCAGCCCTCAAATCTCCATTCCTTGTGAATAAATGCAAAGAATAAAATAAATGTAATGAGATATCGTACGCCGATGTATTTCCAAATTTTGATCATTGTTATCATTTCTAAGGATTTTTCGCAGCCTAATGCGCTACATCATTATATGTATGATATGGCGTTAAGCGTTCTCTATCTTTCCAGTGGCGCTTGTCAATGCTGATTTTAACGGGTATTTGCTGTTCAACTGCATATTTGACGAATGATTCGATTTCTGTCGCCGAACTATAAGGAATAGTGATGGCTTTGCGTTCCCTTTTTTTAATGAAATCTTCCTCTTTCACGTAAATTTTTATTTGTTGTATGTAATTGAATTTGGTATCAACGCTGAGCACTTCGACTAGAACAATACGACTTAATAAGGTGACTGATTTACGCTTAAACAAGGCATAGTTAAATACATTAATGTTTTCAATTTGGGTTTTGGTGATTCTTGTGTAAGTTAGGGTTATCCAAGCATTAATTAGAAGTAAAGCGATGAATATCAAAACACTACTAGTTGTAGAAAAGAGGCCGTGTATTTTTCTTAGATAAGCCAATAAAATTAAAACGGAATAATAAAACAAAGTGAGGTAGTTCACTTTTGATCTATAAATTTCTTCGTCAGCTTGTTGTATTGTTGTTGTTTTCATCAATATCTGTGCGGATTGCCTGGGTAATTTAAATTTTTGTGGAGTTTTACTTAATTATGGATAGACATGGCTATCACTGATTACTCTCGTTAAGTCGGGCGTTTATATCTGTCATACACAAGTCTAAGATTCCTTCCTTTACTATATAGAACCATGTGATGCTGATTCAATTTGAGAATGGTAAAAATTTCTTCGTTGAGTAAAAGTTGATTTTTTGATTTCAACTTCCATTTCTGAGGTGGAATATAGCAAGTATATTGAACTTTCTTAAGTTGCTGCTTGTCAAATCTATATTCAACTAATTTGTGATTGGCATAAAATTGAAGTACCTGAAAGTCTTTTTTCTCCTCGATGTTTTCACTCAACCTGACAATTTTTTTCAAGTGCCAACATTTGCTAGCGTTTCCACTTAACTGAGTCTCTAATGACGGCTCCGTTTGACAAGCGAAAAGGACTAAAAAGAGGAGGAGTCTGTACATTGGGGGCTAAAATGGGTCGACGTTTTAACTGTTCGTATTGACGCAGTTTGCAATCAGTACTAACAGTTTTTGACTAAATTTAAGTAAAAGCAATAAACGGACATTAAAGAAGTTGGGGTTGTAGAAATTATGTAATGAAATCCAAATAATTGTCTTGATGGATTGTGATAAATTCAGCATCTGGATATAACTCCTTCCAAGTTGATGGTGCCCCCTTTATTTTCTTTAGATTCCACTTAAATTCGTAACCATAGATTTTTCCACCGCGCTCCTCTACCCAGTCAATCTCTTGTTTTCGGTATGTTCTCCAAAAGAAGTTGTTGACCAACATATTGTTATAGGCCTGGTACTTCAAACGTTCAGAAATTAAATAATTTTCCCAAAGCTGACCTGTATCATCTCGAAAAGCCAAGGTATTTACATTGGCAATAAGCGCATTTCGGATACCATTATCATAGAAATACCATCTTGACGATTTCGATATTTCTTTTCTCGGATTCCTGCTGTAGGCATCAACTTTGTAAAGAACAAATACCTTGGTTAACAAGTCCAAATATCGTTCAACTGTATTTTTATCAAGGCCTAACTGACGACCAAGCTCAGGTAAAGAAACCTCCCCCCCTATTTGAAAGGCAATCAGACGAAGCAAACTAATAATTTTATCTGGCTTTTTAAGTTTCTCAAATGAAAGAATGTCTCGAGTTAAATAAGAATTGACAAGCTGTTGAAGGTATCTTACCTTTTCATCCCATTTTGCGTATTGTAAAAGCTCAGGGTAGGCTCCTAGTACCATTCGCTCCTCCAACTTTCCTTTGGTCTCGATTAAACTTTCTTGTTCAGAGAATTCCATCTGAGATAAAGGAAACAGCTTTACTGCATTAGCACGACCTGTAAGAGGTTCGCCTAATTCATTCTCTAGATCAAAAACTGAAGAACCTGTTGCTATAATTTTAATTCCCTTAATTTCATCAACTATAAGCTTTAAAATCAAACCGATTTCTGGCACTGTTTGCGCTTCATCGATAACCAATAATTTGGTATCGCCCAAGAGTCGCTTATAGTTTTCGATGGAACGATTGGAAAGTATAGAGGCCGTTATGGCGTCTTCACCATTGAGAAGTAAGTGCTTCTCTTCCATGGAAGAAAGTCTTTTTTTCAATAGCTCAGTTTTTCCGACACGTCTTGCACCAAGTAAAATCAAGACCTTATTGGGCTGTAAATACTGCTCAAAGTCTTCTTCTATCTTACGGACTAAATAGTTCATTAATGTCTGTTTTCACTTAATTTACTACAAAAATAAGCATTCCTATTCACTTATTTAACATGAATTAAGTGAGTTCATTCACTTTTTTTACATGAATTAAGTGAATTAAACCCCTTAGAGACCGTTAAAAGAATCTGATTTTCGATGAAAATATTACTTTAACCTCTACGGATGGAATGCAGTTTTCAAACTTTCGATATCAGCAGTGGTCAGGCTAATTGTGCTCTGAATAGTCTGATTGTCTGCAATGAAAACAAGGCGCTGTTCTTGGTCTTGACTCTTTTCAAAATTTAGAGCAGGAAATTCAGCACAGTCGATAGCGTGCTTTTGCTGACTAAACCACTTATAATTGACCCAATGCTGGAGCTGCTTGTTCGCGTAAGTAAAGTGTTCCGAACGCATTCCAAAGGTAAAGGCGAAGTAAAAAATAGGCGACACCCACCTGAACGGCAAAAATTAACAAGTGAGTAAAATGAACTTCAAAGCCCATTTTTGAACCACTAGCTTGCAGGACAAAAAACACGATGGGCAATAAGATCGCTGCTATTCCGAACAACAAGATGACCAGTTTCACTAAAAACGGCACCGGCTTGACTTCCAAGCTGAGCGCGAAGCTTTTGTCTTCAGGATTGAATAGAAGGTGGTAGCGTTTCATTCTGGTTCGGACATTAAAGAAGTTGGGGTTGTAGGGTGCTGATTTCAATCACTTAAACCTCAACGCATGGAATGCTGTCTCCATATTTTTGAGAATCACATTGCGGTCGTTGGCTAAATAGAAGATGTAGGCGTCTGCAACGTTGTCTTTGTGCAAGGCTACGACGAGGCAATACTTGTAGTCTTGGCCAAATTCTTTGTCGAGGCTGACGAATGCAGTTGCACCCCAATCTGCGTTGAATTCTTTGGCTACCGCAGCTTTACCGAAAGCGTTGATATCGGGGAGTTGGCCGCCAGAGATGTTCAGGAGTGTGGCCTGAAGCATGGGATTGTAAAGCTTGTTGGGGTGGATGGAAATATCGCCAGGCTTTTTGTTTTTTTCCCATTCTTTGTACTTTTCAATTTGGATGTCCAGCGGACGAATGGCATAGCGAATTTCAAATTTCTTTTTGGGATGCTTGAGGGCGTATTCGTAGTTCATCTGTCTGTTCTCGATGCATTCTTGCATGACAAGCTTAGGCGGCGCATCGAAAGTCATTTGCGCGCGGGTCAGAAGTGCTTGAAAATCTGTTGGCAGGTTGTCTGAACGAAAGGACAGCAGAAGGATGGCAACAAAAAAGGTGTTGATTATTTTCATTGCCGTCATTTCTTGCGCATCATTTCTAAATACATCGCCTCCACTTTGTTTCTAGCCCAGGCAGTGCGGCGCAGAAAAACCAAACTCGACTTTATCGATGGATCAATTTTAAAGCAATTGATATTGACCTTGAAAGCCATGTGCTCCCAACCGTAGTTCTCTACTAAGGCGTCTAACATGTCGGCTAATTTGACACCGTGCAGAGGATTGTTGGGTTGTTCTTGCATGAATTATTGCTGCTGTAGCTTGTGGTAAGCGTTGTAAGATAAAAATAGAATGCCCAAAATAACAAAAGGGAAGAACGTTTGGCCGTTGATGCCGTCTACAGCACCGTGGCTAATGGCTGCAAACAAAAATTCGATGGCAAAACAACCATAGGCCCAATCTTTGATTTTGGCAGGGATTTTCGGAATGATCAATACAAGAGCACCAAGCACTTTAAAAATGGCAAGTGCGACACCAAAATAAGGAGGGTAACCCAAATGAGCAATGCTCTCTTTAGCCATTTCGGATTGAGAAGTAAGTGCCGGCATGAGGCCTTCCATTAAAAAAAGAATTGTGGTAGTGACCCAGTAGGTGATTTTGGTAGCTTTCATAAATTATTTTTTGTTCAAATATATAAAATTTAAACCCTTTTGTTCTTGAGGTGTTTTAACTTTAGTTCAAACTGACAGCCATGCATTTCTCCGACTTACTTGCCAATCAACGCCAATATTTCAAGGCCCAACATACAAAACCCCTGAGCGCCAGGCAAACTGCACTGCGCAGCTTCAAGCAAATGCTATTAGAGAACGAAGCCAAATTATACGCTGCAGTACAAGCCGATTTTGGAAAGTCCGAACACGAGGCTTTTCTGACCGAATGGGCCATTTTGATCAAAGATATAGACGAAGCATTAGGGTCTTTGAAAAACTGGACCAAACCCCAAAAGGTGCGCACCAATTTAGTCAACTGGCCAGGAAAGTCCTTCACGATAGCAGAACCATATGGGCAATGTTTGGTGATCGGCGCCTGGAACTACCCCATTCAGTTGTCTTTTGCACCAGTGATTGCAGCCTTAGCAGCAGGCAATACCGTTTTTCTGAAACCCTCCGAACTTGCGGCAAACAGCGCTCAATGCATGGCTGAAATCGTAGCTGCTTATTTCAGTCCAAAACTATTTACAGTAGTACAAGGTGGCGTAGCAGAAACCACCGCATTGCTTTCCGAGCGCTTTGACAAAATCTTTTTTACGGGCAGCCCGGCCGTTGGTCGCATCGTATACCAAGCCGCTGCCAAGCACCTTACACCCGTTACACTTGAGCTCGGTGGCAAGAGCCCTGCAATCTTAACCCCAAGCGCCAACCTACCCGTAGCAATCAAACGCCTCGTTTGGGCAAAGTTCTTAAATGCCGGACAAACCTGTATTGCGCCCGACTACGTTTTTATACACGATTCTATTTACGAAGACAGTATCGCTTTATTCAAGTCTACAATTGTAAACAACAACTACCAATTATCTTCAAAAAATTATGTTCAAATCATCAATGAACGCAATTTAGAACGCCTTGAGCAGCTCATTCAAAAAGAAAAAGTTGCATACGGAGGAAATGTCGATCGAAACACCCGAACCATAGAACCCACACTCCTCAGAGACATCAGTTTAGAAGACCCCGTGATGCAAGAAGAAATCTTCGGACCTATCCTTCCTTTGATCCGCTACACTCATTTTGATGAAGTGCTGAGCTATATTCAAGACCACGAAAAACCGTTGTCGGCGTATCTTTTCTCCAACGAGCAAACAGAGCAAAACGCTTGGCTCAACCGTTTGTCTTTTGGGGGCGGCTGTATCAATGACGCCATTATGCACATCACCAACCCGAATTTACCTTTTGGCGGCGTTGGGCAGAGCGGAACCGGCAGTTACCATGGAAAGGCAGGATTTACAACTTTTTCACATCTGAAGTCTGTTTTCAAGAAACCCAACATATTTGAAGTACCTTTGAAATATCCGCCCTATACACAAACCAAGATGGACTGGATCAAACGCTTACTCAAATTCTCATGAATCCAATCGCCAAACTCGCCGGTGTAGGCAAAGAATACCAAGTGGGCGACCAAACAATTGTTGCGCTCCAACCCGTCGATTTAGAAATTAGAGCCGGCGAATTGTTACTTATTATTGGTCCATCCGGATCTGGCAAAACCACCTTGCTTTCCTTGCTTGGCTGTGTCATTTACCCTTCTTATGGTCAGCTTTGGGTCAAGGATCAGTTCGTCAATGAGCTCAATCAGAAAGAACTCGCGGCTTTGCGCTTGCACACCATTGGCTTCGTTTTTCAGAGTTTCAACCTCATTGCGCCACTCAATGCCCTCGACAACGTCATGATGCCTTTGCAACTCAAGAAAATGCCAAGAGCAGCTGCCAAGCAAAAAGCACTCGACGCGCTCGAACTTGTGGGCATGCTCGACCGCAAAGGCAACCTCCCTAAACAACTTTCTGGCGGCCAACAACAACGCGTGGCTATTGCACGCGCTTTGGTTACAGACCCGCAATTAGTGCTCTGCGATGAGCCCACCGCTTCGCTAGACGCCAATTCGATCTCTACGGTCATGCAAGAACTTGTGAAGCTCGCGCGCAGCGGAAAAGCTGTTTGTGTCGTAACCCACGACCCTCGCCTCATTCAATACGCAGACCGCATCATCGAGGTTGAAGCAGGCCGCGCCACCGAAATAACCAAAACCGACCTTTCTCAAAAATTATCCATTCACTGATATGCATTCAAAAATCCTCCTCCCTGCCCTCCTGCTTTTAGCACTCAATTCCTGTGGTGGCAAAGCCGAAAAAGAAGTCAAAGTCGAAAAATATAAAGTTGACAAAATTGACAAAATCATAGGTATTGCGCGCATTGAGCCCGCTGCAAAAATTAGCCCACTTGGTGCTGAAAGCGCAGGTAAAATCACAAAAATCCATGTTTTGGAAGGTGTATTTGTCAAAAAAGGCACACTCCTACTCACACTTGATCAAAGTCTGGATGTAGCCCAAATGCAACAAAGCGAGGCTAAATTGCTCACGCGTCAACAGCGCATCAAAAGCCTCGAGGCCAAAATTGAAGCCATCGAACTCAAAGTCAGTATTGCCGATATCGAACGCGGACGCGACCGCAACTTAGCTGCCGCACAAGCGGGAACACAAAAAGCAGCATTTGACTCCGAAAGCACTTACAAAAATTTGAAAGCAGAACTCAATATTGCCAAAGCCGATTTAGCCGAGGCTAAAGCAACCTTAGGTGAGGTGGAAACAGAACGCAACTATTCTCAAAAGCTTCTGGACAAGAAGAACATTTACGCGCCGGCCGACGGCATGGTCTTGAGCTGGGACAGCAAATTAGGACAAGCGGTCAGTGTTGGTACCAAACTCGGCGATTTCGCGCCAGCCGGTGACCTCATCGCAACCACCGAAGTAGATGAACTGTTTGCCATGAAAGTCAAGAAAGGGCAACGCGTTCAAATCAATATCCAAGGAACAAAGGAAAAGCTCAGTTCAGGAACGGTTGTATACTGCGCGCCGTTTCTCTCAAAGAAATCGATCTTCAACGACCGCGCAGACAACCTCGAAGACCGCCGTGTGCGCGAAGTGCGTGTGCGCATAGACCAACCTGAAGCGGTTTTGATTGGAAGTAGAGTTGAATGCGTCATTAGCCTGTAGTCATGCAATTGTTGCGCACCGCCCTTAAATTCATCAAATTCGACAAGCCCAAAAGTATTGGCGCCTTGTTTGGCGTCATCATCTCTATCTTTTTAGTTGGGCAGCAAACCGGTATTTTTACCTTCTTGACCAACGCCATGTGCTATTTTGTGCGTGTCAATGACGGCTACATCTGGGTTACCGACAACAAAACCGAAAACGTCAATGCGCTTGCGCCAATAGACGTGCGCTTGGGTTTTGAAATGGAAAGCTTACCACACATCAAAAAAGCGCATCAGTTTGTCATAGCGAGTGGAGCAGCACGCTTCCCAGATGGCACCGCTGCCGGCCTGAGTATTGTCGGGGTAGAACTTCCGGAATTCAACGGTATTCAGCAAGGTATTTTTTTCGATGGCGGCCCACAAGACCTCATTTCTGACGGCGCGGTATCGGTAGATTTCTTCGATGCCAAAGCACTCGGCAATCCTAAAAAAGGCGATTATTTCGAGCTCAATAACAAGCAGGTGCGCATTGCCGCCCTTACGAAAGGTGCCCGTTCTTTTGGAGGAGGCCTCATTTCTTACACCACCATAGACCGCGCGCGTTTTTTGGGAAATGTTTCGGCGTCTAAAACTTCGGCCTTTTTGGTAGAGGTAGACCGCACAGCAAACATGGAAAAGGTGGTCAAATCGATCAATGCGAATATTCCGGGCGTCAAAGCTTGGATGCCTGTAGAGTTTAAAAACCAAACGATTTTAACCGTACTGAAGTCGAGCGGTATCGCTTTTTCTTTTGGTACGCTCATTATTTTTGCACTCATTTCGGGCTTTATTATTATTGGGCTCACCCTCTACTCTGCCGCTATTGACCGTATCAAAGACTACGGAACGCTCAAAGCCATTGGCGCCACCAACGGCTACATAAGAAAGCTCATTTTAATGCAAGCCACACTCTACGCCATTGTTGGTTTTATCATAGGGTACGCGCTCATCGAAGGCTTCCGAAACGGCATTGCCAATGCAGGCACACTTTTTACGTTCTCACCAGCCATCAAATTTGGCTTTTTCGTTATTACGGCTGTCATTAGCATTTCCGGAACATTGTTTGCCATTCGCCGCATCACCAAACTTGAGCCTGCGTCGGTGTTCAGGAATTGATACTTTTCAGTTCATTTTCAAACTGGCTGGTCTTATTCATACAAAGAGAACAACGCCACATTATCTATGCCGAGCTGCTCGACAATAAAGGCAGACCACTTGAGCATGGCCTTGCGGTTTTGACCGCGGTCTACCTGAGTTAAATATGCATTCAAGACTGCATCTAAATTTTGTTGTGCTTCTTTGTAGCATTCTTCGATTTGCGCTGGTTCGAATGCTACTTTTCTGCACTTCGCGTCAAACGCACGACGTTCAATTTCGCATAAGTCAAAATACATATTGATAAAGCAATTTACTGTGGCATCGACGCTCAGTTTGTAATAG
>JAIXXP010000070.1 GCA_027490665.1 Cryomorphaceae bacterium | reverse complement strand
AGTTCATCCATATAGATATTTTGATCCACTGGTTTGTAGCCCCATTTGGGCGAGGTGGCGGTGTAGGGTTGCACCCAGCCGCCGTCGAGCCACAGGATGTCGATTTTACCGTAGTTGGCCATGAGCTCATTGATCTGGTTGTGGGTGAAATTGACAAAGCTTTCCCATTTTTCAGGTTTCTTCTGAAGGTCGTAGTTGGGGTTGCGGTCGTAGGGTGGAAATTTGGGGTCCCAGTAGTCGGGGTGGTGCCAGTCTGGTTTGGAGAAATAGGCACCAATCCAGAGGCCTTCGGCCCTGAATGCGTCAAAAATGCTTTTGGTGAGGTCGGGGTGGCTGCTTTGGCTGTTGGGGCAAGCGGGGTTGGCAACGGTATAATTGGTGAGTTTGGAATCGAACATGCAAAAACCGTCGTGGTGCTTGGTGGTGAACACCATGTATTTCATGCCTGCATTTTTGGCGGCTTTGGCCCAACGCGTAGGGTCGAACTGAGTAGGGTTGAAGGTGGTTTGTAGGTTTTCATACGCCTTGACATATTCAAAATAGTTCGCCGCGTAGGGCCCGCGGCGTGTGCACCAGTCTTCGTCTTCGGGGCAAATGCTCCAGCTTTCGACTACGCCCCATTGGCTATAGGCGCCCCAGTGCATGAGCAAACCAAATTTGTAGTCTTGCCAGGTTGCTAGTTTTTCTTGCACCAAAGGATCAGTAGGTTGGAAATACTGTTGTTCGTGGTGCTGGGCGCTTCCCAAAAAAGGAAGGAAGAGTGCAATAAAGCAATAAAGGAGGGATTTAGGGCTGTCCATAAACTTCAATTTCATCGATAAATAACCAACCGTCGCCAGCCACACCGCGCCACTTAGGAAGTGGGCCTGGGTTGCCAATTGTGAGTTCTAAGGTTTGAATGGGTTCTGCCGGGAAATTAGCCACGACTAAAGGGTAAGATCCGTTGTTTTGTTTAGTATTGACAAGCGAATTTTCTTGAATCGTCTCGAATGAAACAGCATTGCTTGTTAGGCCTTTGGCTTTGAGTAGACTAGGTCCCATGATCCAGGATTGGTTGTTGGCTAGGTAATGAATGCGCACGGAGTCAATGATAAATGCTTGCTCAAGTTGGATGGTGACTTTGGCGTCTTGGCCTTGCCAGCCCTGCCAACCGCGCTGGTATTCGAGCGTTGAGCGCAAACCATCGTTAATCGATGCATTTTGAGTCCAAATAGTTGTATCGCGGATGGAAAGGCCATCTCCGTAATTTTTGGAGGGAAGTGTGATGTAGCGAAGATTTTGTTTTTTGGCTAAGTGCTCCACCTGCGCTTCTTTCCAAAACTTTAAAGTAATATCGTTGTATTCTGAGGGGCTGAGCCTTGTTTCATGGAGTAGTTTTGGGCCGTTTTGGGTAGCGGTCCAGACAAAATCTTTGAGGAGCTTTTGGTAGAAAGCTTGGTTGTCGTTGAAATACCAATCGGGGCCAGCGAGCGGAGATTTTCCGATTTCAAGCAAGGCATAACGGATACTTTGTTCGGCCATGTCAACGCGCTCTATTTGCGAGGAGCTCATGCCGGGGAGTTTTTTGGCGCGGTCGTACATTTGCAGCGCCCACTTTAATGAAGCAGGGTTCAAGTAACCGCCGATGTGTGTAATTGGCGGTTCATAAAGTGTGAGTGCCTTACCACTCATTTGAAGTTCTTTCACTTGTGTTTGGAGTACCTCGCGCACCATTGGGCCTGCTGGTCCGTAGAAGTAGTTTGTAAAGTTTTCAATGAGTGTGTCGGCGTTAAGTTGTGGATCCCAGGACCATTTCGAAAGCAAATAAGCGCGTAAAGGTTGCATTTCAGAAGAAGGTGCGTTGTAGCCTTGTTCAAAGAGCATTTGTACGCCGTAGGCTTGGAACATCTGTAGGTTTTCTTGCAAGGTTGGCCAATTTGGAAAGGGCATGACCATATGCGAGAAGTTGATGACGTAGTCCCAGATCAAAATGTTGTGGGTGAGCTTGGCCCAGTTTCTCAAATCGGTTTCAAAGCCCGTGCCGCGCAAACTTTTGGCTCGATTTTCTTCAATGGTACACAACATGATATTCACGTTGGCTTCTGGCTTCGTGAGAACTGGAGCGGAGCGGGTGTATTGATAGGCGAGCGTTGAGATGATTTGTTCGGGGAAGCGCTTGGCAACCTCATTGACGAAGCGCAGCATGGTGCCTGCATGGCTTTGTTCAATGGAGTCGGTGTGTTTGCAAGCCTCGCATTCGCAATAGTTGTAGTTGTCCATTTGGCTTACCGACCAGTATTTGGCTTTCGGGTTTTTAGCAATTTCGTTGCCTAAATTGATACAAACTATATCGAGAACATCTTGGTTACTCAGGCAAATTTGGTCTTGCAAGCGCACGCCATTACGCAGGGCATAGTATTCTGGATGTGTTTCAAAGTATTTTTCAGGTGGTAAAAGGCGGTGGAGGGTGTGCACCCATAAACCCCAGCCCGGATGGTTTTCAAATGTGAAGGAGGATTCTCCACTCGTGAGTTTGTGCCAGTCTGCAAAGCCGCTGCGACGCGTTTCTCCGTAGAAGATTTCGCGGTAGGCAAATGCGGGCACTGATTCGTATTTGTCGAAAGCGAATTGCTTAGGAAGCGCACTTGGTATGAGGTTGGCTGAGGCTTGAAAGTATTCAAACCCGAATTTGCGTTGTAAAACATCGTAGACGCCATTTTCTAAGGCTTCGTCAGTGTACCCATAAATAAATATGGATTTCTGATTGATAATGACGCCAAAACCGTCGCTGCCCCAGTTTTTACAATTAGGAAAAGCGCTGGAGTCGGGCCAGAAAAATCTCAGGTTATAAGGGTTGTTTGGTTGTCCCGTTTCTCTAAGGTAAAAGTCAAAAGTTGATTGAATTTTGGTATTGAACATTTCCTTTTGACCCCAACTAAGGGTCGGAACTAACAATAGAAGTAAGAGTAAGTTGCGCATATGTCTAATGAAAACCGCCTTTGCCACGGTAGAGTTGGATGGGTTCTGTGAATTTAATTTGAATAACACTGATCATGGGGTCCATTTCAGAGACGGGTATTTCGATAAACAAAGTACCCGGCACGCTGCTCCAAGATATTCTCCCGACTTCGTTGGTAGAAAGTGGCTGTTCAGAGCCAATGAGTGCAATCGAATTTGGTTTGCTTTTCAATCCTTTCACATAAATGGGAATTGTCAGGGTGCTTTTGTTGGTAATAGTACCTTGCGGGCTTGGAACAAACAAATTCAAGATCATTGAATCTTTACTGAGTGAGGAGTTGCCGTGGTAATGTCCGTAGGGGAGCCCCGCAATGGTGCCGTAGATAGCTGAGCTGTGCTTTTGGGTCCAGCGGCCAAATTCTTGAAGAATTGCAATTTGTTCTGCAGGAAAAGTGCCGTCGGCTTTTGGCCCGATGTCAAGTAAGAGGTTGCCACCCATGCCAATACATTCAGTGAAGATACTGAGTAGCTCAAAATGGCTTTTAAAGTTGGTGTCTTGAGGTCGGTAACCCCAGTTGTCATTGGTGGTAAGGCAGAGTTCCCAGTTGGAGCGTTCGGGGTGCACAATAGGCATGTTTTGTTCGGGTGTGTCGTAGTCGCCAAAGCTTTTCAAGCGGCCGTTTAAGATGGCGTTCGGGTTGGTATGGTGAATGATCGAATCTATTTTGGCTGCCTGCCATTCGGTTTCGGAATGTTCCCAATCGCCGTCGAACCAGTATAAATCGGGCTGGAGTTGTGTATTGATTTCTGCAATTTGCCCCTGCATGAAAGCCAAGAAGTTTTGCCAACGCGTTGGGTCGTTTTCAAGCTGATAGCGGCTAGAGTCTTTGTAGAAGCCTGGGTAGTCGTTGGAGGACCAATCTAAAAGTGAATAATAAGCGCCCTTTTTGATGCCTTCTTTGTCCAGTGCTGCAAAGAGCGGGGCGATGACGTCTTTTTTAATAGGGGTTTGATGAATGGTGCTCAGTGGGTATTTTGTGTTCCATTGCGCGTTTTTTTTGGGAGCTGCAGTTTGGAGTTTGGTGTCGTAGAGTGCGAGTCCGTCGTGGTGTTTGGTTGTGATGACGCAATATCTGGCGCCACTTTCTTTGATGAGCTGAGCCCAAGCAGTTGGGTTGTAGTTTTGAGCTGTAAAACCTTTCATTTGGCTCATATATTTGGCGTAGGGGACGGTTCTGTTGTGAAAAGCCCAGCTCTCGGAGGTGCCATCAACGGCATACATGCCCCAGTGAATAAAAATGCCGAGTTTGGCATCGGTAAACCACGCTGTTTGTTGTGAAAAGGTGATGGTCGGTAGAAGGAAGGCGATAATCAATGAAAACTTCATCTCTCAAAGAAACAAAAACGGCTCCAATTTGCAAAATTTAAACAAGTGTTTAATTTTTTTCAAGATTCTTAAACAATTGTTTAAAAAGAGTGTTTAACTTTGCAGCGCATTTGCCAAAAAGACACATGAAAAGAGACCTCAGTACAGAAGAAAAAATAAAGGCGGCAGCCAAAAAAGTCTTCATGACCAAAGGCTTTGATGGTTGTTCGGTCAGGGATATCGCCAAAGAGGTGGGGAGCAATGTAGCGCTGCTCAATTATTACTTCCGATCCAAAGAAAAGCTCTTTGAACTCATCTTTGAAGGTGCGATGTCAGATTTTCTGCAGTCCATGATAGATGTGTTTAGTTCTGACCTGAGTCTCAAAGAAAAAGTAGAGCAACTCATCGACAAAGAATTCTCGTTCTTTTTGGAGCATCCCGAGCTTCCAATGTTTATTTTGCAGTCTTTGCACCAAAACAAGACGGATGCGCCCATGCCGAGTCACTTTTTGGAGCCTATAGCAAATACCGGCATTTTTGAACAATTTGAACGCGCCAAAGCCAACGGTGAAGTCAGAGACATCAGTATCAGAAATGTCACTTTGCTTTTAATGTCTAATGT
>JAIXXP010000089.1 GCA_027490665.1 Cryomorphaceae bacterium | reverse complement strand
ATTGGTGGGAGTAAAGGTAATGTGCATCTCCTCAATTATTACAACCTGATTTCTAAACATTTTGCTGAAATTTTAGTCGTTTCTGATTTTGAGTTTGAAGCGTGTTCGAGTAAGCTACTTCAATTTGAATTCAAGAGCCCAATCGCACTCTTTCGCAATGTAAAAGCTTTGCGCAAAGTCATTCGCACTTTTCAGCCAGACCTCATTCATGTGCATCAAGCGAATGCATACGGATTTGTGACTGCCTTGGCCAACCAAGGTATGGTTCCTATGGCCCTCACCACTTGGGGTAGTGACGTCTTGACCTTGCCACACAAAAGTATCCTACACCGCTGGATGGTCAAATATATTTTGAAAAGTGCCAAAGAAATCACAGCTGATGCAGGATACATGGCAGCAGCCATTCAGCAATTAATTGGATGTAAAGAAGTTGTCATCGCAAATTTTGGTGTAGAACTTAGTACCGCTAATACTTCGAAAGCAAGAGCAAATTTGATTTACTCCAACCGGATGCATGAACCTTTATATCAAATTGATCAAATAATTCTACAAGTAAAAACTTTCTTAACTGAGAATTCAGGTTGGGTATTGCAGCTTGCAGCGTCAGGTAGTCAAACTACAAAACTTCAAGAACTAGCTCAACAAAATTTACCTGCAGACAGTTATGCGTTTTTGGGCTTTCAGGCAGGTGAAGAAAACCAACGCAATTATTTAAATGCCCAGATTTATATCTCAATTCCAACTACCGATGGCACTTCCATTAGTTTACTAGAAGCAATGGCCTATGGTTGCATTCCAATTGTTTCTGATTTACCTGCCAACCGCGAATGGATAGAACATGGCAAAAACGGGCTCATTACCTCAGGCGATTTATCCAAAGATTTAGCACTTGCGCAAACCCTAGATATTAAAGTGGTACAGGGTCTCAATAACGAAATTATTGCACAAAGAGCAACAAAGACGGTCAATCAAAGCAAGTTTATTGCGTTGTATGACCGAATTTTGGCTTGAGTAACTTCTCCAATACCAACTGATCAATAGGAAAAGTAAGGTGTTCTTTCTGCAGTAAGTTCAGAGGCACCCAACGTTGTTTTTCCGTTTCTTCTGAAAAAGGAATGGAATAGTTATCGTTTGGTAAAAAGGTACTTTTAGGAAGTTGAATGCGGTAATAAAAAGCGATCAAACTGCTGTTGTCAAAGGCTGAAGCCTGATAGAAATCATTGACATAGAAGAACTCGGCATTAGGTATCTCCAAATTGAGTTCTTCTTTTAATTCCCGGTAAAGCGCTGCTTGAATGCCTTCATTGGGTTCGACACCACCGCCTGGAAATTTACTGAAGAATTGTCCAAAACGACATTCGTCGGAAAGGAGAATTTCGTCAAATTCATTGATGATCAGGGCGTAAACACGAAGGTTGAAACGCGCCAATTAACGGATATACTTGAAGTTTAGCCCTGGGTAAACAGCTGCTTCTTCGAGTTCTTCTTCAATGCGCAACAACTGATTGTATTTGGCCATGCGGTCTGAACGCGAGGCCGAACCCGTTTTGATTTGACCACAGTTCAAGGCTACCGCTAAATCTGCAATAGTGTTGTCTTCAGTTTCGCCACTGCGGTGACTCATAACGGAAGTGTAACCATTGCGCGTTGCTAATTGAACGGCTTCAATTGTTTCGGTAAGGGTTCCAATTTGATTCACCTTTACTAAAATAGAATTTGCAACTCCTTGATTGATACCTTGTTGGAGTCTTTTTGTATTTGTTACAAAAAGGTCGTCGCCTACCAATTGAATTTTGTGACCAAGTTGATCCGTAGCTAATTTCCAACCGGCCCAGTCATCTTCTGCAAGACCATCTTCAATGGAGATGATCGGATAACGTGCGCACCAATCGGCCCAAAACGCCACCATTTCTTCTGAATTTCTGGATTCACCCGTTGAAGCAAAATTATAGGTTCCTGTTGCTTCATCGTAAAATTCTGACGCTGCAGCATCGAGGGCAATGAACATGTCTTTTCCTGGCGTAAAGCCTGCTTTTTGAATGGCTTCCATGACCACTTCAAGTGCTTCTTCGTTGGAACCAAGGCTCGGCGCAAAACCACCTTCGTCTCCTACGTTTGTTGACATTCCTCTTGCTTTTAAAACAGCTTTAAGGTGGTGGAATACTTCCGTTCCCCAACGCAAACCTTCTGAGAAACTGCTCGCACCTAATGGCATGACCATAAATTCTTGGATATCGATGAGGTTGTCTGCATGTGAGCCACCGTTGAGGATGTTCATCATGGGAACGGGCATGGTAACAGCGCCTACACCACCAATATATTGAAACAAACTAAGACCAGCTTCTGCAGCTGCCGCTTTAGCTACGGCTAAAGAAGTACCGAGGATGGCATTAGCGCCTAAATTTGATTTATTAGGGGTATTGTCCAAAGCGAGTAGGAGGTAATCAATTTTTTTCTGTTCGAAAATATCCATACCTACTAGGGCATTTTGGATTGTTGTATTGACGTTTTCAACTGCTTTGAGTACACCTTTACCCATATACTGAGATTGATCTCCATCGCGTAGCTCTACAGCCTCGTGAACACCAGTAGATGCTCCAGAGGGAACAGCTGCGCGACCGAGCACACCATTTTCGGTAAGTACATCAACTTCAATTGTTGGATTTCCGCGTGAATCTAAGATTTGGCGTGCATGAATAGAGGCGATAAAACTCATTTGATTTGGTGTTGTTGCATGTTAGAAATGAAGTCGTCGAATAGGTAACGGGAGTCGTGTGGGCCAGCCGATGCTTCCGGGTGGTATTGAACCGAAAAAACAGGTTTGTTTTTGAGGGCAATGCCTGCAACGGTTTGGTCGTTAAGATGCTCGTGTGTTACTTCAATATTTGGATTGGAGGCTATACTTTCCTTGGAGATTACAAAACCATGATTTTGTGAAGTGATTTCTCCTTTACCTGTTTTTAAATTCAAAATAGGATGATTGATGCCGCGGTGACCATTGAACATCTTGATGGTTTTTAAGCCTTGGCTCAGTCCGAGAATTTGATGCCCCAAACAAATACCAAAAACTGGCTTGTTATCAGCAGCAATTTCTTTGACTAGTGAAATACTTTCTGTCATAACAGATGGGTCGCCAGGACCGTTGGAGAGCATGTAGCCATCTGGCTGGAAAGCATCTAGTTCAGTTTTGGTCGCGGTCATTGGAAATACTTTCACGTGACAGCCGCGTTCAACCAGGCAGCGCACGATGTTTTTCTTGACACCAAAATCAAGAAGTGAAACGCGGAATTTAGCGTCTTCAGGACAAACCTCATAGGCTTCATTTGTAGTCACGCGTGAGGAGAGTTCAAGACCGTCCATCGAAGGAACTTCCTTGAGCTTTTCCGTGAGTTCAGCAATATCTAAAATTTCAGAAGAAATCACGGCATTCATTGCCCCTTTGTTTCTGATATGACGCACTAAAGCACGGGTGTCGATATCTGAAATACCAACTGTGCCGTTTCTTTCCATGAGCGCTTGTAGAGATTCTTCTGCAGCAGCTCTGGAGTAGCCATTGGAGAACTTTTTGGTAATTAAACCTGAAATTTTGATTGATTCTGATTCAATTTCAGCTGCATGAACACCGTAGTTTCCAATGTGGGCTGTGTTCATAATAAGTAATTGGCCGAGATAGGAGGGATCAGTGAAGACTTCTTGATAGCCGGTCATGCCTGTATTAAAAGCGATCTCACCGCCTGTTGTACCAATTTTACCAATGGCAATGCCTTTGAATACTGTGCCATCTTCTAGGAGTAGGATGGCTGCTTGATTTTGCTGCATTTATTAATTTTCTCCAAAATTACGGACTTTAACAAAATTGGAGGGGCATAAAAACAAAAAAGGCGGACTATGTCCGCCTTTTTTATCAACATATTGTCAATTTATTCTTCAGTTTTCTCTTCTTCAGTTGCAGTTGTTGCGTCTTCAGTAGATTCTGCTGCTGGAGTTTCTTCAGCAACTTCTGCTACTGGAGCTTCTTCAACAACTGGAGCTTCTTCAACAACTGGTGTCTCTTCAACAACCTCCGCTACTGGTGCTTCTTCAACAACTTCAGCAACTGGTGTTTCGTCAACAACCTCTGCTACCGTTGTTTCTTCAACAACAGCTGTTGTAGTTTCTTCCGTAGCTACTGTTGTAGCGCCTTCGCTTGCTTTACCACCACGACGTGAACGACGTGTTGTTTTCTTGCCTGCGTTGTTGTTGTATAGTTCGTTGAAATCTACGAGTTCGATCATACACATTTCTGCGTTGTCACCTAAACGGTAACCTGTGCGGATGATGCGTGTGTAACCACCGTCGCGTGTTGCAATTTTAGGAGCAACTTCTCTAAACAATTCTGTAACGGCTTCTTTACTTTGTAAGTAAGAGAAAACAACGCGACGAGAATGAGTAGAGTCGGTTTTTGATTTGGTGAGCAATGGCTCAATAAATACGCGCAAAGTTTTTGCTTTCGCAATAGTAGTGTTGATGCGCTTGTGTTCGATCAAAGAACAAGCCATATTTTGAAGCATCGCTTTGCGGTGGCCAGTCTTTCTTCCTAAGTGATTTACTTTATTTCCGTGTCTCATGACTTAAAATCTTAATCTCTGTCTAATTTATATTTTGCGACATTCATCCCGAAAGTCAAGCCT
>JAIXXP010000093.1 GCA_027490665.1 Cryomorphaceae bacterium | reverse complement strand
CTTAATAAAGCCAAGGAGAATCTTGAAAAACTTCAAGCAGTCTATGGAAAATTAATGAGCATGTATCAGTTGCTATTAGACGCTAAAGAACAAATTGAGGATAAAAAGAAAACCCTTCAGGCTTTCAATTCTGGTGACTTGGCCAAGCCACAACTCAGTAAAATGGATATTGGCCTGTGTTACCCTTCATTTAGCGGCTTGTCTACAAACCTCATGCCTATGAAAGGTTTTGAGACCGAATTCACAAAAGGTTTGTGGTATTACTCAGTTGCCGGTGGCATAACCCTCAATAACCTCATGGTGAGTACCAACGTGATTGACAATAAGCTCATCAATGCGCAGAACTTTTTTAATCAGTTCGATTATCAAAACCTGAAAGAACAAAATTGGATGGGCATGGTCAAGACAGGTTATGGAGAAAAAGATGGAACACATGCATATGTAGGATTTAGGTATGTTACCACTGCAACAAAACTAGGGGCAGCAGACACTTTAAAGGCACCTGGCGCAGGGCTGGAACTAGACCTTCAATGGCAACCAAAATGGCGTCCAAATATGAAGTTTGGACTTATTTATGGCAAAACATCTGTTCAAACAACGGCTGCAGACAGCACTACTCGAAATGCTTTCTCCACGCTGTTTTCTGGTGTTCGATCCAATGCAGCTTTGCTGACATATACCCAGAAAATTCCTGTGCTGAAATCAGAAGTGAAGGTGGGCGCGCGTTGGATAGACCCTTTTGCCGATAACCGAAGTTTTGGCATTGTTCAGGCCAATAATTTTAGAGTAGAACTCAAAACCAACACTAAATTGGGTTCAAACATGAGTATTGGTTTGAATGCCAGAAGAGATCAAAATAACCTTTTGAACGCCTCAGACACAACCATATTTCTGTCTTATTTTGGATGCACTCTTGAAAGTCAATTGTTTAGAAATATTCATGTTTCCTTAAATGGCGCTTACCTAGCGCAACAGACCATCATTAAAAATGCCCAAAGCCAAACCCGAGGCAATTACATTGGTTCTATACAGTTGAGCAGCCCCTTTGAGCTTTTTGAAACCCCGCATTTATTTCAGTTTGTATTCAGTGATTATTTCATTACGGATCAATTGAGTAGTGGCTCTTTCACGTCTGTTCAGACCAATTTGAGCTCGAAACTCAACCAAGGTAGCAACCAATTTGGCCTGAGTTATTTCAAAATGAATGACCCTCAAATTTTGGATGGTCATTCTACGATTATTTCCAATGATTTCACGAAAACGGGTCGTAAGTTACAATGGACTGCCGGTGTCAAATGCGCCGTTCACTCCACGCTCGGAACCACCTTCGGTGGAAAAGCTGAATTCAAATATGCATTTTCCAAAACGCTTCAACTCAGCTTTAGAGCTGAGAAATTGGTGTTTGGTGATTTCTACCAATACTACAACCCAGGACGCTTTGATCGCTTCCCATATGCATTCTGCAGCAAGTTAAATTATACAATCCAATAGGTATGAATAAATCTTTACTATTATTTACCATCCTTTTCTCGTCGGGCTTATTTGCATTTGCTCAATCGAGTATCGCATTGGTTTTACCACTCAATGGCGATACCATTGAAATGAAAAACCCGATGCTCAGCTGGTCTTATATGGGCCTCAATCAAACACCAAATGAACGTTCATTTTATCGCCTGATTTTAACCGAGCAAAATGAAAATCAGAGTGCAGAAGCGGCTGTACTACTCAATCAACCCCTTTTGTTAATGGATGAAATTCCTGGAACACAACTATTCTATCCATTTGATGCGCCAGTACTAGAAGAGGGCAAATGGTATGCTTGGCAAATTCAAAAAATTCAGAATCAAGTATTGGTTGACAAATCAGAGGCTTATCGGTTTTTTATTCCTGCACCGCCCGTTCCAGCACATCAATTTTACAAAATAAAACAACATCATGACGGTCAGTCTTATTTGGCTATAGATGGAACGCTTTGCTTTGAATTCCAAGAGAAATACAAGGACGAATCTTTGCTGTTTTTCCTTTTTGATCCGAATGGGAATAAAATGCAGATTACACTAGAACAAGGTTATCCAAAAGATGAAGCAAGCCAAACCAATAACATTAAGCATTTAGGGGCAAATTACTACATCTTGAACCTCGGTAACAATCCAATTTCAGGACACTATCGTTTGGTCATCTTCGATGCCAAAAAAGCGAAATACGAATTAAAATTTGAAGTAAAATGAGACCAAAACTACTAGGAATGCTACTGCTCACTTCTTTGGCCTTCAGTTTTGTTTTTCCTGTTCATCCAGACAAGTACATAACTGAATTCAAAAAGAAATCAGCGCTTTTCACACTTTCTAATTCAACAGAACTCGTTTCTTATACACTGCATTATTTTCCGATTGAACTGCAGGCTATCCGCAGTTACAGACAGTCAAAAAATGCTTCAAAGGAGGTCGAAAGCGAGCTCAATGCAGCCAAAAAGCAATATCAATTCTTATTGGAGTTGAATATCCCACAGAATGGCTCTAAAGAGTTTCTTTCCTTCTCTGATGGCGGTAAAAACAACTATGAGCAGCGATTGAAATATTTCTCTTTTCAGTTTGGAAAGGATATACAATACCTATCAAAGGACAACATGTGGTTACCCGTAGAATCATTTCAGTTTGAGAGAAATTTTGGAATGACCAACAAGGGCTCATTTCTTTTTGAAATTCCGAAAGAAAACATTGGAGAGACTTTAAAAATCTCTATCGCCTCAAAAATTTACACGCACACCGCTCTCGAATTCACTTTTTCTAAAAAGACACTCAATTCACTTCCTCAACTAAAAAAAGTTAGCAAATGGAAAAAATAAACACAGACCACTTTTCTAACAGAATCGCCTCTGGAACCCTTGCCTTATTGCTTTTCATTCAGGCGGTTTATCCTGTGCATGCAAATGCATCAAGATTTGCCCCTCGATATCAGAATGCTCTTTTCTTTTCGAAGCAAAATTCAAAAGGCATAAAATCAACAGCCGTTCCTTCGAATCCAGGAGAAAGCAATGGCGGCCCTGATCAGCCAGAGGTGCAGTCTTTTACACCAATTGGAACGTCGGAGATGGTAGATCCTTTTACGGGTGATTTTTCCTATAATATTCCATTAATGGATGTAGATGGTTACCCCATCAATATGGCCTACAGTGCAGGTGTTACGATGGATCAGGAAGCCAGTTGGGTTGGTTTAGGCTGGAATCTTAATCCCGGTGTTGTGAACCGTTCCATGCGAGGTTTACCAGATGACTTTAACGGTCTAGATTCAATCAAAAAGAATATGAATTTGAAAGAGCATATTAATGTGACTCCAAATCTTAGTAATTACTATGAATTTTTTGGTTTAGATCCAAATGGTTCTGGCGCAAATGCTTTGAATCATATTTCACTAACTTATGATAATTACAAAGGATTAATGTCTTCAATTGTTGGTGTCGGTTTTAGTGGAAGAATTCCAAAAAAGCAGAGTTCAAAGTTATTTATCGAATTCGGTTTCTATGATGGGAATTTAAGTTTGAGTCCGACTTGTCAGTTTGATTCAAAAAGCACCACTTTGGCATGTTTGAATTATAACACGAGCCAAGGATTAAAAAGTGCAAACATCCCGTTAAGCAGAAATTTTAATTCTAAGAACAAATCTAGAGTTGCGACTTACTTTTACAATTTTAATGCAACTTTTAATTTTCCTCAAGGCATGCAAATTACACCGACTATTAGTATGCCAAAAAATAGTTATTCGGGAAATTTTAAAACATCATTTACTGGTGGTGCAAATATGGGAGCCGATGAATTCAAAAAATTTGATGTTTCTTTTAGTATAGACTGGTTGAAGGAAAAAACAATTTCAATACCTGCATACGGCTACTTGCATTTAAATCAAGCAAATGATAATTCTTTACTTGATTTTTATCGTGAAAATGACGGTGCCTATACCAAAAGAACGCCTTGCCTCCCCATTGCGACATTAACCTATGATATTTTTTCTGTTTCCGGACAAGGAGTTTCTGGAAGCTATCGTCCGCTAAGAAATGAGGCAGGGACAGTTTACGACCGAAAAGTAAACGAACAAAGTGTTCATACGGGTCTAGGCTTGGAGTGCGCGATTGGAAGTGTAGCCGAATTAGGTACAGATATTAATGTCGACTATACAAGAGTTACTTCAGGGAATTGGGATGATAAATTTAATGGTGCTGCTCAGAAATTAAAATTCGAAGAGTGGGATGTACAATTTGTAGAAGCAAATGAATCTTCAATAATAAAAGACTACGAGCACTTTTTAGATATCGGAGCGGGCTTACCAGTTCATTTTCAAATTGAGTCCTCACGGAAAATAAGTGACACCTTGATTACCCAACATGGTGTTAAAATCGCCCCGGAAAATTTCAAAAGAGAAGCAACAAATAATCGCAACCAGTTAGTTTCTACACTCACCAATGGGCAATTAAAGGGTGGTCTCGGTATTCAAGCGCTCAACTCTTCAGCTTACGCTTGGGATCATCCAGAGGTAGATCATCATATTGGAGAGTTTACAGTTCTAAATACGGAAGGAGGGCGCTATGTCTATGGAATTGCCGCCTATAATACCACACAAAAAGATGTTTCTTTTAACGTGGGGCAGAATGCAATTTATTCTCCTAATTACCCACATTGCAATAACGGTTTTGTATCCTATAACCCTGGGGTTGACAATAGTACAAATAACAACCAAGGAATTGATCATTATTTCAGTGAAGAAATCAAACCTGCTTACTCTCATTCATTTTTATTGACTAGTGTTTTGAATGCAGATTATGTGGATGCTGACCAAATTCAAGGTCCATCAAAAGGGGATTTAGGTTCCTATATTCTATTTAATTATCAAAAGATAAGTAATTACAAATGGCGGAATCCTGAGGCGCAAAATACAGCTAGTTATACAGAAGGATTCCAATCAGATATTCTCGATGACAAGGGGAATTATACCTACGGTGAAAAAGAATTATGGTATGTCAAGGAGTTGAGAACAAAAAATCATGTGGCGGTATTTTATACCACTGGACGCAATGATGCAGTGAGTGTCAATGATGAAAACGGCGGAATCAATACAAATGGAGCTCAAATGCAAAAATTGGATTCCATTAAACTGTTCACTTTGCCTGATTACGAAGCAAATGGAGCTAATGCAACCTCGTTGAAAACGGTGCATTTCAGATATAGCTATCAACTTTGTCCAGGTTATAAAAATCAATTGTATCCCGGAGAAGGTAAACTCACGCTAGATACCTTATTCTTTACTTACCAGGATTCACGAAAAGGTAAGTACTCATATTATTTGTTCAAATACGGTGAGCTTTTTCAAAATGGTCAAATGGTGCAACAAATCAATCCGCCTTATGACATGAAGGACATTGATCGTTGGAACAACTACAAGCCATCAGGTTCATGCACAGGAAACGTGATTACTTCACCACTTCAAGCCGGTGATTATCCTTATTCGAGCCTAAGTTATGATGCAGCTCAAGTTTCAGCAGTAGCTTGGAATTTATCTTCAATTCAACTACCATCAGGTGCAACAATACAAGTTGACTACGAATCGGATGCTTACGCATATGTGCAACACAAAAGGGCAAATAATATGTTCCGCATTATTGCTGCTCAAAATTGTAGTCACGTTGGTTTAAATCCTCAAATATTAGATAACGGTGCAGTAGATATTAGTCAACACTTTAATCCAAATGGTTATTTGTATTTGGAGTTAATGCCAGATCCTAATAATCCGGGTGCTTATATTGAAGATGTAAGCCAATACTTAGAACCTGGTCAACTTGTTTATTATAAGGCATTGGTCAATTTCAATTTATTTTCAGCGAATCAATATAGCTTGAACGGAGTTGATAATTATGACTATGTACCAGGATATGCAAAGCTCTCTGAAGATATCAATGACTTTGCGATTGTCCTTCTTCCAAATGGTCAAAAAGCACTACAAATAAAATTTAAGGGCCAGTCGATAAATGATACGCCAATTGATTTATATAACCCAATTACAGTATCAGCTTTGCAGTTTGCAAGATTAAATTTGTCACAATGTATTTTCCCAACGAATAGTCAATTTTCAACCCAATCTGGTCTATTTGATATTGTACAAAGTACTGTAGCCTCCGCCTTGTCAATTCCCCAATATTTAGTAGGTCCAAATCTCTACAACTATGAATTAGGGATTGGTAAAAAAATTGCTTTGAATAAGTCTTGGATTCGATTGCAAAATCCAAACAAAAATAAATTCGGTGGTGGACATCGCGTCAAGCAAATTCGAATCTACGATGCCTGGGACATGATGACCAATCAGCAGATGCCAGCATTTTATTACGGGCAGAGCTATGAATATTGCAATGAAGATAGTACAAGCACGGGCGTAGCTTCTTATGAACCTGCAATCGGTGGCGATGAAAACCCATTTAAAACACCTGTGTCAAATGACATCAAAAACTTTTTAGCCCCCGATATTCGCAATTATCAAGAAACCCCTTTTGGTGAACAATTTTTCCCGGCTCCAATTGTGGGGTATTCGAAGGTAACCATCAAAAATTTACGACACGAAAATGTTTCTAAAACTGCAACTGGCAAAGTAGTACACGAATTTTATACGGCAAAAGATTTTCCTACTATTGTTCAAAGAACTGATAAAGACCGGAAAGCAGCATATCTTCCGATATCGGCCTACTTTTTTAGTCTTCACATGGCGTGGGAACTTGCTACCCAAGGCTTTGTAATTGAAATAAATGATATGCATGGTAAACAGAAAAAACAAAGCGTTTACCAAGAAAATAACCCTACGCCGATAAGTACAGTCGAATATAAATACCAGTCGGAGGTTTTGAATATGGCAGACTCAGATCCAGGGGTGAACGAGCCGTATGCTTCATACAAGCATTTGACAAATGAGGTAGCTGTCATTTATTCAGATGGTAGTAATGGTAAATCAATGAGGGGAATCGTTTATGAGGCAGTTGCTGATTCACGTAAATTCAATAGTAAACATGGTCTGGTTGGAATTCAATTAAATATTAATATCGCGAATCCACCGTCAATAATTATACCCACCGTCTTCCCATTAATTGCTTATGATGAAACAAATTTCAGAAGTCACACATTTGTCAAAGTCATTGAACGTTTTGGTGTGCTTTCCGAAACCATTGCGACGGATTTAGGTTCTAGAGTGAGTACCAAAGATTTGGCTTATGATGCCGAAACGGGAAGCGTACTTTTGACGCAGACCAAAACCGATTTCAATGACGACGTTTACAGTTTTACATTCCCTGCACACTGGTATTACGAAGGGATGGGGCTTGCTTGTCTCAATACGGGCATTGAGGTTCATAACCTGAATTTTATCAATGGTGGATGCGCAATCAACAATGGCAACAATCCTTTCATTGCAGGTGATGAGGTAATTGTTTTAGATCCGAATGGTCCGTCTACGGTCAAAGGTTGGGTAGTTGATGCTTATGCAACAGGTATTCAGGTGAAACTAATGGATGGTACGCCACTTTCTG
>JAIXXP010000085.1 GCA_027490665.1 Cryomorphaceae bacterium | reverse complement strand
TGCGCGGCAACTTGCTCCTTTTGAGCCGTAAATCCTTGGTAATTCTGAAGATTGCTTGTTGTTACCTTGTCTTTAAAACCGGGATAATTAGATTCTAAATGGTTTTTAATTTTTGAAAATTCTTCTTGGCAGTTGCATTGTGCTTGCATTAGAATTGGAAGGCCTAAAAAGGCAATTGAAGTAACTAAAGTTGTCATTTTTTTTATTTTATTTGACTATAATTGTTCGCCTATCGGACTTTAATGCTACCTAAAGAAGTTTCCATTATCACTTTCAATTTCCCATTTCCTATGTTTAATTGACTGCCTGATTTCTTCTTGAGCTCTGGTCGATCTACTTTAACTTTACCCATGCTTGAGCTCAAATCCAGGCTACAGTCAGAAAGCGGATTACTTAATTGAACATCAATATCTCCAAGGCTGGTATTAAATGTACTGTTGTCTGAGATCAAAATATGTTCTCCCTGGATATCTCCTAAAGACGTAACGGAATTTATTTTTCCTTCCAATTTTCTCATTGAAATATCTCCAAGATCTGTATTCAAATCGATGTTCCCCGAAACATTTTCAGCAGTAATATCACCTAAATCGGAATTCATTTTAACATCGATATTATTGGGAACATAGAATTCTAGTTTACTAGTTTCAGAAAGCACACTGACACCATTGAAATTCTCATCTTTTCTTTTCAAATGAATCGTGAGAACGGAATCCTTCAGCACATAACTCAATTCACAATTCCCTTGATTTTTTCTATTGAAAACACCCTTTGCTTTTAGTTGATATTCGTATTTCATGGAGACATCTGAACGCTCACTTCCACGAACCAAGAGATCACATTTATCCCCTTTAAAAAACAATGATTTCACACCACTAAATAACGTATCGACAAATAAACTGTCATTGGAAGACAACCAGGAGCCGGCGTTGGTCTGATTATTCGTTCTTGGTGAATGCTGTGTAGAATGGATTGGATCAAGTTGAATGATTGCCGGTTCATTATCTATTTTTATAAAAGGTAAAGGTTTAATGTCTAAATCGATCAACGGTTGAATAAAAGGGTTTTCGCTGAATTCTTTATAGACCGGTAATTGATTGGCTTGTTTCACGACACTTGTTGAAGTATCCAAAGTGGCTTCTTTCGAAGTGTTTTTTTGTGGAGGAGTGCGTTTAGACTCCTTGTTTCCGGAAAGAAAAAGGAAACCTCCGACTATTAAAGCGGCTACTATTGTACTCATAATAAAAAAGTTTTTTTGAATGATCATTTTACTAGTTGATTTGGGAGCGCTGACCTGAGCTGAAGCTTGAATCCATGAAGTAACATCAGCAACGCTTGTTGAGGCTTTCTCCGCTTTTAGCGCTTCAAAAAGGTGATTTAATTTTTCTTCTGGTCGCATATTACACCGTTTTAAGTTCAAGTGATTTCATTAGTGACAACAATTGTTTTCTACCTCTGCTGAGGCGTTGCTTTACCGCAGCTTCACTTAAGTGTTGAATACCCATTATTTCTTTGATCGAAAACCCCGAAATTTCAAAGAGTATGATACACTCACTGGTCACCTGATCGAGTTCTTTTAAGCAAGCATACAAATCATTGATCTCGAATTGTTGTTCAATCAATGTATTCTCATGGTTTATATGCTCATACTTTGCAATTAACTGATCGACATATTCGGGCCGTTTCTTTTTTCTGTGATTGGCTAAAATCCTGGCAGACGTTCCGAATAAAAAGTGAAGAAAGGCTTCCTTTGATTTGAGTTCATCGAATTTTTCAAAAGCGACAATCAAGGTGTCTTGCATGATGTCTTTGAAGGGAAACTCGCCGTAAGCACGCGTTTTGCAAAAGCGCTCAAACCGTTCATGAACCGGTTCGTAAACTTGCATAAAACGTTCTTGCTTGGTTAATTCCATTCGAGATTTTAGAAGTTAGTGTCTTACCTTTGAAAAAGGTGACATTATCGAAATAATAATTGGAAGCACTACTGTCCAAAATTAGAAAAAAGCGTCAGATGAAGTGTTGATCCCAGCCTCGTGCAAAACAGGTGTTCATTCTTTTAACTATCAAATCAGAAATTGTATCTAACAAATGGACCTGTATTAAAATCTAAATTCCTTGAACCAAAGTTTTGAGTCATGTCAATACCAATTCCAAATTGAATTTTTTCTTTGTAATCGGCACCAATTCTAACGATTTGAGCTGCTTCAATTGGGTCTACAGAAAATATGATTTGTGAAGATAGTCCCCAAGTTTTACTGTATTTCGGAGTGTATCCAATGAGTCCCAAAACACTTGGGGCAACTTGTCTTTCAGCATAACCAATTGTTGGATACAATTGAATAAAAAAGTTTTCCTTTTTGTTCATGTATGAAAGACTTAATCCAATAGCAGGTATAAACAATTCACCGTAAAAGCCACCTCCTGCTGAAAGCCCAATCCAAGGCTTGAATTGATAAGTAAGTTGTCCCTCGATGGATATTGTGTTTAGTGCTTTGTCTCTGTAGTTTACTGTAAAGCGATTAAGATTGAAAAAGTTCCATTTTCCAGAACTATCCAAATCTTTATCGAAATAGTTTATGTAATGTATGTGCTTGTTTCCTCCCAATATTTCAACAGCTCCTTGAGCGCAAACATGATTTTTAACAAATAGTAAAATGGCTATTAAAATCGGTTTTTTCATTTTCACAAGTTTTGAGTATTTTTTCTGATTAATGAAATGGTTTTCCCTTCCTCCGTATCGAATTCATAGGATTGACCAAAAACTTGAGCTGAAACTTGTGCTTTTTGTGAAGCGTTTTCGCTAGTTTGCTCTTTGATTAGAAATAACTCTCGTTCAGAAACGGTAAGTGAATGCAAGTCTTGGGTTGATTTCTTACTATTTTTTCGTTCAAAGATTTGTTCGTGGCGAGTTTCATAATCTTTAAATTCTGTACCCATCCATTTGTCCCACCATGTAAAATATAAAGCATAATTTCCGTTAAACAATTGGTGGTGCATATTGTGGTGAGTAGATGCAGTTTTGAATTTCAATAGTGGAAATTTTACCCAACCCTTCGGATAAACTTCATAGCCTAAATGGCCTAAAACATTGTTTAGCATGGAGAAGATTTGCCAGGTAATTAATACTCCAAAATTCAGTGGAAGTAAAAACGGTAAAACAAAGCCGACAAAATATTCAACTACAGCTTCCGTGGGATGAAAAGCAAAAGCAGTCAGTGGCGATGGGTCGGTACTTTCGTGATGTACCTTGTGAAAAATCTTATAAAACCTTGGCAAGTGCATAGCTCTGTGACTCCAATAGAAAAACATATCATCTAGAAAGAGTACAATGAAAAAACTAAGCCCTAACCACAAATAGCCATATTCGCTGATGTCGAAATAGACTTGTGTGTATCCTTTGCTATCCAAGTATAGAATGCAAACATCCATTATTGCGAAAACAAAAAATGTTACTACTGAAAAACCAAGGTCGTGTTTGAAATGCCGCAGTTTTGCTCTTTCAGTTTCCTGAATTCTTATTTTTTTAAAATATTTTTTACCAACTATCCAAAAAATGATGAAGAAAGGAAAAGCAAATGCTGAATACCAACTTAACTGTTCGATATATGCATCGATGAAGTTTTCAAAAAAGGGAGTTACGTTCATATTACTTCAATTTTGTAGGGCTTAATTGTTTCGCTGCAAAATTGAGAAGTATACTAATGAATACTTTTGATGTAAATCAAAAAATGGTTAGATTTTACCTGCCCTGATCCTACTGAGTGTTTCTTGAGAAATGTTTAGGTAGGATGCTATATTACCAAGACTAATTCGGTTTGTAATATCTGGATATAGGCTTAACAATTTTTGGTAACGTTGCTTTGCATCCAGGAATTGCAAATCGGTAAGTCTGTCTTCAATTTGTGCTATGTAATACAACTCCACCAACTTAATATACCAAAGTGAAAATGCATGGTGTTTTTGTATCAAGGTTTGCAGTGAAGTATATTCAATGGCATACATTTCACTATCTTCCAATAGTTGAATACTTTCTTCAGATGGTTCCTTTTTTACAAGACTCGAAGTGTCTGCAATTACTTGTCTATCCATGCTAAACCATGTATTCATTTCTTTCCCTTGTTCATTCGTGTAATAATATCTTACAGCACCCTTTGTCATAAACCAAATGTGCTTGCAAGGTTTACCCGGTTTAAGTAAGAAATGGTTTTTAGGATATTCCAAATGTTTAAAATTTCCAAGAACGTCATCCAATACTTCTTGAGGTAAAAAATAAATGGATTGTATGATGTCTTCTAATTTAACTTGCATAATTTTAATATGGATTAAGCAAAAAGGCTGTCAGCGGGAATTCGTTTATTAAGTTACATTCGGTCATAAATAGGTCGCGGAATGAGCTTTAAAATCATAGCAATCAAACGCCATCTTTTTGTGACATAAACTACCTTCTTTTTTCTGACAATGGCATTATACATCTGATTGACAGCTTTTTCGAGTGGCATTACCCAAAACAATCCTTCGCCTTTCGCCATTTTTGTATCCACAAGACCTGGTCGAATATCTGTTATAAAAATCGGCATTTTAAGTTTAGCTGCTTTTTGTCGTAATCCCTCCGCGTAATTTATTTGATAGGCTTTTGAAGCATTATAAGCAGGAGCTCGGCAGCTGCCACGAATTCCGCCAATGGAGCTTATTACCACCAAATGACCAGATTTTTGTTTTTCAAAATAATTAAAGGTCCAATCTGCAATGGACGTAAACCCCACTATGTTGGTATCAATGGTTTGTTTTTCGATTTCAAAATCTAACGCTTCGTTTATTTCGCCTATTCCTGATGATATGACAAGTAAATCCAAGCCACCTAGTTCAATAGTCAATTCTTCCAACTGTTGAATGGATGATGCGGTATCGGTTACGTCTATAACTTTGGTCAAATAGGCATCGGGATTTTTATCTTTCAATTCGAGAAGCAATTCCTTTCTACGACCTGTTATACCAACTTTGTAATTATTTGCTACAAAACGTTCGGAAAGTTCTTTTCCTATTCCAGATGTCGCACCGATTATTATTGCTTTTTTCATGCTGTCGTTTATAAAAATAGATACTTCTGAAGTAACTAAAAATATTTAGTGCTGGCCATTTTATTTCCTAACTCAAATTTTTATTATAATGCTGATTTTTATAAATCAAATAAAGTGAATAAGCATGTAAAATACTAATTGCTAAGTTCGACCATGGAACAGGATTTAATATATCAGAAACAGCAATCAGCGTTAAGATTTTATAGACTATTTGAATCGGAAACAAAACAACCGCTATACTTATTATTTTGCTTTTTGAAATCAATGCCACACTACTCATAACTGCAATTGAAAGGTAGATGCAAGAAAGAATTTGTCGAGCTGGAGATTGAGGTCCAAAAACTTCAATTATCGGACTATTCAAGTTAAAAAACAGCAGAGTTCCCATCATCCCAGCGACAAGCACATTTACGATGTGAGATAAGTAAACAATTTTCATTTTACAAAATTACTAAAAAGCAAAATAAGCAAGCCATTTAACGTTTTTCAGCTAAAAGAAGTTGGCGGCTTTTACCACTAATGTTTATTCGGAGCACAAAACTTTCGGCGACCTCTAAACTGTCTGCTTCGCGCCACAGCGAATTAGTCCTTATATGTTAGTGGCTGTTTTTTCTATTTAGCAATTTTTCCCAAGTTAAAATTTTCTGCAGGCTTTGTTTTATCCACATATATTATGGCGTCAAAATATTCATAAAGATTGGTTGACCAAAGTGCAGATTTTTCATTGATATAAACTGCTCCAGCTTCATAATGCTCATATTCCTTATTTATAAAATCTTTTAAGGATTTATAAGGGGCAATATCTTTAAAATCAATATAGAATATTGGTGTTTCAAGTTGTGAAAAAGCATTTGTCAAGTAGCTCTTTTTGTGTGGTTTAACATAGTTGTTGGATAAAGCCCAGGGTTCCTCTTTGAAGATACTTTTGGTGAAACTGTACATTAAGTAAAACAGATTTGTAGATGGAGGGCTTTGTGCAACAAAACCACCTTCATTAAAACTGAAACCAATGTTATAATATTTTTCTCCATATAATTTATTCAAATGCGTTCCCATCCAATTACCTGACTCAAAATCGTCAGAGAACGTACCTTTCCCAATATGTCCATTATGAGCCCAAAGCATTATTTTACCATTATTATTGCTCTCTCTTATCCATTTTATGTTTTGTGTCATCGAGCTATCTCTGTAAGAATATGCAGAATTAAAATCTTGCTCTCTAAAATAATTTAATTTCTGACGAAGCACAGCAATGGTTTGTGTAGCAAATTTGAAGTCACTCGAATCTTTTTTAAATAATTCTATTTTATTTTTCAAAACATAATCTTCTAGCTGTTTTAATTTGTTCAAATTCCTTTTTTGCATTTCATCTAATGCCTTATCGTCTAACTTTCTTAATTCGATTTTGTTTTCCTCAATTTTCTCCGGTAATAAACTCTTATCAAAGTTGGTAATGTATTTGCTCAGGTATTTGTCAAGCCAAATAACACAAGATGTTGCGTCTTGCATATCGTATCCATAAAATTGAATCATTTGATCTGCAGATTTTCCCTTATTGTAGTTTTTCATCCACTCTATTAAATCTAAAACTTCTTGCGACTGCCAAACCCAGTATCCATT
>JAIXXP010000114.1 GCA_027490665.1 Cryomorphaceae bacterium | reverse complement strand
GCAGGTGTTATGGATAATTTTGAAGCGGTTGCGGATGTAACAAATTCTCAATGGGATCGGGTCATGAATATCAATTTAAAAGGTCCTTTTATGTTGATGCGTTTGTTGATCCCTCACTTTCTACATCATAAGCACGGAAACATCATTAACATTTCGTCTATTGGTGGCTTGCAGGGTGCCCGCGCAGGTGCCGCCTACACGGCAAGTAAATTTGCAATGAACGGCCTCACTAAGAATACAGGTTATATGTATGCAGCACATGGTATTCGCTGTAATGCAATTGCTCCAGGTGCTATTGAGACACATATCGCCGACGATATTGATTACTCAAAAGTTTCTAAAGAAATGAATGAGCTCCTTACATTAGGTCTTCAACTCAATCCGAAGGTTGGAAAGCCCAAAGAAATTGCAGAGATAGCGTTGTTTTTAGCGAGTGAAAGCTCGTCTATGATCAATGGTGCTGTGTTGGTTGCAGATGCCGCTTGGACGGCCTATTAATTTAAATGTAAACTTTATATAAAATAGTGTAAATACTTTATATTTAATTAAATATAAATTTGTTATAAGAAAGAATCAGTACTCATTTATTAAAAACATCGAACATGGAAACACAAAAATCAAACACCTCAACCTATGTGACCGTTGCAATTGCAAGTGCAGCAGTAGGTGCACTAATGGGCGTTCTCTTTGCCCCTGATAAAGGAAGTGTAACGCGTCATAAAATATCTGGAAGCGCTAAGAAAATGGCAACAGATCTATCTCATAATTTGGGCTTTAATGTCGAGAAAGAACTTTATGCTGAAAAAGATTAGCATGGTAAAAAGCAAAATACAGCTGCCGTGAGTTAGCACACAATCGGGACGCGTAAATCCAAGGAAAGGCGGCTGTATGATGTCTTTTGCCCTATGAAAACCAGCGTTCGCGCTGGTTTTTTTAACCCTTAAAAAAAATCAAACCATGAATGTCGACCATCCGATTAATGATTTTGCAGATCAATTCAAACAATACCTTAAAACCACAACCGAGATTGCAAAACTCGAAGTGTTAAAAAGAACTGTACAAATGAGTGCACACCTCATTTTGCAATTCATGCTGTGGGGCTTTATGCTATTATTCACTTTGCTGTCTTCTATGGCTTTGGCATTTTATATTTCCGATGTGGTAGATGACAAAGCAAAAGGTTTTGCATTAGTAGCCGCAGCAATTGGCTTGCTTACCCTCATGGTCCAGCTCTATTTAGCCAAGCGCATGCGTACATTGTTTGAGACGCAATTGCTCAGACGCATGTATCAAGATAGTATTTAATGCTTCGTAAATCTCTAGTACTATGAAAACCACAGACGCCATTCAAGACAGACTCAATTTACTCTATGCCTTGCAAAAAGAACAAGAGTTTCAATTAAGCGAAGGAATCTCCAAGCTATCAAATGCCTTTACACCGGTTAAAATTATAGCTGAATTAATTGGTGGTGTTGCTCAAAACATACCAGAAACCAATAATGAGTCACAAAAAAGTTATAGTCCACTTTGGGATAAACTCACTGATCAAATTGGCATTACCTCGCCAATTGCAAAAAGCACCATTCATTTAGCGCTGGACCAATTGATGTCGAAATGGCTCACGAGTCAAACACCAGCACTAAAGGTAAAAACAGAAAAAGTACCTTCAAAGGAACTCATTTTAGATCATTCAGTGAATCATTTTTAAGCGTGGCATTGCCAATTTATGATTGAATTTAAACGCGCAGGCGTTATGCTCGAACCCACTGCGCTAGCCTTCGAAGCATTGGGTGTGTTGAATCCTGCGGTAATCATACATAACGGAATCATTCATATGTTTTACAGGGCGGTTGCATTAAATCATATTTCAACCATCGGTTATTGTCGTTTTAAAACCCCATTAATGATAGAAAAGCGCTTTGACAAACCGATACTTGTTGGCCAAACCATTCACGAAACCATGGGTATAGAAGATCCGAGATTGGTTCGAATTGAGGGGCTTTTTTACCTCAGTTATACTGCCTTTGATGGCAAAAGCGCGTTGGGTTCATTGCTGTTCAGCAAGGATTTAATTCACTTTTATGGAAAACATGTGATTGTAGCGCTTCAGAAACTAAAAACAAAAAAGGACCAGCAGATCGAACGCTATCGCTGGGATAAAAATTTGGTTTTTTTTCCAAGAAGAATCAATGGTCAAATCTATTTTATGCACCGCATTAAACCACATATTTTATTGAGTGCTGTTACTGACATCTCAGAGGTTGATGCGCAGTTTTGGAACCGTAAATTACGGTCTAAAATCAACAACCGCTTGCTCTTGAAGTCCAGAGAAATTGGCTCTAATTATGTTGGAGCGGGTTGCCCACCGATTGAAACAGATGCAGGCTGGTTGCTCATTTATCATGCGGCTTATTTACTTGAGGATCAAATCATTTACAAAATTCACGTCGCACTGCTTGATATCAATCAGCCTAATAGGGTAATCGCAGAGCTACCCTACCCCGTTCTAGAACCTCAAACGACTTATGAGCGATTTGGAAACGTGAATGATGTTGTGTTTCCGACTGCAAGTATTGAAGTTTTAGATACAGTTTATGTCTATTATGGTGCTGCAGACTCCTGTATTGCCTGTGCTTACTTCTCGATGTCAGCGCTACTTCAAGAACTATTAAAAAATCCTTTAACTGACGCTTATGACGCCTAATGAATCCAACCAATTTAGAATTTTACTCATGTGCAGCTACTTGCCAAGAGAGTGCGGAATTGCCACTTATAGTTTCGATCTCAGACAGAGTCTTGTAGAAAAATTCGGTGCGAATTGCCAAGTAGATATCTGCGCACTCGAAAACAGCCATGATCAATATGCATATCCGAATGAAGTAAAATATATTTTGAAAGTCGATAACAAGCGCGCTTATCCAAAGTTAGCCAAAGAGCTCAATGCACTCCAAGATTATGATGCCATCTTAATTGCCCATGAGTTTGGTTTATTCGGCGGCGCTTATGGTTCAGATCTTTTGCTTTTTTTGGAGACTAATCAGACACCTGTTATACTCAATTTCCATACGGTCTTGCCGAATCCTGAAAAAGCGCGTTATGACTTTGTCAATCAGTTGATTGCGTTTTCTAGCGCTGTGGTATGCATGACCAATGCAAGTGCCACATTATTGATGAAGGATTATCAATGTCCTCAAGCCAAATGCGAAGTCATTGCGCATGGAACAGCTTTGGTCGCGCACAGAAACCAACAGCAACTCAAAAAAAGCTTGAATTTAGACAACAAACTTGTGCTCACCACTTTTGGCCTGCTGAGTCGAGGCAAGAGCATCGAAACTGCCTTGCATGCACTTGTAAACATCAAAGCTAATTTCCCAACTTGTTGCTATGTTATTTTAGGAAAGACACATCCGGAGGTGGCTAAATCTGAAGGCGAAAGTTATAGAAATTCCTTAATTGCATTAACAGCCGCTTTAGATTTGAATGAAAACGTGCGTTTTGTCGATGCTTTTGTTGAAAATCAGCTACTCCAAGATTACTTGCAGGCAACAGATCTTTATCTTTTCACTTCCAACGACCCAAATCAGGCGGTCAGCGGTACTTTCGCTTATGCGATGGCTTGTGGTTGTCCTATTGTTGCAACGGCTATTCCTCAAGCAAAAGATGCGCTTGGTGACGCTGGTATTGTGGTGGACTTTAACAACTCGATCCAGATGGCTGAAGCGATTCAACAGGTTTTGCAAGACGAGTTCTTGCGTTCAGAAATGCAGCAGGCAGCCGTTCAGAAAAGCAAACCTTCAGCATGGCCTAATGTAGCCTTACAGTACATGCGCCTTTTTGAAAAGAACAATCCACAACAAAAGAAAGTGAAGCATAGCACCTTGCCAAAGTACAATCTCAATCATTTAAAAAAGTGTACAACTTCAATTGGATTACTTCAATTTTGCAAGGCAGAGCAACCCTTATTGGCTTCTGGTTATACCTTAGATGACAACGCGCGGGCCCTCATCGCATTAATCGAATACTATGCAATCCATCCCGAATATGGGATGCTTAAAAATATCAGCATTCACTTTGGTTTTATTGAGCGCATGCAACTGGCCAGCGGGCGCTTTATTAATTACCTTGATTTCATGGAAAACCCGACCACACAAAACTCAAATGAAAATCTGGATGATGCCAATGGTCGTGCAATTTGGGCGCTTGGCACAATGGCATCTTTGCACCATATGTTTGACCCAACTTACCTCAAAAAAGTGCAGCAAATGATTGATAAAAGTTTGGATATGCTCTCCAATATAGATTCGCCAAGAGCGAACGCTTTTGCGATAAAGGGCTTGGTTAAGTTTAGTAAAGTTGTTTCAGACCCTCGAATTCTTGACTTAATTGCAACGATGGGAAAAAAATTAGAAGCACTTTATATTTTCCATCGCAACGACGAGCACCATTGGTTTGAGCCAAAACTAACTTACGCAAATGCCCTACTGCCAGAGGCACTTTTATTGGTTTCTAAAATTACAGCCAATCAAAATCAGCAAGCAATTGCAAATCAAAGCTTTACTTATTTACTTAAGCTGCTTTTTGAAGATGATGAATTCCAAGTTATTTCGAATCGCACTTGGTATGAACCAGGAAAAGAAATGGCTCGAGACGGACAACAGCCAATAGATGTATCTTATACTATTTTGGCGCTGTCAACTTTTTATGAGTATACCAAATTAAAGTCGTACCTTATAAAAATGAAGACGGCCTTTGATTGGTATCTTGGTAAAAATTGCTTGAATCAAATTGTGTACAACCCTATTTCTGGGGGTTGCCAAGACGGTCTTGAAGCCAACGGTGTAAATATCAATCAGGGTGCAGAATCGTCCGTTACTTACCTTATGGCACGCAACCGCATGGAATTTCATTTTCAAATGAACAGCCCCAACATACCGTTTAAAAATATTCAACCATCTAAAAATTTGAATTATGATCCATTTAGAACTTTACAAGCACCGCAAAGTGCAAGCGCTCAGCGCTGATTTCAGTACTTTTTTCCCTGATTTATTACTGTGTCTTTATTACAAACCTGCGGCCCCTCATGACCACGCCAAGCATGCCCATTTGCGGCACACCAAACTAGCAAAAGGTCCAAAAGACCTAATTGAAGATTGTACTACTAGCAAAAACGAGGGTTTGTTTGTTTTTGATCCTGCATCAAGTATCAAAGATTTTAGGGCGCAATTGCTCCTGGATTATGGCCTTCATGCCGAAATTTTTCAACGCGTTGGCAAGCACGAATGGTCTACCTTTTCCGCACCCGAAGACCATATTTTAAATGAAGTTCCTTTTCAGCTGCATTGATAACTATAGAGATAAATAGTTGTAAATCATTCAAATAAAGATGCAAGGTGATCCTTGCAAAGGCCTACTAATTTAGCAACACAACCTTATTGTTATGAAAAAACACATTAAAAATATGGTGAGCAATCGTTGCATCAACCAGGTCTCGGGAATACTCGTCGATATGGGCATTCCATTTCAAAAAATCGAACTCGGTTCAGTTCTTTTTGAAAAAAGATTAAGCATGATCCAAGAACTCGATTTTCAGTACAAACTCAAGCAAATTGGCCTTGATTTGATCAGTGATTCAAAGAAACTCTTATCTGAACGTATCAAATTGGTCATCATTCAAATGATCCACTATTCTGACGAACACATCAAAACCAACTTCTCAGTGTACCTCTCGGAAAAGACGAATTTGAACTACACCTATTTGTCAAATGTGTTCAGGACAGAAAATAACATGACCATACAGCAATTCATTATTATCCATAAAATCGAAAGGATCAAGGAATTGTTGCTTTATGGCGAAATGAACCTATCTGAAATTTCCTATAAGATGCATTACAGCAGTATTGCGCATTTATCCAACCAGTTCAAGAAAATTACTGGGCTCTCGCCAACTGAATACCGTCAACTAGATGTAATTCGCCGCATACCCCTTGAAGAAATTGGAAATCCTCGGATCAGAACCTTAAAGCTGAGCAATAGGATTTGATCTCTTCCCTTACTCTTCTGAATTCAGCCATAATGTCCTCCTCAGACCCTATTGCTTTGGCGGGGTCTGTAAAATTGTGATGGATGCGCTTGGCTGTGCTCGGAAAAATCGGGCAGCGCTCGCATGCGTGGTCACAAACAGTAAAAATCAGGTCAAAAGGAATATCGAGGTATTCGTCTACGTGGTTGGAGGTGTGCGCACTGATGTCAATTCCGTCTTCTTTCATGGTGGCTATTGCACGCGGATTCACGCCGTGTGTTTCTACTCCAGCGCTATACACATTGGCATTTTCACCATAAAAAAACCGTAAATACCCTTCTGCAAGTTGGCTCCGGCAACTGTTGCCGGTACAAAGGACTAAAATGTTCTTTTTCATTTAAAAATACTTTTTCAAATACAAACTCGCTTTCACAAGTAAAATGAGTGCAGGCACTTCCACAAGAGGCCCGATCACACCTGCAAATGCTTGCCCGGAGTTCAGGCCAAAAACGCCAATTGCCACAGCGATGGCCAATTCAAAGTTATTTCCTGAGGCTGTAAAGGCCACCGTTGCTGTCTCGGCATAAGTGGCACCTGTCCATTTGGCTACAAAAAACATCAAGAAAAACATGATCAAAAAGAAGACGACTAATGGCAATGCCACTTTCAAGACATCTAAAGGTAACTCGGCAATCAGTTGACCTTTTAAACTGAACATCACTACTATAGTGAAGAGTAAAGCGTAAAGCGTTAATGGTGAAATACGTGGAATGAATTTGGTGTTCAGATAGGTTTCTCCTTTGTTATTTGAAATCCAATAACGCAAAAATACCGCAATACCAAAAGGTAAGCCGAGGTAAATACCCACTGTTTTGGCAACCTCCCAAAAACTCAACTCAATTTGAATGGAGTCAAACCCAAAAATAGGCAACATGATTTCAAGATAGAAATAAGCATATGCTGAAAAGAAAAAGACTTGAAGTAAGCTATTGATACCAACCAAACCCGCGGCTAATTCACGGTTTCCACCAGCGAGTTCGTTCCAGACAATGACCATGGCAATGCAAGGAGCCAAGCCAATAATAATCAAGCCTGTCAAGTACGCTGGGTCATTTTTCAGAAAGGTTGTCGCCAATAAAAACATCAGGAAGGGTCCGACGATCCAAGTAATCAATAGAGAAAGTGCTAACAATTGACGGTTCTTCATTACAACAGGTATCTTCTTGAAATCGACCTTCACAAGTGGCGGAATCATCATGATGATCAGGCCGATAGCCAGTGGAATATTGGTTGTGCCAACCGAATATTGATTGATGCTTTGGTCTATATTCGGGAAAATATTGCCCAGTGCTACACCTAGCCCCATGGCTAAGAAAATCCAAAGTGTGAGGTAGCGGTCTACAAAGTTGAGTCTCTTGTTTTTCATTTCGAGCATTTGACCATTAACAGCATCCTGAGTTTGGTGTACAAGCGGTGCTTTTCTTTTGCATCTCTTTAGGTAATTGTGCATTGGGAATACCGCAATGATCTGGAGCCAGACAAGTGGTTTTCTTGGCTGTAAAATGAAAACCAAAATCTTGAGCGCTCAAGCCATAATTTTCTATAGTTTGGCCTTGGAATTCTACTTCGAGTTCCTCATCTTTTAATCCAAAAAGTAGTTCTGATTTCTCAATGATATCCAGCAATTTCTCTGTACTGAGGCGATGATCTGTATCGTTGGCTAACCAAAGCTGCATGGATGCTTTGCGCTCTTGACGCACCACTCCACCGCAGTCTACATAATTTTTAAGAATGAGGCCAATTTCAGTGATATGGTAATGTGCACTAACTGGTAAGCCGTTGATTTGTAAGAATTGTGGGTTGTCTGTTGGTTTTGCTAGTTGCAAAGCACTTTTGAATTGGGAGATCTTCATGAACAACAAGTTTGATTGGTTGGAGAATTGAGCTGATTTAAAAATTGAACGAGAAAGGGCATATTTTCAGGATTCAGACAGTAACAAACTGAAGTCCCTGTAATGGTCCCTTTGATAAGGCCAGCTGCTTTGAGCTCGCTAAGATGACGAGAGATACTCGCTTGTGAAAGGGGTAATTCTGTCACGATATCGCCACATATACAAGTACTTTGCTTGGCGATGAATTCCAAAATAGCAATTCTCGCTGGATGCCCGAGTGCTTTAAAGAGAGTCGCCAAGCTTAATGTTTTGGTATTATAAGTGTCTGTTTTAGTGAGGCCCATGGGGTAAAATTAGTTGTAAGAAGATGGCTATAGTTGTAGGATTCTTTTGATTCGTATCAAAGTTTATCTAATAATTATTATATCGCAATATTACGATTAAATTACTTTCAAAGAATAAGTAGGCTAAATTTTAACAAAGAAATAATCAAGAATCTATCTCAAGCTTCCGGCATCACGCAAACCCTTATTCCAAGCATGCGCGTTATGGATGGCAGGCAGTACTTCTTCTGGTGTATCAACTATAGTGTATAAATACTTTAATTCATTAGCCATGAAGTGTTCATCTACGGCTTGTTGCATCATTTGATGAAATAAATTGAAATAACCACGGGTATTAAGGATAATTATGGGCTTGGTGAATTGCGCAAGCTTTTTAAGTGTAATGGCCTCAAAAAGTTCTTCAAAGGTTCCGGGGCCTCCGGGTAGTGCAATAAGTGCATCGGTACCCTCCAAAAACTTCGCTTTGCGTTCGTGCATACTCTGTGTGTAAACAAAGTCAGAAACACCTTTGTGTCCCCACTCTACTTCGTTCATGAACTCAGGCATAATTCCTTTGATTTGGCCACCAGCAGCCAAGACGCTATCGGCAAGTTGCCCCATGAGGCCAGAAGAACCGCCGCCAAATACAACATTCACGTTGTGTTCAACGAGCAAATGCGCCAAGCGCGAAGTGGCTTCAAAATATTCTGAATGGATACGCCCGCTTGAGGCGCAGTAAACACAAACTTGCATAGCGTAAAGATAATACTTGTTGTTTGCATTTACATAGAAGTTCTGCAATCCTTCTTATATTTGAAAATGAACCCAAAACAAGCTCCAAAGTGGAAGCTCATGTTATTGACATGGCTTTTCATTTATCCACTTATTAATGTCCTATTCTTTATTCTTTTTCCTTTGATGAAAGATTGGCATCAGTTACTCAAAACACTAACACTTACCCTCATTTTAGTTCCTTTAATGGGTGCGTTTTTACCAAAGTGGCACGGTTTGTTTAGAAATTGGTTAAGTAAATAAAATGAGCTCTTACGCTAAAATCAAAGACTTAGGTGAACAGCTCAACGGGTACCCCGTATTAGAAATTACGCTTTCTAACACGAAAGCCTCAGTCACCCTTTTTTCATTTGGCGCTACGCTTCAAAGTTTTTCTATAGCGCTTCCTGACTTTGCCAAACGCGATGTAGTTTTAGGTTACCCGAGTTGGCAAGACTACCAAAAAACATTTGACTCCAGTTCGAATGCCTATTTGGGCGCCATTATTGGGCCTGTTGCAGGCCGAATTGCATATGCCCGTATTCCATTTCAAACGGAAACTTTTCATTTTGAACCCAATGAAGGACAGCATCTGCTGCACGGTGGCAAAACCTGTTTTTCGAATGTCAATTGGCGTCTGCTCTCCTCTGAAGAAAAACCGTATCCTCAAGCCACCTTTTTGCTAGAAACCGCAACAACCAATATCAACATTCCTGGCAATTTAAGAACTGAAGTTACCTATACCTTAAAAGAATTTGAGTTGTCCATTCAAATCAAGTGCCTTGCATTAGAAGACACTGTTTCGAATCCGACGCAACATGCGTATTTCAATCCTGGCGGACATCAAGCAAGTATATTAGATAGTAAAGTTCTCCTGAACACAAGTCGTTATATTGAACTCAACGAAGATAAATTACCAACCGGAGGCCTTACAGGCATTCCTCAAAAGGATGCTGACAATGAACTATATCAGCTCTCCGATTTAAAACATTATCCTCAAATTGACAACGCCTTTGTTTTAGAGCAAGCTTATCCTCAAGCCGAATTGATAGCGCAAGATGGTTTTTGTTTGAAATTCAGCACGAATCAGCCCGTTTTTCAGGTTTATATTGGCGGTGAAGTAGATTTTACTGGAAAAGATAGCCTACGCTACCACCGCTACTCAGGTATCTGTTTGGAGCAACAAGCAGAGCCCGACGCGCCTAATCATGATAATTTTAGCGATATTTATCTTAAAAAAGGACGGGAAAAGACCAATTTACTTCAGATCAATTTTGAACAAGAACCATGAAAATCACGACCCTCATCTTACTCTTTTTTTCTTTATCGCTCTTTGCCTGCGAGGAAGAAGTAAAGCCAAAACCACCTATTGTTCCTACTGAAAATACCTTTTTTAAAGGTGCAGACATCAGTTGGCTAGCGCAAATGGAAGCCACAGGCTACGTTTTTTATGACGAAAATGGAAACCCAGCGGATTGCCTTGATTTACTCATGGCGCGAGGCATCAATGCGGTGCGTTTGCGTGTATTCGTGCACCCGAGCAGCGACAAAATCAGTGGCCACTGCAGCCCTGCAGAAACTGCCCAGATGGCGGCTCGGGCCAAAAATAAAGGGCTCGACGTCATGATCGACTTTCATTACTCAGACACTTGGGCTGACCCCGCACACCAAACCAAACCCGCTGCTTGGGCCAATGTTTCTTTTGCCGCCTTGCAAGACTCACTTTACACCCACACGCAATACACGCTCAATTTGCTCAAACAAGCTGGTGTAACGCCAAAGTGGGTTCAGATTGGTAACGAAATTCCGAGCGGTATGCTTTGGCCATCTGGACACATCGACAACCCTCAGCAGTTAGCGCAACTCATCAATAAAGGCCATCAGGCGGTGAAAGACATCGATACCACAATACAAACAATTGTACACATCGATCAAGGCAATGACAACGCGCGTTTCCGTTGGTTTTTTGACCTCATGCAACAAAACGGAGCCCAATTTGACATCATAGGTGCTTCCTACTATCCACATTGGTTAGGCACTGATTACACCGTTACAATTGCCGATCTTGGCAACAACTTAAAAGATATGGTGACACGCTACAACAAACCCGTCATGATTGTAGAAGTTGGCGGCGATTACTGGCAAGTCGACAACACTAAAGACATGCTCATTGCTACAATCGGAGCAGCCTTAGACGTTCCAAACAACCAATGTTTAGGAGTTTTTTATTGGGAACCACAAGGCGCTAAACCATGGAGCGGTTACCAACTTAATTGCTGGCAAGACAACGGCCGCCCCTCTCCGGCCCTCGACGCATTTTTATACTAAGCTCATTCCTTGACGCTAATGAAAAATCTTCTTTTTTCCTTTCTTTTCATACATCTTTGTTCAATTTCCTTCGGTCAACTTCAGCGTACCCTTTTCAATGATAACTGGGAATTTCAATTGAAACCCTCCGACCCCGTTTCGATTGTTTCTTTGCCACATTCACCCAAATTAGAACCTCTGGTGATGAACGGTCAGTTTATTGGAGAAGTCGTTTACCGCAAAAGATTCGATTATAAGTTGCAAGAAGGTAGACGTCTAGTGCTACATTTTGAAGGTGCCATGCATACAGCAAGCGTCGCTTTGAATGGTCAAATCATTGGTAGCCATGTGGGTGGTTACTTGCCATTTGAGGTAGACTTAAGCGAAGAACTGCGAGATTCATCAAACGTACTTGAGGTATTTTTAGACAACCGAGAAGACCCCACTGTTCCACCAGGCAAGGCCATCAAAGAACTCGATTTCTATTACCATGCGGGCATTTACCGCAATGTGTGGTTAGAAGAAGTGGGCGGCATTCAAATCCAATATCCTTATTTTCAAACCATAAATGCCAATGCGACAGCTGCTACACTCCAATTAGATTTTGAGTTAACATTTCAACCCGATTGGATCGTTTTACCCATTCAAGTTGAGGCAAAATTAGGAGACGCAACTTTCACACTTACCAATGCATCATTCATGGATTCTACCAATGTTATTTCATATACTGGGAGAATAAATCTAAAAACGCCTCAGTTATGGTCGCCTTCCGATCCGAATCTCTATGACTTAAAGATTGATGTCATTTATGGGCAAGATACCATTGCAAAGCAAGTTTTAAAAGTAGGCATTCGCAAGCCTGAGTTGAGAGCTGACGGATTTTACCTGAACGGCCAAAAAATATTTTTAAGTGGTACCAACAGGCACCAAGAATACCCATACGTGGGCAATGCAGTTCCTGACAACGCACAAAAGCGCGATGCGCAATTGATTAAAGAAGCAGGATTTAATTTTGTACGGCTTTCACATTACCCTCAAGCACCAGCTTTTTATGAGGTCTGCGACGAACTTGGTATCATTGTCATGGACGCCATTCCTGGTTGGCAATATTTTAATACTTCATCGATTTTTACTCAAAGATGTAAAAATGACCTTTATGCTTTGACTTTTAGAGACCGCAACCATCCTAGTGTCATTTTTTGGGAGAACTCACTCAATGAAACCGCCATGCCTGATGAATTCATGCTGGATATGAACCGCATTTTAAAAGCGCAAATCGGCTCCAATGGTTTTTCTGCGGGCTGGATAGACCACAAAAGTTACGATGTGTTTATCCCTGCTCGCCAGCACGCCAAAGCACCCGACTACTGGGCAAACTACAAGCCTAAAGCGAAGGCGATGCTCATTGCCGAATACGGTGACTGGGAATACTACGCTCAAAACGCTGGTTTCAATCAAACGCAATTTGCCGATTTAGCACCTACGGAAAGAAACTCGAGGCATTTGCGGGGTGCTTCAGAAAAAGCATTATTACAACAAGCCTTTAATTTTCAAGAAGCCTCAAATTCCAACCGCAAGGGCGCAAATATCATTGGTGAAGCCAATTGGGTTTGTTTCGACTACAACCGCGGATACAGTCCTGATCTAGAAGCATCCGGAGTATACGATATCACGCGATTGCCAAAATATGCTGTAGGTTTTTACAAAAGCCAGTTGCTGGACGCTACTAAAAAACCCTATGTCAAAATTGCTACCAATTGGACTGCGTTGTCGCCAACAAGCGTAACGGTATATTCCAATTGCGAGCAAGTTGAGTTGTTTCTAAATGAGAAAAGTATCCTTAAAAAATCAGCTAGCCCTGATCAGGCCGCTGACTATTTACAGCACCCGCCTTTTCAATTTCAAATTCCTGCTTTTGAAGCTGGCAAGCTTGTAGCAATTGGCTTCAATCGCAAGGTTAGAGTGGCCTCAGATCAGGTTCAAACACCAGGAAAACCTGTTCGAATCATCCTAGAATTGGACACACTTCAACACGGAATTGATACTGCAAAAGCGGACCTTGTTTTTGTGCGCGCCAAGCTACTCGATGCAAATGGCACTGTTGTTCCGACTAACGATTACAAAGTTACATTCAGTGTTCAAGCCCAAGATGCAGGGCTTGTTTGCCCAGCAATTCAGCCTATTGAGGCAGGCATAGCAACCGCATTATTGAGAACCGAGGCGCCTAAAAATCCGGTGGTTCTTAAGGTTGCGCTTCCTTCCTTAGGTTTGACCGATCAACTCATCTGGAAACCATGAGAAAAATAGTCGTTCAAGCCCCGGGCCGCATCAATTTGTTGGGCGAGCACCTCGATTACAACCACGGCATTGTACTGCCTGCAGCAATTGACCGTTGTTTCGAATTTGAATTTGAGGAGTTAGCAAGTGGCCAAGTATTTATTGAAGCCTTAGATCTAAATGAAAGTTGGGTCTTTGAGCTTTCTCAATTAAATGAAATACAAACAGTTGGTTGGAGGGCTTATGTGAAGGGGGTTTTCATGCTTTTGTTATCAGATGAGATTCTATGTTCTACATCTTCTTCTTCAAAATCTCCCTCTTCATTGTTTTCCTCCTTCAGTGGCTTGCGCATTCGTTTCAAAAGCAATATTCCAATTGGCGCGGGGCTTTCTTCCTCTGCGGCCCTTTGCTGCGGCTTGGCTTTTGGTCTCAATGAATGGTTTGACTTGGGCAAAACCCGAAAGGAATTGGCTTTGCTTGCTCAACAAACAGAGCACCGATTTGCAGGCGTTCAATGTGGCTTAATGGATCAAGTAGCTTCCTTATTTGGAAAAGAAGCACATTTGCTAGCCTTTGATTGCCTGAGTCAGGAAATTGAAGCATTCCAGTTGCCTTTGCTTGGCGTTCAGCTTTTCTTGATCGATTCAAAAGTAAAGCACAATTTAGCGGAATCGGCCTACAATGAAAGACGCGCACAGCTTGAGTCTGCATGGCTGCTCGCTAAGTACACCTTTCCGGGTTTAATGAGTTGGAGAGATATAAATGAGTCTCAATTAAAAGCTGTGTTTACCCATCTTGATCCGAGTGCCCAAAAACGTTTGCGCTACGTACTAGATGAAATGAGTCGTGTTCAGAAGGTGCAAAAACTGGCTACTGAAATTTCGGATGATCTAAATGATGCAATGTTAATTAAAGATCATTACCGACAACTTGGCAGCTGTATCAACCAAACGCATGATGGTCTTCGCGATTTATATGAAGTGAGTTGCGAAGAGATTGACTTTTTACAAGCAGCTCTTTTAAATGTGTCCGGTATTTTGGGTGCACGCATGATGGGTGGTGGTTTTGGAGGTTGTTTATTGGTGTTGTCAAATGTTGATTTTGATCTGGCTTTATTAGATCCTATTTTTTCTGGATATGAAGCGCTTTATCAACAGCTTCCAAGTGTGGAGCAAATCAAATTAACCGATGGGGTTCAGCTGCTACAAAGCCAAACGGACGTCCTCGGCAAAAGCTAGTTTTTCTAGGGTAGTTACTTCTAAGGTAAAGTAAGAAAACTCCTCGGTTATTTTTCCGGTAATGCGGTAAACGCCTTTGCCGTAAAAGGGATAACGCGCTGTAATTTGTGGAAAATGAACGGTGTCGAGGAAGTCGCCGGATGGATCGAGGAAGGTACCAAAACACATGGTGTCGCCTTTATTGGTTTTGGTTTGCTTGATGCTCACTAAATAGCCAAAAGTGTTGATGTGTTGGTTGATATACTTCGGAAAATCATTTGCCAAAATAAAGAAGCTAGGCAAGGATTGTGCTAAGAGTGAGAAAGGATCGCAGAGCGGAAAGCCCAAAAGTTCAAATTGTTCGAAAGTGATTTCTAGTGGGTGTTCTTCTAGCTCAGGTAAGTGTTGTGTATGCTGCTTTACTTCAAATAATTCTTGTTTTGGCTGTGGCCTAAGTTGTTTGTTATGGTAAAAATGAGCCTGCCAGAGCAGCGCCTTTCTTGGTTGTTCAAAACTGCGCAAAGCCCCAATGCGGATCAGGATACTGAGCTGCTCGAGCGGAATGTAAATTCTTTTCAAGAGGTTTTCAAGGCTGGTAAAAACGCCATTTTGGGTGCGTTCGACAAGTATTTGTTCGGCAAGCACGACTTCTATGCCCGCTACTAAATTGAAACCGAGGATCAGGCGTTTTTCTTTTAGCACGCAACTATAAGCGCCCTCATTGATGCAGGGCGCTTCAATTTGCGCACCAAAGCGCCGTGCTTCGTGGACGTAGATTTCAGTACGGTAATAACCGCCAAAGTTATTGATGCAGGCCGTGAGGTACGCCAGCGGGTAGTGCGCTTTGAGGTACAAACTTTGGTAGCTCTCTACAGCATAGGAAGCAGAATGTCCTTTGGAAAACGCGTAGCCTGCAAAGCTTTCGATTTGCTTCCAAATACTGCTTGCAAATTGCGCTTCGTATCCTCTTTGAAGGCAAGAAGCCATAAAGCTTTCTTGAACGCGCAAAAATTCGGACCTCGATCTGAATTTGCCCGACATGCCTCGGCGCAAGACATCGGCCTCGGCCAAACTCAGGCCAGCTAAATAATGTGCAACTTTAATGACGTCTTCTTGATAGACCATAACGCCGTAGGTGTCGGGCATGATGGCAAGCAGCAAGGGGTGAATTTCTTGCCTACGCTCCGGATTGCGGTGGCGCAAGACGTATTCGCGCATCATGCCAGACTGCGATACACCTGGCCTAATGATGGAACTTGCCGCTACCAGCGCGAGGTAGTTGTCTACCTGGAGTTTGATCAGGAGCATACGCATAGCGGGCGACTCTACATAAAAACAACCCAGAGCCCAGCCTTTTTTTAAGAATTCGGCAATTTGAGGGTCTTGCTTCAGAAAGTGGATATCGTGGATGTCGTGGGGTTTTTCTTCGGGGTAAACCTGCGCTATAATTTGTAGCGCTTCAGAAATTTTGCCCAAACCGCGCTGGCTTAAAACATCGAATTTATAAAGCCCGACATCTTCGGCTTCTAGCATAGAGAACTGGGTGCAGGGATAGCCTTTTGGCGGCAAAAAACATGCGGCAAACGCAGTTAAAGGCTGTTCGCTAATAACGATTCCGCCTGCATGAACGCTTAAGTGGGAGGGCAAACCTTCAATGTATTTGGCGTAGCGCAAAATAAGCGCACCTAGTTCGGCGAATTCAGCAAGACTCCCCTTCCCTCTACTCAGTATTTTGCTTGTGCCGGCGGGCAGACCAAATACTTTGCTGAGCTCGTGAATACAGGCGCGGTATTGAAAGGTGCTGTAGGTACAGAGCCACGCGGCATTGGGGTAGCGTTCAAAAATATAGCGAACGACGTCGTCGCGGTCTCGCCAAGAGAAGTCGATGTCGAAATCGGGCGGGTTTTTGCGGTAGAGGTTGATGAAGCGCTCAAAATAGAGGTCGAGTTCTAGCGGGTCGACGTCGGTGATGCGCAAGAGATAGGCCACAATGCTGTTGGCGCCACTGCCTCGCCCTACATAAAAATATCCTTTGGAACGCGCATAGGAAGTGAAGTCGTGGGTAATGAGAAAGTAAGAAAGGTAGTTTTTTTCGGCAATGACGTCGATTTCCATCTCGATGCGCGCGATGATTTCGTCTGTGATGATGTTGTAGCGGTAGCTGAGCCCTTCGGCGCAAAGTTCTTGAACGCGCTGTAAGTCGGCGGCTTTGGACCCGTGAATGCTGTGGGGTTGTTGAGGGGCGGCGGCTTCTCCAAATTCAAAAGATACGTTGCAGTTGCGCAGCAGCGCTTGGGTGTTGGCGAGCAACTCTGGCGCAGCGGCAAAGGCCGCACTGCACTGCGAAGCAGATAAAAGGCGTTCTGTGGGCGGCGCTTGTGCGTGTGTTGGCAACTTGGAAAGCAAGCAGTTGCTGGAGATAGCGCGCAACAAGCGATGGGTGTTGTGGTCGCGTTTGTGCCGAAAGCTCATGGGGATGTCGGCAACATATTTATGTGCAGCAAAGGCGCGCTTTTGCCGCTGCCACTGCAGTATTTGCTGGGCTTCAATGGCGACGAACTCGTGTGCCTGTAAATGCGTTGGATGTTGGTTGAACGGATACCAAACCCAGCAATTGGCAAATGGAGGCAGCGGCTTTTCAAAAGGTTTTGCAGCAAGAAGGTGTTGGGTCAGGAAAGTATTGAGCTCTTGAAAACCAAAGTTGTTGCGGGCAATAATAGTGGCAACCTGCTGCAAACCATTGCGGAGCTCGAGCCCAAGCAAAGGCTCGAGCCCTTGCTCTTGGGCCGCGCGGGCAAAAGCCAAGCCCGAGCCGGTGTGGTTGATATCGGTGAGCAGGAGTTGTTGATGTCCGTGTTGCAAGGCCCAAGCAACGAGTTCTTCGGGCTTGAGAATACCGTAGCCCAAACTGAAACAAGAGTGTACACGCATGTAATTGAAATTTAAAGTGCTACAAATGAATTAGGTGCTGCGGTTGGCCAGTAAAATGGGCGGCTCACCGTTGAACGGGTTGTAATGGCCAATACTACGCGCCTCTAAGCCAATAGCGCGCAAGACCGCGCGGTCGCCGTAGCGCTCGCGGATTTTGTCTAGGGCTTTGTAGAGCGCGGGATAGGAAAGATCTTGGTGATCGAAGAGTCGAAGTTGGTGCGCACCACCCACTAGAGAACTGAAGCGCAAGCCAATCAAACGCACCAATACGCGCCGTTGGTAAAGCCGCTTGAAAAGCTCCTGAACCAACGGGAGTAGTTCGTGGTCTGCGGCAGTATAGGCAATTTGTTGTTGGAGGGTTTGGGTTTGGAAATCGGCGTAGCGGATCTTGACGGTGACGGTGCCGGTGAGCTTGCCGGCGCGGCGCAATTGAAAGGTGAGGTTTTCGGCCATGGCGGCTAAGATGCCGCTGAGCTTAGCGACGTCTATGGTGTCTTGATGAAAGGTACGCTCGTTGGAAATAGATTTGCGCTCGTTGTAGGGCTCCACAGCGCTTTTGTCGATGCCTTGGGCTTTGGTCCAGATGCTGCGGCCGTTTTCGCCGAGTGCTTGTTCGACGAGTTCTAAGGGCAGTGTTTGGAGGGTGCCGATTTTTTTGACGCCTAAACTACAGAGCGTTTGGAAGGTTTTTGGGCCTACCATCGGGATTTTTTGAACGGATAGCGGTGCCAAAAAGTCTTTTTCTAAGCCGTAGCTGATGTGGAGCTGATTGTTAGGCTTGGCCTCGCCTGTTGCTACTTTAGAAACCGTTTTGTTTTCGGACAAACCAAAGGAGATGGGTAGGCCAGTTTCTTTGATGATGCGCGAGCGCAACTCAGAGGCGTAGGTCCAGATGCCAAAAAAGCGATCCATACCGGTGAAGTCGATGTAGAATTCGTCGATGGAGGTTTTTTCATAGACAGGTGAAACTTCTTTAACGATTTCGGTTACCATGCGAGAAAACTTGGTGTAGGTTTGGGTGTTACCTTTGATGCAGATGGCTTCTGGGCAGCGCTCTTTGGCCATTTTCATGGACATGCCGGAGCGCACACCAAAGCGCCGGGCTTCATAGCTGCAAGAGGCAACTACTCCCCTCTCGCTGGTGCCACCAATGAGGATGGGTTTTTGATTTAAGCGGCTGTCTAGAAGGCGCTCACAGGAAACAAAAAAGGTGTCGAGGTCCATATGAACAATCGAACGACGCGTAGCCATAGGTACTGTCAGTTAAAGGGTGAAACAATAAAAGTTCGATTGGTTGGTGACACAAAATTAACAATATTGATTAATATTCAATCAATAAAATGATTAATTTATAATCAAAAGTTATCAACAAATAAAAAAGCAAGAAAAACAGCCTGACAATGTGTCATTTTAGTAACTTGGAACACAATTTGCTACCAAGCACCCGAACACTTAATTCCGTAACAAATGAAACCAATTTATGTCGTATTGGCCGCTATCGGCGCACTACTCCTCTTCCTTTTCTTAGGATACTACAACATGTACAACAAAGCCGTTGGCCTTCAAGAAGGACTCGATGAAAAATTCGCCAACGTACAATCTGCCTACCAGCGTAGAGCAGACCTCATTCCAAATCTATTGGAAACCGTCAAAGGTGCCGCACAAAATGAAAAAGACATCCTTACACAAGTAACACAAGCGCGCGCAGGTATTGTTGGTGCCAAAACACCCGAAGATTTAGAGCTCATGGGTCGAAAAATCAATACTGCTATCAATTTGGCTTATGAGGCGTATCCACAAATTCGCTCTACCGAAAATTTTAGCCAGTTTCAAGGACAGCTAGAAGGCACCGAAAACCGCATCAAAACAGAAAGAGACCGCTACAATGAATCAGTGAAGGAATACAACACCCATATCCGCGGTTTCTTTGCGCGCTTTTTCTTGAATAGCGAAGAATTCCCAAGAAAAGAAGGATTTGTAGCTGCTGCCGGCTCAGAGGATGCACCAAAGGTGAAATTTTAATGCTCAGCAACCTCGAACAACAAAAGGTCCAGGACTGCATCGCAGCAGCTGAAGCAGCCACCAGCGGCGAATTGCGCGTGCACTTAGAAGCCAAGTGTAAAACCGACGCCGTGGCACGCGCCATCGATATTTTTGACCAACTCGACATGCAAGCCACTGCGGCGCGCAATGGTGTTTTGATCTACGTTGCTTACGCAGATCGCAAACTAGCCATTATTGGCGACGAAGGCATCAATGCATGCGTTAGCCACAACTTCTGGGACAGCACCCGCGACCTCATGTTAGCCAATTTCAAAGAAGGTCGTTTGGCCGAAGGGCTTTGCGCAGGGATTACCGAAGCAGGCATCCAACTCGCTCATTTTTTTCCGCCACAAGCGAACGATCAAAACGAGTTGCCCAACCAAATCAGCTTCGGATGAAAAAAGCCCCCCTATTTTTAGTTGTATTCACGTGCTGGGCGCTGCAGCTTTTTGCACAGTATCCAAGCCCTCTAACTCCTCCCCGCTTTTTAAATAACTTTTCAAAAGTCGGTATTTTAAGTGCCGCAGACGAAGCGCAAATTGAGCAACGGCTAGATGCGTTTGAGCAAGAAACAAGCAATGAAATCAATATTGTCATTATAGACGACATCAACGAAGACGAACCATGGCATTACGCCACCGAACTCGGCGAACAATGGGGTGTTGGCAAAGCAGACAAAGACAATGGCCTGGTGTTTTTGATCAAGCCTACACAAGAAAACGGCGGAAGACAGGTCTATTTAGCAGCCGGCCGTGGTTTGGAAGGCGCCATTACCGATCTCAGTTGCCATGATATCATTCAGTACGAAATACTCCCAGAATTTAAAAAAGACCAATACGGCCAAGGTATCAACAATGCGCTTGACGTCTTGTTCAAGCTTGCTAAAGGAGAAATCAATGAAAAAAGCTACCGCAAAAGTCTCCGCAAGGACAACTGGGCGGGCGGCGTATTTTCTTTGTTATTTATCCTCGTTATGCTCTTCTTATTGATCAAGCGCGGTGGCGGAGGCGGCACAACCTTTGGAGGTCGACGCGGCGGACCAGGCTTCTTCTACTTTGGAGGTTTTGGTGGTGGCTTTGGTGGCTCGTCAGGTGGTGGCGGAGGCGGCGGCTTTGGTGGCTTTGGCGGCGGAAGCTTTGGAGGTGGCGGCTCTGGCGGTAGTTGGTAATTTCAATTTTTCAAAATTCGAAGTCAAATAGAAAGTTATCGGTAAATTTATCTTTCCAAACACAATATCAAAATGACAGCTCAGGTGCCAAAATATCTTTTATCGGTTCTTTTCTTTTTTTCGCTTCATATCGTATTTGCCCAACAAATTCAAACGGTAGCTTTTTACAACGTCGAAAACCTCTTTGACACCATCGACGGGCCCAACGACGACGCTGAGTTTTTGCCTGCGGCAGAAAGCAACTGGAATACGGAAAAATACAATACCAAGCTTGCGCACATCAGACAAGTGATGGCTGCACTCAACATGCCAATGATTATGGGTGTTTGTGAAATCGAAAACAAAAGTGTCCTGACCGACCTCATTGGCAACGACAAACGCTACGGGATAGTTCATTACGACAGTCCAGACGCGCGCGGCATAGACGTAGGTATGCTTTACAGAAAAGATGTCTTACAGCTCAAAAAATCGGGCTACATCCGCTTTACTTTGCCTGGTGATACAATTCCTACTTCTCGAGACATCATTTGGGCAAAATACCAATACAAAAAAGAAAACTTATACGTGATGGTCAATCACTGGCCTAGCCGCCGCGGTGGTACTGACGAAAGCGCACCGCGCCGACTCATGGCTGCACAAATGGCAGGTCAATTCATCGACTCCATTCAAAAAAATGACCCAAAAGCTAAAATTATTTTAATGGGAGATTTAAATGATCACCCTAAAGACGCTGGCCCACAACTCATTGCCTCAAAACTTACACCCCAAATTACAAAGGCGAGTGGAATTTTTGGCGGGTCTTACAACTATAAAAATGAGTGGGATGTACTCGACCACATGTTTGCTTCTTCAAATGCTTTCACTGGCAAAATTCAGGTTCAGACAGAAAGTGGTAAAATTCACGACTTCCCGTATTTGCTTACGGAATACAAAGGACAAACAGTTCCTAACCGAACCTATGCGGGCCCTAAATATTTAGGTGGTTATTCTGATCACCTGCCCGTTTCCATTCAAGTTATCTTGCACCCTTAGTTGTCTTTGACGGGTAATTTTTGCTTGTAAAGAAATTTCTTTTGGGTCGATTCAAAGGGTCTATAGACAAAATAGACTTGGTTGTCGTAGATCCTCACTTTTTCGACGTAGCGAAAAGCGAGCTTCACTTTCTGAACTACCACACCTGTTTTCAGATCTAGAAGCCCCACATAAACATGTCCCTCCTGCTCGTAAACCGCGTAAATTTTACCCGTTTTGCGGTCTTGCTGTAGGTTTTTCTGAAAACCGCTTTGCTTGGCATGGTAATGATGAAAAATAGGAATAGACTTCAAAAGGCGACCATCTATGGAGTACACGCGCAGCATGTCTTTTGGATAATCAAAAATATAAAGGGTATCGTTGGACAGAAAAAGCGGTGCGTAAACAGGCTCGTAATACAAGGACTTCGTAAACACATTGGCCCCCACATAAATTTCGGCATCGATTCCGGTCTGATTTTCTAAGTTTTTGGCCCAAAGTTTAGTCCGGATGTCCACCCACTTGTATTCCGAACGATACAATTCCATCATGAGGTCGTCTTGGATGTGTAAAATGGCTTTGTAAGTAGAATCGAGCTGATCCAAGGCGCCATATTCAAAAGCGGGGTAAATATCGATGTAACTCGAGTAAAACTGCTTTGTGAGGCTGGTGTCAACAATGGGGGCAATATATTTATAAAAGTAATCCTTTGGGATGCTTCCGAGTTGAAGTGTAGCGTCTGTTTGTTGCAAGCCATACATGCTCGTTTCCGTTTGCACATGCACATTCCCTCGAAAATCGCGTTTGAGTGCTTCTGCTCTTTCTGGAATCTGTTGTAAAAACAGCGTGGTATCCTTGTAGATGCATTGTAATTGGGCATCTTTCATCAAATTTTTCTCGTAGGTCAGCAAAAAAAGCGCACCATTTGCACCCAATTCAAAATCGGCAACACTATAGGTCTTGGAGGCGTAAACGGTGTCAGGTTTATTGGATTTAATGACGATGTCGCGCACTTCTTGAATGCGTTCTGCTTTCAGATACAAATTGAGTTGAGTGGTATCCTCCTTTAGCTCAAAGGCGTACAATTTAGAAGCAGACTGATAAATTGGATGAGCATAGTCGAGCTGAAATTGAATACTTCCTTTTGCTGTTTTGAATCCTGGTTGTGTTGCTGTTAACGCAAAATAAATAGCGCCATTTTGCAGCGAAAATTGGGTTATAGAGTCTTTTATCACCTGAAAATCAGTGCTTAAAAATCTTATTTTGCAATGTACGTTTGGGATGGGTTCGTTTGTTTTGGAGTCCTTAAATGAAACAACCAGTACCTGCGACCGAATTGTCGAGATCAGACTCAGGAAAAGAAAAATGAAAAGGAAGCGCATGAACTAATGATGCATGCCTTTAGGAAATTTCACAAATTAACAAACCTTCTGAATCCAGTGTTGTGTATCTGGCAGCGCTCCGGACTTTAAGCCATCTAGAAAATCCTTAATTTTCAGAGAGATTTCGCGCGTTTCGAGTGCTGGTAATGTGAGTTTTTCATCGCGGTAGCCGATGATCGCTATTGGTGCAATGGTAGCGGCTGTTCCCGCGCCAAAAACATCTTGTAAGGTGCCGTTTTTGGCAGCTTCGATGATTTCAGCAACAGTTACAGGGCGCTCTTCGATGGGAATTCCAAACGAAGCCGCAACTTCTAAAACTGTTCTTTTGGTGGTACCGCGCAAAATGGTGTCGGCATCTTCTGATGGTGTTATGAGGGTGTTGTTGATCACGAACATGATGTTCATGGTGCCAGACTCTTCAATGAATGTGTGTGTTTTGGCGTCTGTCCAGACCAATTGATGGAAGCCTTCTTGTTGTGCTTGTTTGGCTGGATACAAAGAAGCGCCGTAGTTGCCAGCTGCTTTAGCGCGGCCAACGCCACCTACTGCAGCACGTGTGTAAAACTCTTCAATTTTAACGCGCACGGGCTCGGCATAATAAGCACCTACTGGTGATGTGATGATGACAAACTTATAGGTGTCTGAAGGTTTGATTCCGACAAATTCATCGGTGGCAAACATAAACGGACGAATATACAATGCGTAGCCTGGTTTGTTGGTGACCCAACCGGCATCTTGTGCAACAAGTTGTTTGACAGCTGCTAAGAACAATTCTTCTGGTATTTCGGGCATGCACATGCGAGCAGCTGATTCTGAAAAGCGGCGCGCATTGAGCTCAGGGCGGAACAATACAACTTCGTTGTGGTTATTGCGGTAAGCTTTCATGCCTTCGAAAATAGACTGGCCATAGTGAATAGCAGACATCGCTGGATGCATAGCGATGGGACCAAAAGGAAGGATTTCTCCTTGTTGCCATGCGCCATCGGCGTATTCCATCACGAACATGTGGTCAGAAAAGATTTTACCAAATGGGAGGTTATCCCAGTTTACGGCTGACAAATGGCTATCGGTGTTGGGTGTGATAGGAAATTGTAAGGAAACTCCAGTCATAAGCGTGTTAATTGATGCGCGAATATACAGCTAAATCATCGAGCACACAACTTATTGACCTTATTAAAAGCATTCCTTAACTTTGTGAAATGCACGACTTCACACAAGCCCTTGACTTACTCCAAAAACATTGGGGCTTTGCTGCATTCAGACCAAGTCAGGAACCCATCGTCAAAGCAGCGCTTGAAGGTCAGGATACTTTGGCTTTGTTGCCAACAGGCGGTGGTAAATCGATTTGTTTTCAAGTGCCTGGTTTGCAGCGCGAAGGTCTTTGTTTGGTCATCTCTCCACTTATTGCTCTTATGCAAGATCAGGTAGAAAACCTACAGAAAAGAGGGCTACGCGCCAAAGCTTTAACGAGTGGCCTTCCCTACCGAGAAATTGATCAAATCCTAGATAACGCCCGTTTTGGCGGTCTCGATTTTTTATATACTTCGCCCGAAAGAATTCAGTCAGCGCTGTTTATAGAGCGTTTCAAACGCATGAAAATAGCGCTTTTGGTGGTAGATGAAGCGCATTGCATTTCGGAATGGGGCCACGACTTCCGACCTTCTTTTCGACAAATTGCCAAACTCCGCCAACTTCAACCAGAAGTGCCCATTTTAGCACTTACAGCAACGGCAACCAAAGCAGTACAGCAAGACATCCTTGTGCAGCTTGAAATGCCCAAGGCGCAAATCATTGAATCGACATTTGCCCGAGACAACCTCTCATATTTAGTGAGGCCAGCCACTAACAAAATGCAAGAAATCCTTTCCATTTGCAAGCGCGAAAAAGGCACCGGAATTGTATATTGCCAGACCAGAAGGTCGGTGAAAGAAGTAGCGAGAGTTCTCTTAGCTAATGGTCTGCGCTGTGGCATTTACCACGGGGGGCTCAGTGGTGAAGAAAGAAGTCAGATGCTCCAAGATTGGCTCAGCGACAAAAACCAGATCATGGTAGCCACCAACGCCTTCGGTATGGGCATAGACAAACCAAACGTTCGTTTTGTGCTACACTACGAGGTACCGAATTCACCAGAAGCGTATTTTCAGGAAGCGGGCCGCGGCGGAAGAGACGGCTTACCAGCATACGCTTTGTTGCTCCACGAGCCCCAAGACTTCCCGCAAATGCAGCGCCAACTCGATAAAAGTTTTCCGAGTGCCGAGCGCGTCATATTCGTGTACCGAGCTATTTTCAACTACCTCAAAATCGCTATCGGCGCTGGCAAAGATGAAACCTACCCCTTCGACCTCAAAACGTTTTGCAAAACTTTCGATTTGCCCGACGACGAAGTCTATTATTCCTTGAAAATTCTGGAGCAAAATGGAAACTTTAGTTTGTCTGAAGGCTTCTACCAGCCTACGCGCTTGCAGTTTATAGTCAACAACGAGGTGTTGTACAACTTCCAAATCCAGCACGAAGCCTACTACCAACTTTGCGCCACCCTTGTGCGCAGTTATCCTGGTATTTTTGACCAAATGACCATTCTGCACGAAGACAAAATCTTGCAAAGACTAAAAACGACCGCCAAACGTTTTGAAGAGCAACTAGACTTCATGCAAAAAAACGGCATCATCGAACTCACCAAGAAAAGCAATCTTCCTCTGCTACATTTCAGCATGGAAAGATTGCCGGAGTCCTACCTGAACCTCAAGCCCAGTATTTACCTCGAACGCAAAAAGGCTGCCCAAGAAAAACTTAGCGCCATGCAACAGTATTGCCAGGCGCCTATTTGCCGCGCCCAGCAACTCATCACCTACTTTGGTCAACAAATTGCCCCTTGTGGCACCTGTGATGTATGTTTGCCACGCACCTTGACCCAAGAGGCCTTATTTACCTTTTTACAAGAAGCCAAAAGCATAGACCAACTTGAGGCACAATTTCTTTGTTCAAAAGCGGAACTCGAGCCGCTCATTCGCCCCCATTTACTCACCGAAAAAATCAAATTCAAAGCGGGAAAATTCTACCTCTAATTCTCGCTTATGACCAACACTTCGCAAGAAGAAATGCCCAAACACCAATGGCATTTCCTGCTCGTTCTATTGCCGTTTATTCTTGGCATCTATCTAGCCGATTACCGTAGTTTAACGGATGCCGCTCTCACTTTTTTGAATATTTTAAGTGCTGTTGGGTTGGGCTTGCTCCTGATTGCACAAACCAGACAATTGGGCATTTTACTGCTCTTTTTTGCGCTCGGATTTTGGCTGATGCATACTGCACAAAGCCAGTTTAGACAATTGAGGCACCTGCATTTGAATAAAGAAAATACAGGCATCTTGAAGGTACATTCTTCAGAACTTAAAAAGGGTTCCCAAAAGTTAATTGGCGACTTTTTCTTTATCCATCACAAAAGAAGAATACAACTGCGTCTGCTACTCTATTTCAAAGATAGCTTGCCAATCGACCTGAACCAAATTTATGCATTGCGCTGTAAGCCAGAATACATTCAAAACGAGGCTTACCCTGGTGCCTTTGATCAAGAGCGTTATTACGAGTTACAGCAAATTAGTCACCGCGTTTTTATCGACCGATCAGCCCTAAAAGTTTTGGGGCCTGTTCAAAACACTGATTTAGGTTTTGAATCTAGTTTGTTGCACATCAAAACAAAGTTATCTGCGCTTTTTTCAGGTAAACTGAGCCCCCGTTCCGCGGCAATTGCCCGAGCGCTAATTATCGGAGAAAGAGACGGCATTGACCAAGAACTGAGGTCTTATTTTTTAGCCACAGGTGCCATGCATATTTTAGCGGTTTCGGGCATGCACATTGGTTTGCTCATCTTGGCACTACTTAAAGTTTTGGCTTTGTTTTCAAGGTGGGTGAGTCGCAAGCAAGCCTTATTAGTGGTGCTGCTCATCGTATGGTATTACGCTATTTTGACCGGGTTGTCGGCCTCAGTGCTCCGTAGCGTTTTTATGTTTAGTGTGCTCTTACTCAGCCAGCTTTCGGGCAGGCAAATCAGCAAGCTCAATGCCCTTTTCTTTTCCGCATTTTGTTTGCTGCTCTACGATCCGCTTTACTTGTTTGACCTCGGTTTTCAGCTGTCGTATTTGGCCATGCTTGGCATCTACCTTTATTACGAACTCATCAAAAACTGGATGGAATTCAAATGGCGCTTTGTACAACAACTTTGGGACGGAACCGCCCTCGGACTAGCCGCCACACTCACCACCCTACCCTTGAGTTTGTATCATTTTCATTTGTACCCGAATTATGCACAAGTCGCCAATCTTTGCCTCATGAGCCTCTCGAGCTTTATATTGATCTTGGGTATGTTTTTTCCTTTGCTGCAAGCGCTTCCGTTTGCCGATCACCTGAGTTCTTTTGTTTTGGAAACATCGATCCATTGGATGCTGCAAATCATGCAATTTTTTAGTGAGGCGCCAGGTGCTATGGCCAAGGGTTTTGATTTGCCCTTTTGGTGGGTTTTGCTTTTTTGGCTGCTGACCTTTTGTTGGTTCTATGGTTGGCTTGGCTTGTCCAAAAATAGCATCAAGATGTTGTTTTTGAGCACATTAATTTTGATGAGCAATCAAAAACAGCAAATCATCTATCGAAAAGAAATCTGTTACTATACCAATGATGGGGTCTTGGTTGTTTTTGAGGGGAATAAAGCAAAGGCTTTTGGACTCAAACCAGCGCAAAAATGCGCCTTTCTTTTCAGTGCCATAGAAAACATCAACAATTGTCAAATCACCTACCAACAACTCAAAAAGGGAACCACTGAGGTGAAATTCAATCACATGCGCTTGCAATTTAAAAATGTCGGAGCTTTTCAACTAAGGGTTCTTGCGCAAAAGCAAACACAAAAAATCAAGGTCTTTTAAGCAAGAATTTTATCTTTGCTAAAATTTTACGACATGAAAATACTGAGCCCGAAGGCGGTACTTCTTGCTTTGGAAGCCAAAGAAAACTGTTGCCTTATCGACATCCGCGAACCTTACGAGCTCTTGAGCTGCAAAATTGACTGCCCTTCTATTCCGATGGCTACATTTGCTGCTGCCTACCCGTCGTTGCAAGCATACGATCAAGTCATTTTGATGTGCCAATCCGGAAAACGTGCTGAAGCACTTGCCAATTTCATGGAAACCGAGTACAATGCAAGCAACATCTGTATTTTAGAAGGTGGCATCAATGCTTGGATTGAACAAAATGCTCCTCAAATTACTTGTCAATAAATGAGCGCTCTCACTTCTCTTCTGGATTTCATCCTGCACATTGACAATTATTTGTTCGACCTTATTCAAGACTACGGAACTTGGGTATACGGCATCCTATTTCTGATTGTATTTGTAGAAACAGGCCTGGTTTTCATGCCTTTACTTCCCGGCGACTCCCTTCTTTTTGCAGCGGGTTCTTTTTGCGCGGGGGTGCAAATCGATAACGAACTAGCGCAGCTTAATCTTTTCGTGGTACTATCGCTTCTTATTATTGCTGCTATTCTAGGTGACGCACTCAACTTCTGGATTGGACAAAAATATGGCCGCAAGTTGGCGCAACTCAAAATTGGAAAGTATCCATTGATCAAAGAAAAGCACCTTCAACAAACGCAAGACTTCTTTGAGAAGCACGGGTCCAAAACCATTATCATTGCACGTTTTGTGCCTATCGTGCGTACGTTTGCGCCATTTACCGCAGGCGTGGCCAACATGCGTTACAGCACTTTTTTGAAATTCAATGTAATTGGCGGTGTCAGTTGGGTACTGGGCCTTACGCTAACTGGCTACTTCTTTGGTAACCTAGACTTCGTTCGAAAAAACTTCGAAACGGTCATATTTGGCATCATTGGTTTGTCATTGCTTCCAATGTTCATTGCCATCTTGAAAGAAAAAATAACTAAGCGTTAAAACGCTGAAATTCGGTCTGTAAATAAGTTCTGCAAATTTCTGTCGGGAACTGCTCTAATTGCGCTGAAATCTCTAGAATTTTTGCAGCTAAGTCTGTTGCACTTGCGTTTTCATCGAGCGTATTTGCAGCCATATTGATGACGCGCAATACCTCTTCTTTAGATTGCACCAACATAGCCCAGCCTTGCGGAGACACAAATAATTGTTGAGCAATGTTGTGCTCGAATTCTTCGCGTACGGTTTTCAAAAGAAGGCTTTGTTGCATTTTTGCGTTGTGTGTCACTTGTAAGGTGCGCAAGGTGAGGTTTGCTGGCGAAATACGGTCTAGCAATAAAATACAGCGCTGATACGCTTCAAGTTTGCTAGGAAGGAAATAATTTTGACGTTGTAGGCTCAGTTCTGTTTGCAGATGAATTAAGGCGTGGTCGTGCTGGCGCTTGAGAAACAAATAAACAATTGCCACCATAGCCACACTGACCAAAAGAAAAGAAATAACAACAAAAATGAGCTCCATAGGTAAATTTTTGAGGCAAATATAGTGCTTTACGTTATTTTTACCCCATGAATACTGTGCTACTTCCACTGATCTTGTTCCTTTATTTTGGGCTGCTGTTGGCCATCGCTTATTTTACCTCTAAAAATGCGAGTAGCCATAGTTTCTTTACTGGCGACAAAAAAAGCCCCTGGTACTTAGTTGCTTTCGGCATGATCGGCACTTCCCTTTCTGGCGTTACATTTGTGTCTGTCCCAGGTGCGGTGAGCGCAGGTGCTTGGCATTATTACCAATTGGTTTTAGGTTTTTTTGCGGGTTATTTTGTCGTGGCTTATGTATTGCTCCCGCTGTATTACAAGCATCAGCTCAGTTCTATTTATCGGTATCTAGAACTACGGCTCGGTTTGCGCGCCTACCAATGGGGAGCGGGTTACTTCATTCTTTCACGCACGCTGGGCGCTACGGTTCGGCTCTATTTAGTGATCAATGTGCTTCAACTATTTGTTTTTGAACCAATAGGTATACAATTTTGGCAGGCTACGCTATTGATCATATTAATGATCTTAGCTTACACGCTCAAAGGCGGTGTCAAGACCATCGTCTGGACCGATACACTGCAAACGTTTTTCATGTTGTTGGCCTTGGTGGTATGCATTGTTACTTTACAACAACAGATGGATTTCTCTTGGACCGAACTTTGGCGAGAACTGCAACAAAATAAACTGACACAAGTCTTGTCTTTGGATCCTTCTAAAAGCGATTACTTCTGGAAACACTTTATAGGTGGTGCTTTCATTACCATTGCCATGACTGGCCTCGATCAAGAAATGATGCAAAAGAATATCAGTGTCAAAACGCTCAAAGATGCTCAAAAAAACATGGTAGTTTTTAGTTTTACCTTGCTCGTTGTCAATGCTTTGTTTTTATTGCTTGGCAGTATTTTGAGTTATTTCGCCCTCAAAAATGGCCTTGACTTCGCACCAGACGACCTCTTCCCAAAAATCACCCAAACGTATCTACCGAGTGGTGTCTTCATTATTTTCATTATTGGGCTCATTTCAGCACTCTTTCCTTCTGTCGACGGCGCCATTACCGCACTTACAGCTTCTTTTTGCATTGACATCATCGGTTTTGAACGCAAAAACCTTCCTGAAACAGAGCGCATGCGCCTTAAGAAAATCGTGCATCTTAGTTTTGCGGTTTTGTTTACCCTACTTGTATTCCTCTTCAAATGGTACAACGACAAGAGCATTGTGAACTTGATTTTTTTGATTGCAGGCTACACCTATGGCCCTTTGCTTGGTTTGTTTGCTTTTGGCATCCTCACCAAAAGACATGTGCCAGCGCTGGTCATTCCTTGGATTGTTATTCTTGCGCCTTTGGCTTGTTATTTCCTGAGTCAAAATGCAGACCTCATTTGGAAGGGTTATCAATTTGGCAACGAAATGTTGCTTATTAATGGATTGCTCACATTTGCGCTGCTGTTTATCAGTAGCTTTGTATTTAAATCAGCTTCTTCCGATGAAACTTCTCTTGTCTGACAATCATTTGCACTTGCGCTTTGCACCGCTCACGCTCACACGTCCTGTTGCCGAATTGCGCTGTGGTCTTTTTACCAATACCGAGCGTTGGCAACTGCTTTTACCTAATGCGCAATTAGGTTTTGAAACCAAAAGTTTTTTGTCTGGGAAGTTTCCTTCAACTGAAGGTATTTGGATCAACGCACAGTGTATTGCAAATGCCGAGTTAGCTGCCATAATCACCAACTTAAAAGCTGGCGAAGCTATTTACCATCAAGATATGCTCATTGCCAAAAATGGTGAGGAAAACACAAGTATTCAAGCTAATCTTAGCGATCTGATTGTACTTGAAAACCGCTGGGACCTCTACCTCAAGAATGACGCAATTTTACGCCATGATTTTAAGCTAGCGACACAAAAAAGAACTTCAAAAAAACTCTCAAGTACAAACCTGCTTATTGGACCAGCACAAGATCTTTTTATTGAAGAAGGTGCTAGTATTGAAGGTGTCACCCTCAACACCACCCACGGTCCAATTTACATTGGTAAAAATGCAGAGATCATGGAGGGTAGTATGCTGCGCGGGCCTCTAGCTGTAATGGCTGGCGCTGTTGTTAAAATGGGCGCCAAAATATACGGAGCCACTACAATTGGTCCAGAGTGTCGCATTGGCGGAGAAGTGAACAATTCAATTTTTCAGGCCTATTCCAATAAAGGACATGACGGTTTTGTAGGAAATGCCCTTATTGGCGAATGGTGTAATTTAGGCGCCGATACCAATTGTTCAAATCTCAAGAACAATTACGGAAAGGTAAGCACCTACTCCTACGAACACCGGCAGCAAGTAGCTACCAACGAAACCTTTATGGGCCTCACCATGGGTGACCACAGCAAGTCTGCAATCAATGTTCAATTCAATACCGCAACTGTTGTAGGTGTGAGCAGTAATATTTTTTGTAGTCAGTTCCCAGATAAATTCGTGGAATCTTTCCAATGGCTTTCAGACGAACAAACAGAAGCCTATCGCCTTGACAAAGCAATTGAAGCTGCAACTGCCATGATGGCTAGAAGGAAGCAAGAATTTAGCCAACACGACACCGAAATTTTTAAATTTTTAGCCAAGAACTGACTTTTTTGCAGTTTACTTGGCTTTGGCATGTATCTTGACACGAGTCCTGCCTGAAACAATTCTATTATGAGCAATCTCTTTGATCAAGGTTTTTTTGGTTTATCTGGCTACGACGCCGATGCTGAATTCATTCCACTCATCACAGCGGAAGAAGAAGAGCACATGAACAAACAAGAATTCCCTGAAGAACTCCCAATTTTACCTCTACGCAACAACGTTCTTTTTCCTGGCGTGGTTATTCCAATTACGGTTGGGCGAGACAAAAGCATCAAGCTTATTCAAGAAGCCAATAAAGGCAACAAGATCATCGGGGTTGTTTCTCAAAAAAACCAGGATGTCGAAACGCCACAATTTGAAGACCTCCACAAGGTTGGAACAGTAGCACAAATCATTCGAATGCTCAAAATGCCCGATGGTAGCTCTACTGTAATTATCCAGGGGAAACGCCGTTTTGAAATGGTCCAGGCTACGCAAACAGAGCCCTACATGAAAGCCAAGGTGCGCGTCCTTACCGAACAACCTTTGGATGCCGCAAACAAAGAGCTAGAGGTCATGTTCAGCACCATCAAAGACCTCGCGTTGCAAATCATCCGCGAAAGCCCCAATATTCCATCTGAAGCACAATTTGCCATTGGCAACATCGATAGTCCGAGCTTCCTCGTGAATTTCATTTCTTCCAACATGAATGCAGACGTCGCTAAGAAGCAGTCTATGCTCGAAGAAATGGACATGAAAAAACGCGTCATGCTCGTGCTTGAGCACCTTACAGCAGAAGTGCAAGTCTTGGAGATGCGCAATGAAATCCAGAACAAAGTCCGCAAAGACCTCGACAAACAACAGCGCGAATATTTCTTGCACCAGCAAATGCGCACCATTCAAGACGAACTTGGCGACAACCCTCAAATTCAGGATGCACGCGAACTCGAAAAAAGAGCCCAAACTAAAAAGTGGGACGAGCGCATTGCCAAGTTATTCTCCAAAGAACTCGAGAAACTCCAGCGCATGAATCCGCAAGGAGCTGAATACACTGTGCAACTCAACTACCTCGACCTCCTGCTTGAACTTCCTTGGAACGTATACAGCAAGGATAAACTAGACTTGAATGTCGCTAAGCGCGTACTAGAGCGCGATCATTTTGGCTTAGAAAAAGTCAAAGAACGCATTTTAGAATACCTGGCAGTACTCAAGTTAAAGGGCAACATGAAAGCGCCCATTTTATGTTTTTACGGCCCTCCAGGAGTTGGTAAAACGTCTTTAGGCAAATCAATTGCCGAAGCATTGGGGCGCAAATATGTGCGCATGTCTTTGGGTGGGCTTCACGACGAAGCCGAAATTAGAGGGCACCGCAAAACCTACATTGGCGCCATGCCAGGTCGCATCATGCAAAACCTCAAGAAAACCGAAACAGCCAACCCTGTTTTTGTTTTGGACGAAATCGATAAATTAGGTCGCAGCAACCACGGCGACCCTTCCTCTGCCCTCCTCGAAGTCCTCGACCCAGAGCAAAATGGCAATTTCTACGACAACTACGTCGAAACCGAATTTGACCTCTCTAAAGTTTTGTTCATTGCCACAGCCAACAACCTTCAAAGTATCCAAGGGCCTTTGCTAGACCGCATGGAGATCATCGAAGTCAATGGTTATACATTAGAAGAGAAGATCGAAATTGCAAAGCGTCATCTCTTGCCCAAGCAACTTGCGGCACACGGCATTGAAAAAACCGATATCGTCATCGACAAAAAACTTTGGCAATCCATCATCGAGTCCTACACCTTTGAATCAGGTGTGCGCGGCTTGGACAAAATTGTCGCTAAGTTGGTCCGCAACCGTGCGCGCCAAATTGCCATGGAAGAAACCTTTGAACCTAAGATCAGTTCAGACGACCTCTTTACTTTCTTAGGAGCGGGCCGCATGCGCACCAAATACGACAACAATGACGTTGCCGGAGTTGTTACTGGCCTTGCCTGGACTGCTGCTGGAGGCGACATCCTCTTTATCGAAAGTTTGATTTCGAAAGGAAACGGCAAACTCACCCTCACGGGAAATCTTGGCGACGTCATGAAAGAATCTGCGGTCATCGCCCTCGAATACCTCAAAAGCCATCATGAGCAACTCGGTCTAAATCCGGACGTCTTTGCGCACTACAACGTACATATCCATGTTCCCGAAGGCGCAACACCGAAAGACGGACCTAGCGCAGGCGTAACCATGCTCACCGCTCTTGCCTCATTGTTTACCCAGCGTAAAGTCAAGAAAAACCTAGCCATGACCGGCGAAATCACCTTGCGTGGCGATGTCTTACCTGTTGGCGGCATCAAAGAAAAGATGCTTGCAGCCAAAAGAGCAGGCATTACCGACCTAATTTTATGTAGCAAAAACAAACAAGACGTAGATGAAATTGCACCAATTTACCTCAAAGGCTTGCATATTCAATACGTCGATAAAATGGCCGAAGTTTTAAAACTGGCTTTGCTCCAAGACCTCGTGAGTGAACCTAAAAAACTTGTGGTTCCTGAGAAAAAGTCCGATAAATAGACCCCATGCACCTGATCGTTTTTGATGGCCACTGCATGCTTTGCAATCGCTTTATTCAGAAAATGCTCAAAAACGATGCGTCCGAAAAGTTTACTTTTTCTACGCTGCAAGGCCTACCTAGTTCAATTGATCAAGGCACTTTACAAACCAATATTCAGGACAGCATTTCGTATTTAAGAAACGGAGTTTGGTTTCAGAAAAGCACAGCCGTATTGCTCATCTATAAAGATCTCCATGGCGCATTACACTGGACCCAATTGGCTTGGTTGTGCCCGAGGTTTTTGCGTGATTTATGCTATGCTTTTGTTGCCAAAAACCGCTACAAATGGTTTGGAAAACACACAAGCTGTTATTTGCCAAGTGCAGACGAACGAACTAGATTCATTGGATAAATTATCGTAAATTGGACCATCAAAATTTAAGTATGTCCAAACTTTACTTCACTTTTCTCGCTTTCTTCCTTTTCTTTTCAAACCTTGTGGTCGCTCAACAAATGCACAAGCCCTCAGCTTCTGAAATAGCGGGCTTACCGCAATGGGCGCAACTGATGTACGCAGACAACCCAAATGTTTTTGAGGTGTGCCAGGCCTATCAAAACTATTATAGAATCCACTCTTTTGAAAAAAGCTACCACACGCAATACTACAAGCGCTGGATGCGTCAAAATCAATATTTCACCGATGAATTGGGCGCTGTTAAAACACCAACTCAAGTACAAATTCAAAATGAGAATATTCTTTATCTCAAAAAACAAGGTGCCCAAAACAAAACGAGCGATTGGACCATCGTAGGGCCTATCACCAACTACCAAGAAGGCTTGACTCAGGGTTCCGGACAAACGAATGTTTACAGTTTTGACCAATGTGCCGCTCAAACCAATGTGTGTTATTGCGGAACAGAACCCGGCGAGGTTTACAAAAGCAGCAATGGTGGCCTCAACTGGATTTTATGTACAAAAAACATCGATTTCGGTTCTGGTGTTTCTGCCATTGAAGTACATCCGAGCAATCCAAACTTCGTTATAGCAGGCGGCAACAGTGGCTTGTTTTTGAGCATAGACGGAGGCCTCAACTGGACCAACACACTTCAAAGTACAGGCTTGAACGTCAATGAAATCTACATTTTACCTTCCGACCCAAACATCATTTTAGCTGCCACCGACAAAGGCCTCTACAGAAGTACTGATGCTGCCCAAAACTGGACGCAACTTTTCACGCAGAAATCCTACGACATCAAGCAAAAACCAGGGAGTACCCAAACGCTTTATTTACTCAAAAACAACCCGAGCCTGATCCGTTGCGAGTTTTTTGTTTCTACTGACGCTGGTCTTACTTGGGCGCTACAAGATGCCGGATGGTACACCTCTACTGACCCTGCCCGTATAGATGGTGGTGGCCGTTTGGCCGTGAGTGCTGCCGATCCAGAAAGAGTTTATGCTTACCTGATTGGCGACTCCAAACCCAATGATTACGGGTATATTGGTTTGTACCGAAGCAATAATAGCGGCCAAAGTTGGACCCTGCCGAACAGCCCGATCGGAGGTCCTTATTCTACTGCGCATCCAAATTTAGCGATGGGAACCCCAACTTGGAACTACCACCAAGGATTTTACAATTGTGCTATTGTTGCCAACCCCAACAACGCCGATGAAATCCTTATTGGCGGGCTCAATTTATATCGAAGTATGGACGGCGCCGCCACATTTGCATCTGTATCAGGTTATGTAGGTGGGCCACTTAATTTACACGTCGATAACCAGGACTTTCGCGTTGTGGGCAACCACACCTGGATCACCACCGATGGCGGCATCTATCACAGCACAGATTTTGTTGCAACCCAACCTGATTTTTATATGTCGGGGGTTCATGGTTCAGATTACTGGGGCTTTGACAACGGCTGGAATGAAGATGTTTTGGTCGGTGGCCTCTACCACAATGGTAATTTAGCGCATCATGAAAATTACGGGGCTGGCAATTTCTTAGAACTAGGTGGTGGCGAAGCGCCAACTGGGTATGTCAATCCTGGCGACAGCAAGCTCACTTATTATTCAGACGTAGATGGCAAGCGCATTCCTGCTACTTTGGATGGCGCCATTCAAAATGCATCTTTTGGCATAGACCCCAATGAAAGTTATTGGGCTGCGGAATCTACTGAACTTGTTTTTCACCCGAATTGCTATGGTATTGCCTTCACAGGAAAGGAAAATAAGCTGTACCGAAGCACAGACAAAGGCGCCTCATTTGAACTCGTTCAAACTTTTGGAACAAATCCAAATGAGCGTGTAAATTACATTGAAATTGCCTCAGACAACACACAGATCATGTATTTGAATCAAAAGGCAGCAAGTGGCGGCACGGGCAAACTCTGGAAAACAACCGATGGCGGCCTCAACTGGGTGCAACTGACCATTCCTTCAGGTAATTCAAGCCGCATGTTGCTGGCCCTCAACCCCACTAACGCACAAGAACTTTGGTTGGCTTATCCTAGCGGCGCAAATGGCTTTAAAGTTTTCAAAACCACCAACGGCGGTGGCTCATGGAGCAACCTCACAAGCAGTTTGCTCAACAACGAGTCCGTACAAGCGCTTGTGCATATTGCGGGCACAGATGGCGGTATCTATGTTGCAACAAATAAAGCCGTTTACTACCGCAACAATCAAACAAACTTCAGCTTAGAGAACAACGGCTTGCCACTCTTTACCAACGGCAATATCCTCAAACCATTTTACCGCGACCAAAAGATCCGTTTGGCTACCTACGGCAAAGGTATTTACCAAAGCAATCTGGTCGAGTATCCTAGTGAAGTTATTGCGCGCATTACCGTAGACAAACTCAGCCAGACCGCAGTATGCGCCATTGACTCTTTTTATTTTGACGACTATTCTTTCTTAAGTCATCAAAATGCAACCTGGACTTGGAGCTTCCCAACGGGTAGTCCTAGCGCCTCCAATTTGCGAAATCCGGCGGTGTATTTTCAAAGCCCCGGCCAACACCTCGCCATCTTACAAATCACCGATGCGAATGGCCACACCGACACAGATTCCTTGTACGTGACGCTTTCTATGTTTGGCTTTCAGACCGGTATTCAAGAAGATTTCGAACAACAGTTTTTACCACTTGGCTGGAGCGTCATTGATCATAACGGCAATGGCACCTGGACACTCTCTACTTCAGCTGGAGGCTTTGGCGCTTCTTCACAAGCAACTTTCTTCAACAACTACGACATCGATTCGCAGGGTAGTTTCGATGATTTAGTCATGCCCATTGAAACCAGCTATTTGCCTATTCAACCTTATCTCTATTTTGATGTCGCATATGCGCGCTGGGGCAGCGGTTATTCTGACTCCTTACAGGTGGTGGTTTCGACCGATTGTTTTGCTACCGAACAAATGTTGTATTTCAAAGGTGGAGAAAACCTAGCGACCTCCCCTGATAACCAGAGCTTTTTTACACCAACAAGTGGGCAGTGGCGCAAAGATTCCGTTGACTTGAGTACGTATGCCAACCTTGGCAATGTACAAGTTGCATTTAGAAACATAGGTGGTTGGGGCAATTGCATCTACCTGGACAACATCAATCTTGGTTCTATGGCAAATCTTAACGAAGTTCCAGTAGCAAAACGCTCCATTTACCCTAATCCGGCCTGCCCTGGCAGCACCCTTCACATAACAGGTCCAGAAGCCAATTTTGCGCGCCTACTCGACATGAAAGGCAAAGAAGTGTTGCGTATACAATCCGCTACAAATTTTGAACTCCCTCATCACCTAAAGCCCGGAACTTATTTATTACAGGTTCATAGCAACCAGCTTATTAGCAACCATTCGTTAATAATCGTGGAATAGTGGGGTCTAAATGCATAAAGATTTCGCTGATTTGGCATAATTTGTGATATTTGCAGAGAAATTCATGATTATGCGCATTTTACTCTTTTTTGTTTTAAGTCTGATCAGCATCAACGCCATGGGCCAAGATACTAAAGCTCAGGGTATTCTCGATAAATTATCGACCAAAATGAAGGGCATGAAATCCTTCTACATCGAATTCAATGCGAGTGTGAAGAACAGCACAACCGGAACCAATGAAAATGAAATTGGAAAAGGTTGGGTCAAAGGCAACAAATTTTATGCTTCTTACGGCGAAAACACCATGATTTGCAATGGTGTCAAAACCTGGACTATCGTTAAGGACGAACGCTCTGTTTACGAATCAGATGCCAGCGCCGACGACGAAGAATCAATCAATCCCAAACGCCTCATGACCATCTGGGAAACCGGTTTTAAAAACAAGTACGACCATGAAGACAAACTCAACGGTGAGGCCGTACATGTCATCAATCTTTATCCTAAAGTGCCTTCTAAGGCAGAATACCACACCATTATTTTATACATCTCAAAAGCCGGAAACGAACTCGTGAAAGCGAGCATGAAAGCAAAAGACGGAACTGTCATGACCTACGTAGTGACAAAATTCACGGCCAATCCTGAAATCGACGATGCTAAATTTATCTTTGACAAAAAGAAATTTCCGGGTTACCCTGTCATTAAAGATTAAATCTTAAATAGTTTTTTGAAAAGCTCAGCAAAGATTGTTGAGCTTTTTTTATGGCTTGAAATCAACGTTTGAGCAAGCGGTCCATTTCGCGCTTGTCGTCTTTTTCTTTGAGGTCTTGGCGTTTGTCGTGGAGTTTCTTACCTGTAGCACAAGCAATTTGGAGCTTTACCCAGCCTTTGTCAGATAAAAAGAGCTTGAGTGGCACAAGGGTGTGGCCTTTGATTTTCAAGAACTTCTCGATGCGCACAATTTCCTTGCGTTGCAGCAATAACTTGCGATCGGCTCTGGGCTTATGGTTATAGAAGGATCCGTTTTCGTATTCGGTGATGTGCATATTGCGCAACCACACCTCCCCTTTATCAAATAAGCCGTAGGCTTCGAGGATACTTGCTTTGCCGTTGCGTATACTCTTGATTTCGGTTCCGGTTAATACAATACCCGCTTCGAAAATTTCATCGAGGTGAAATTCAAAGCGTGCGCGTTTGTTGCGGATATTGAGCTCCTTAATAGCCATGTTGCAAAGTTAGTGTTTTGCACAGCTGCACGCGTCAAAAGTTTCGTTAATTTTAAGCCATGGAAATCCCTTCGGTTTATCTAGAGCAGGCCGTAGACCAATTAGCGAGTTTACCTGGCGTTGGGCGGCGCACCGCCCTTCGTTTGGCACTAGACTTACTCAAACGCAACGATGTCGAAATCGACGACTTCGTCTCTGCCTTAAGTGCTTTAAAAGATAAAGTCCTGCGCTGCCAAAACTGTGGAAACATCTCAGACACCCCTATTTGCGGCATTTGCAGCAATCCCAAACGAGACCCATCAATTATTTGCGTGGTTGAAGACATCCGGGATGTCATGGCGATTGAATCGACGAGCACATTTAATGGAATGTATCATGTACTGGGCGGGCTCATTTCACCAATGGACGGCATTGGGCCACAAGCATTAAATATTGCAAGCTTACCTGTGCGCATTGAAAAAGACCAACCAAAAGAAATCATTTTGGCCCTCAGCGCCACAATGGAAGGCGATACCACCAATTTTTATATTTTCAAGAAAATAAAGACTTACGACTTACTCGTAACGCGCATTTCAAGAGGGATTGCCGTAGGTTCTGAACTGCAATATGCCGACGAGCTCACGCTTGGGCGCAGTTTGCAGCAGCGGCAAATTTTTGATCTTCAGCAATAACGCAATTGATGAATTAATCTACTTTGAAAACGCGGGTTTTCTTTTTGAGGTAGCGCATGCCAAAACCAAAGACCACAATAAACAAGGCCATCGCCATGAGCATGTTTTGATTGGTTTGGAGTGTGCCCAAAACATAATTTTGAAACAAAACCAAAACAAAGGCAGTGGTCATGGATGCTGCCCAGCCAGAGTATTCGTTTTCTAGTACCACTTTTATGGAAAACGGTTGGTTGTTGGTTTTGTATTTCCAAAAAGCTGGCAATAAAAGCGGTGTTTGCTTTCTCCAGTCGAGGTAATCTTGACCAAATTTACGGGTCAAGAATTGCTCTTCTGCAAAAATGATCAGGCGGTAATACGCTACAAACAAGATGAGGAACACCGGAACCAACCAATCAATGCCTGTAAATACAGCCCAGCCAATATAGGTGGTTATGTTTCCTAAGTAAAGTGGATGGCGCACCATCGAATAAATACCTGTAGAGTTCAATGCTTCAGCAACTTGTTCGTCGCGGTTTCGCCCTGAGGTGTGTGCAGCACGTTTACCAACTGCAAGCGCTCGAATGAGATGCCCTAGAACAACCAAACCAATTGCCACACTTGTATAATATGAATTGAGCCAGTTTGCGCGCATTGGGAAATAATGCATCAGGCCAAAAGCAACTAAAAAAAAGAGTACTGGGATTTGTCCGCGGTACTTAAAAAACTGATTTCCTAGCTTTTCCAATTGATTTTGTGCTGACATTGGCGAATTTTTTGTAGATTTAAAG
>JAIXXP010000119.1 GCA_027490665.1 Cryomorphaceae bacterium | reverse complement strand
GCACCACCTTGCAGGCACTTTACGCCATCTACGACAACTGCAACTCTTTGCACACCAACGCCTACGACGAAGCCATTACTACGCCAACAGAAGAATCTGTGCGCAGAGCCATGGCTATTCAGCTGATCATCAACCGCGAGCTTGGTTTGGCGAAGAACGAAAATCCGATACAAGGTGCATTTATCATTGAAGAACTCACCGAACTCGTAGAAGCAGCCGTACTCACCGAATTTGACCGCATAACAGAACGCGGTGGTGTATTGGGCGCCATGGAAACTATGTATCAGCGCTCCAAAATTCAAGAAGAGTCTTTGTACTACGAAACGCTCAAGCATACCGGCGAATTCCCGATTATAGGCGTCAATACCTTCTTGAGTTCTAAAGGCTCTCCTACGGTGCTTCCTAAAGAAGTCATTAGAGCAACCGAAGAAGAAAAAGAATACCAAATTAGCATGCTGAACAACCTGCACCGCGCACAGCAAGAAGCAGCAAGTAACGGCATTCAAAAAGTGCAAGAAGCAGCAGTACTCAACAAGAATATCTTTGAAGAGCTCATGGAAACTTGCAAGGTTGCTTCTCTTGGTCAGGTCACCAACGCTTTATTTGAGGTGGGTGGTCAGTACCGACGCAATATGTAATGATGGACGCGCAACTCTCCGCTCAGTTTGAACAACAAATTGCCCTCAAAAGGCAAAGTTATACTGCTGCTCAGCGGGAGCTCCTTACGAAAGTCTTGGATGAAAAATACAAGCATCTTTCGGTTTCAGAAAAACTAAAAAGCAATTTAAACCGCTTAAAGGAGCCAAATACTTTTACGGTCACTACTGGGCATCAGCTTTGTTTAATGACAGGGCCCTTGTATTTCATCTACAAGATCCTGCATGTCATCAAACTCAGCGAAGACCTCAACAATACGTTCCCAAACCAACACTTTGTACCCGTCTACTGGATGGCTTCAGAAGATCACGACTTCGAAGAAATCAGGAGTTTTTTGCTCTTCGGCCAAAAATGGACCTGGGAAAGCAAGCAAAAAGGCGCAGTTGGTCAATTTGACACCAAGGACTTACAACTTTTGCTTCAAGCCCTTGCCGAAAAGTTTCAAAACCAACCAGATAGCGAGATACATAGTTTAATAGAAAAATTTAAGATTCCAAACTACGGCTTAGGCTTTTTTGAATTTGTAAATGAACTCTTCTCCGTTTATGGGCTCGTTATCATCGATGCAGACAACAAACTTTTAAAAGAAAGCGCTTGGCCTATCTGGCAAAAAGATTTGTATACCGCTGAGCTACACCAAGCACTTGTCAAAAACACCCTAGAACTTCGAGAAAAAGGTTTGCCGACGCCCATTGAAAGCAAAGAAACGAACCTGTTTGTCATCAGTGAACAGAAAAGAGAAAGAATTGAAAAAACCGGACTACTTCAATTTGAAAAGGAACATAGTTTCCAACTTTCTCCGAATGTCGTGCTGCGCCCTATTTATCAAGAATGGATACTTCCCAACCTGGCCTATATCGGTGGGCCGAGTGAAATCGCTTACTGGCAGCAACTTCCATTAGCCTTCCAAACACTTGCGCTTCCTTTTCCTTTGACCTTGCAACGCGCCGGAGGTATCTTACTGCAGCAAAAAGATTTGGAACTCATCCAAAAACTAGGCTTTGAAAAACAAGATTTTCTAGCCGATAAAGCTACACTCAAAGAACGCTACCTCAAACAAGCCGGGGATCAAGAACCCAATTATGGTCAGATGGCTGAATTTTGGAGTGGCTACAAAGCCTCTTTTCAAAAAATTGTTGCTGAAGAATTACCTCAAGAAAGAAAAATGATAGAAGCCGAACTGACGCGTATTCAGAAACAAACAGAGGCACTCGAAGAAAAGTTTGAAAAAATGCGCAAAGCGAAATTTGACAAAGCACTCAAGCAAATTGAGCAACTGTCGGAGAAGCTCCAACCCAAAGGACAACTACAAGAACGGACCTCTAACCTGCTGAGTTTTTGCCCAGACGGAGCGCTTTCAAATAAAATTGCGCGCATCTATGAACAACTCGACCCCTACAGCCAAGAAAAACAATGGTTTGTGGTGTCGTAATCGAAAAATAACGACCTTTGTGTCAAATTGACAATATGGCTCAGAACAACATCCGCGAAGTCCTTGCACAACACCCCACAATTCCTGTCGTCACGTTTAACAGTACAGATGAAGTGGCACCCAAAATGGAAGCGCTAATTGCGCGTGGTATTTTTTGCATTGAAATCACCTTGCGTACGCCGGCTGCATTTGACTGTATTGCACTAGCAAAAAAACTTTACGGCGACCGCTGTGCAATTGGCATGGGTACGGTTGTTCAAGTGGAGCAAATCGAAAAAGCCATCGAACTCGGCATCGACTTCATGGTGAGCCCAGGCCTCAACGCCAGCTTAGCTCCTCATTTTGAAAACAGCAAAATTGCATTTATTCCAGGTGTAGCCACGCCAAGTGAAATCATTGAAGGCATTCAATTCGGCTGGGACACCTTCAAGTTTTTTCCTGCCAATTTGTTCGGAGGCCTTGACGCGCTCAAAGCATACGGACAAGTTTTTCCAAATATCAAATTTTGCCCAACTGGTGGCATCACCGAAGAAAGTTATCCAGACTACCTAGCGCTTTCGAATATCATCTCCGTAGGCGGCTCCTGGATGTAACTTTATCATGTTCTTCTTACTTTTTCTCCTCCTTCTTGTTGTTTCTGAATGGATTTTCCTACTTGCCATCTGGAGCATTCCCAATGCCTTTTTAGCCACTTTTGGCTTTGTCCACTTGGGCGCCATTTTAGGCAGCATCGGGCTCTTCATTTGGGGTTTTCGCAATGTCAAAATGCGCAGCAACTACAAATTGGGGTTTTCTATCTTCGGCTTATTTGTAGCCTTGGCCTTGCCCGCTATTGTCTACCTCGTACCCGGATTATTTTTCCTGACGTTTCAATTAGAACTCGCTAGAAACATCGGCTTTACGCTTGCCGCTCTCCATTTTATCGCTATTTTGTACGGCATCTTTTATGGCCGTTGGAACTGGAAAGTACGCCCAGTAGAACTCTTTTTTGAACACCTACCAGAAAGTATGAACGGCGTCACGTTCCTTCAAATTTCTGATGTCCATATCGGCAGTTTCTACGGGCAAACCCACAAGGTTCAGAAGGCCATTGACCTGATCAATTCTAGAAACGCCGATTATTTCCTTTTCACTGGCGACCTCGTCAACAACAAAGCCGACGAATTCAAAGGTTGGGAAACCCTCTTTTCTCAAATTCAAGTCAAAAAGGGTAAATATAGCATTTTGGGTAACCACGACTACGGTGATTACATCTCTTGGGACTACGACCACGAAAAAGCAGCCAATTTGCAAGAGCTTATCCGGATGCACGAACTCGTGGGCTGGACACCCTTGCTCAATAAAGCTATAGAACTCGAAAAAGGTTTTTGGCTACTTGGCGTCGAAAACTGGGGACGCTCCATGTTCAGACAAAGCGGCAAACTCGAAGACACACTAGCCCAGACCAACGACGGCTTTAAATTGTTACTCAGCCACGACCCTAGCCATTTTGATGCGCAAGTCATTCATACCGACATCGACCTCACGCTTTCAGGCCACACCCACGGCATGCAATTTGGCATTGAGCGCTTTGGTATCCGCTGGAGCCCTGTATCATTCGTATACCCTAAATGGGCAGGTTTGTACCAAGTTGGAAAACAATTTTTATACGTGAATCGGGGTTTTGGCTACCTGGGTTTCCCAGGTAGAGTTGGTATTTATCCTGAAATTACAGAATTTACACTTCGTCGGAAGGCTTCGTTTTAGCTGCTGCTTTTTCTTTTTTGGCGTTGGCACTTTTGATGGCTTCGCCCACCTGATTGGATGCCGTAAACGACGCAATTGTTTGATTGAGCATATCTGCGCCAGCTTGTGGTGAATTCGGTAACAAAATCAAGTTAGAATTGGTATGCGCGCCCACAGATTGTAAGGTATCGTAGTGTTGTGTCACGACAATTAGTGCCGATGCTTCCTGAGAATTGATACCTACTCTATTCAAAACCTCTACCGATTCTTCCAAACCGCGCGCAATTTCGCGTCGCTGATCAGCTATCCCCTGACCTTGCAAGCGCTTGCTTTCCGCCTCTGCCTTGGCTTTCTCAACGATTAATATACGCTGCGCATCGCCTTCGTACTGTGCTGCAATTTTCTTGCGCTCAGAGGCATTGATTTGGTTCATGGCATGTTTGACCTCTTGATCAGGGTCTATGTCCGTAACAAGTGTTTTGATGATATCGTAACCATATTCGAGCATGGCTTCATTGAGCTCAGACTTCACGGCAATGGCGATGTCGTCTTTGCGCTCAAAAACGTCGTCGAGACGCAACTTTGGCACCTCTGCACGAACGACATCAAAAACATAAGACGTGATTTGCTCATGCGGAAAGTCGAGCTTGTAAAAAGCGTCATATACTTTCTCCATGAGTACCTTATACTGCACAGAAACTTTGATCTTGACAAATACGTCATCCTTTGTTTTGGTTTCAACGACCACATCTAATTGCTGAATTTTCAAACTCAAGCGACCAGCCACTTTATCTATGAGCGGAATTTTCATTTGAAGTCCTGATTGACGAACAGCGGTAAACTTTCCGAAGCGCTCCATGATGGCCGCAGTTTGCTGCTTCACGACAAAAAAGATGCCTCTAACCAATAAAACAATAGCGATTATGTAAGGCAAGAATTTCAAAAAATAGGGTTCCATAGTGTGAGTTTTCCTCCTAAGTTACGAAAATATTGCCTGAAATGATTAAATTTGCACCCGTTAACCGGTCCTATAGCTCAGTTGGTTAGAGCAACAGACTCATAATCTGTGGGTCCACGGTTCGAGCCCGTGTGGGACCACCCAAGTGGGGATTTCGTTTAAAAAAGCGGAATCCCCTTTTTTATACCCTCCGGAATTCTTTTCCAGATAAGGGATTGCCGTAATACACCTTTCTTTACCGTTGAGCGTTTTTTTTTACCCGGACCGGCTTATTCTTCCATGTTAATCGGCTGATACAACCCTTTCTCAATGCAAATACGAGCGAAGTCGGCGGTGGTTTTGGCGTGGAGAACTTGGAATAATTTGGAGCGGGTGCGGTCAATGCTTTTCTTGGAAAGGCCAATGCGGTCGGCAATTGATTCGCTGGTGCTTCCGGAGCAGATCAGACGGATGACCATCATTTCTCGTTCTGAAAAATTAAAGTGGGCCATGGCTTCCTGTCTTTTATGATTCTTTTGAACTTGAATTAACAAGGCCTCATTGACAATATCCGATTGGTGAATACCTTTATCGAGCACATTGTAGAACGCATCAACAAGCTCTTCGACACTACAATCCTTTTTCAGATAACCTTTAGCACCCATTTGGATCAGTTCTCCAGCGATTTGCACATTGGTGTGCATACTAATGAAGATGACACAAATTTCAGGGTACTTTTTTAACAATATCTCCAAAACCTCTTTGCCATTCATTTCTGGCATGTCAAGGTCTAGTAAAGCGACATCAATAGGTTTAGATTTGAGTTTTTCCAGAAATTCAATGCCATTTTGAGCAACAAAGGAAATGGTAATTCCTTCTTCATCTTTAAGCGCAGCGCTTAAGCCCTGCAGAACTATGGTATGGTCATCTGCAATAGCGATTCTAATTTTTGGACCGCCTTTCTCACCTCGTTGCTTTTTTGTCATTGCAAGTGAAATTAGTTATTATACAGAAAAAACCAATAAGATTTTCCCTCCACGTTCAGCACGTTCAAAATTCAAAGAACCTTTCAAAACGGCTATTCTATGCGCAATGGAAGACAAACCAATACCAGCATTTTTCAATTGCAAATACTCGTAGTCTGACTGACTAATCGCAACACCATCGTGTTTGATTGTAAATTGAACTTGAGCACCCATCATTTGGAATTCACCATCGATATAAGAAGGTTTGGCGTGTTTAACTGTATTGTTGAGCAATTCAGAAATGATGTAATAAACTTGAATCTCTTGCTCCTTGGTTAGAGTAATATGAGCAGGTAAATGCTCCATCACAAGACACGGCTTTCCAATGCTTTTTTGCGCATTCTCAAACAGGCGATCTATGGATTTTCTTAAGCCAAAATTCAGCAAATAATGCGGCAACATCCCATTGGTGATAGACCGCAAGCTTGTTACAGACTTCTCGATCATATCTGCTATCGACAGTATTTGTTGAATGGCATCAGTATCCTTACTGAAATGTTGAGTCGCTTCCGACAACTTTTGTTGTGTCATCGAAAGCGTAGCCCCAACATCATCATGCAAGTTTCTGGCAATTTGAGTGCGCTCATCCTCTTGCGCTTTCACAACCGCATTGATCATTTCGAGTTCTTTTTCACGAAGCACACGCTCATGCTCCTCCTCCAGACGCTTCCGCTTGTTGTATGAATTAAGGAGTACAAGGACAATCCCAACGGATAACCCGCTGGTAAACAAAACTGAAAGAATCAGTTGAATTAAGCTTCTCTCAATTTCCATAAGGAGTAGGTTATTCCGAAGTACTGTAAAATTTCCAAAAGATTGTAATACAGAATTAAGAAAAAAGCAGCATATGTTGGTGAACTTCTAATATCGGATTCATATACGCTTAAGATTAAAGAAGAACCACTTATCAATAAAAAAGTTCCAGAAATCATAAAGTTATACTTTGATTCAGAGTCATTTATTCTTTTACTATTAATCAGATAAGTCAATGACCAAAGTGTAATCACCGTATTTACATAGACTGTCATTAATTCGTTATTATGGTGTAATAGCTTCAGAATAAAAGTTTCATAAATAAATAACAAGGATCCTAGCAAAAGACATGTATAAAAAAATATCCTAAATTTTGATATTCGATATAATACGGTTAATGCTAATATAAATCTCACGAAGAATGTAAAATGTATGATTGCACTTGTATTACCGTATGCCAACCCAAATAACCGTTCACTTATTGAAAGAAGCAAAGAACCTAAAAGAAATATTAAAAGATATTTCTTTGATTTATTCATTTGCCTAAAAAAGATGAATAGGACAACAGGAAATACATTTGACAAGTATTTTATGTAAAGTAAGATTTTAAAAAATGTTATCATTAAGAATTCAAAGCATTTCTTTTAGAACAGAATGGAGGGCAAAATTCACCTTTATCAATTAATAATCCATCTTCTATATCGTTCTGATTAGCATCTGCCCCAACTAAAATCACGTTCTTTTTTCCGTCATCATTTATTCCATAATAGATTCTTATCCCAACACAACCTTCTTGGCTTAATAACTCCAGGATTTTTTCTTTGCCTAAAAATTCAGCAATAACATCGCCCCGTTGAATGGTATTGCGGTAATTAGCAGTCCAGCGTGAGGCATCGTTCAAAGTTACAAATTCTCCTTCGTTTCCGTTAAATGACATATTTTTTGATTTAATTGGTTAGGGTTCAAAAATAAGAGATTTTAAATTTTGTGTTGAGTGGGATTGGGGATGAAAATAATAGGCAACATATTGTTTTACTGATGTTTAGTTGTTTTTCGTGGTCATTTCATTTTGAGTACATGTACTCACATAATTAGTATATGTACTCATTTGTTGAAGTTAGTATAATTAACCGTTTTTTTAGTACCCCTTCTTTTGAATTGCCGTATGAAAAGCAAAAAAGATGAATCGAAAAAAAACGAAATTTATTGAGGGTGTTGGATACTTTAGTTTATTTGACCAGCTTATTGAATCCATGTATAATGGCAAAAAGGTTAGAGCGAATGGCTCACCTATTTCAAGAGGTACAATTGCGAACTATGAGGTATTGCGCAAACACTTGCAAGGCTTTGCTGACCAGGGCAACTTTACGCTTCGGATATACAATGACCTACAATTGACAGCGCGCGAGCGCAAAAGTGCGGCTCATTACCATATGAAACTTTATAAAGCTTTTTTGAAATATCTATATGCCAAAGGCTTGTATGACAACTACGTTGGCCTACTGATCAGAAACTGGCGCTCATTTTACAATTACCTCAATGACGACCTACATATGTATGTGGGGAGTTACCACAAGAAATTTCATGTCCCTAAAGATGAAATCCCTGTAGTGGCATTAACTAAAAAGCAACTCTTCTCGCTTTTGTACGATGAGGAGCTGCAAGCTGAATTGATATCAAGAAAACTAATAGAAGTAAGGGACTTATTTATTGTAGGTTGCACCGTAGCCTTGCGATACTCGGATTTAAAAAGACTCAGCAAGTTGCAACTCCAAAAAAAAGAGCAGCACTATTACCTCGATGTTCGAGCCGCAAAAACGCAAATAGAAACGCGTATGCTGCTCCCCTCCTACTGTGTTGACATCTTTAAGAAATACCTCAAAAGAGGCGACCACCTCCTACCTCAAATTTCACTGCAATACTTCAACAGAAAAGTAAAAGAACTCAGCGAACTGATCCCTGAAAACGACTACTTACACAAAGTGCGGGAGCGAAAAGGAAAAACCATCATTAGGCAAAAAGACCCCAAAACACAACGAAAGCTCAAGTTATCTGACCACATCTCCTCACATACCATGCGCCGCACTGCCATTTCCATCATGCTCGAATCCGGAATGGACGAAATACTCGTGCGCCGCATCTCTGGCCACGCCCCTAATAGCAAAGAATTTTACCGCTACGTGCGTCTAGCACAACACCGCCTGGATGCTGAAACCACTAGGGTGTTTAGTTTTGAGGATATGAAGGGTTAATTTCCGCAGAATCCCTCATTTTTCTGAATAATTACTCAGGATTTCTTTGGTTTTACTTTGGATTCCTGAGTAATTACCAGAGGATTACTTATGTTACTTAATTTATTAAGAATTCATTTATTTTTCAAAGAATTTGTTGCATTTTATTTTGAATACTAAATCATTTGAATCTCCTTATGCGATAAAGGAATATTAAAGTAATCTGTTCTTAGAAGTATTGATCCCCCATTTGAAATTATTAATACAATACCTTTATTAGGACTAAAATAATATTCTAAAAAATGTGAATAAGGGACATTATTCACAGGAGTAAAAGTGAGTTTATATAGTATTTCATTTCTTAGAGTTACAACATTTTCAAGCTTTACAAGGTGTTTTTCTCTTAAAAAAGAGATTTTGCCACCTACGTTTTTTTTATAATCATAAAATAAATGCCACATAAAGTGTTTTTTATAAAACCAAACACCATCTTTAATTTTAAACTTTATAGCTTTATCATCGTCACCAGTAAACAATCTAGATTCAATGAAAATTGAATCATCTAAATAAGTTCTTTTTGTAGTAAATTCAAGCTCCATACCCCAAATAGCCTCTAATGTATCTGGCGATTCAATATGTGAGTTAAGTGCGTAGTGAAAAAAACTAATTTTTTCCTGGGAAAAAGAAATGTTACTAATAAGTAAAGCAAAAAAATAGATTTTTATAAATTTCATTTATTGATTATTAACATTATTAGGAATTTCATTTAATCAGTAATAGGAACTACTTTTTTAACATGAATTAACTTTGAT
>JAIXXP010000060.1 GCA_027490665.1 Cryomorphaceae bacterium | reverse complement strand
TTCTTGTGATCCCGCTGGGATTCGAACCCAGGGCCCATACATTAAAAGTGTATTGCTCTACCAGCTGAGCTACAGGATCTGCCTTTTTGAGGGTGCAAATATACAACTATTGTTTTGATATGGCAAGGAAATATGTGGTAAATTTGATAAAAAATAAGGGTAAATAGACAAATGGCTGATTGCCAATGCAGTAATGAAGGCGAATAAAACGATCTTTTTAATTGGAATGATGGGCTGTGGTAAGTCTACGCTTGGTTCTTTATTGGCACAGCAATTTGACCTGCCCTTTTTCGATATCGATGCGGAAATTGAACTAAAAGAGGGGTGCTCTATTTCGCAAATATTTGCTGAAAAGGGTGAGCTTCGTTTTAGACGTATAGAACAGCAAATACTCGATGAACTGCCTGGCGGGCCGCATATTGTCGCTTGTGGCGGTGGTTTGCCTTGTTTTGAGGACAATTTGTTGCGTATGAAGCAAAAGGGGTTGGTGGTTTATTTAGAAGTGCCGCTCAGCATCTTGTATGCGCGCATTCAAAATGAGCTAGACAGACCCCTTCTTAAAGACTGGCCTGCATTTGAGCAGTTGTTTTTGGCGCGTGAAGCTTGTTATGGTGGTGCTGATGTCATTATCAATGCCAACATGCAGCCACCCGAACTGTTGCGAGAATTGCAGCAGTCGCTTGATTTCTAAGCAATTAATAGAGGTCTTTTTTGAAGCCTACCGCGAAATTAAAGAACAATGGAGAGAGGTATTCTGTAGATGCAGCAGTATTGTTATTGGCGTTCGCTAATAGTAAATAATTCAGTGTTACATCTGTGTAGACCGTGCCAATTGCAGGAATGGTATATTTCAATCCGCCCTGTAAATAGCCACCTAAGGTAAAGATGCGGCCTTCAGAGATATCGGCTGGGTCAGCTTGATGGGTTTGCTCCCAGTTGTATTGACCCGTTACATCTTTTGAATCATAAGCTTTGAAAACTTTTCCAAATCCAAGAATAATTCCGGAACCGCCGTAGCCTGCAAATCCGTTGTCGTAATCGTTGCCAATATAATATCGGTTCCCACCTTCAAGCGTAAAGTAACTTGTTTTGAAGCGGCTATTTACGGCTAAAATGTATGGGTTGGCGTTGGGGTTAATGGCCGTAACGTAGCTGGTGAGGGTGTCGTAATTGGCTTTTGGGAACAAATAACTAACTCTGCCATAAAGTGTGACGTCGCCACTTCTTGGAATTTCAATATGGGCATGTAGGCCTGGCATGGATAAACTCTGATTTTGAATGCTTTGCGTATTGAAAAAACGCGTCAGACTTAAACCACCTCCATAACTCAATTGAGCATTAAATTGAAAGGAGAGGCAAAGGGCGAAGAAAAGTAGAGTGATAGATTTCATGTTCAGTTTACTTACAAATATTGTTCCAACAAAAATAAGGCCTTTTTCTCGTTCTTTTTTTGTTGTTGTGTTTGTTTTTAATCTAAATTTGTTAAGCTATGTCACGCACGCAATATTTCTTTTCTTTTGTACTCGCGACTATCTCGTTTATAGCTGCGCGTTCCATTCAGCGCGAAGGCATTCAAAACTATTACGAGCAAATTGCCAGTAGTGTTCAAAAAGACCAAGGCTACATCGATTTCGAGCATCCTGCTGCTCCTCAGTATCTTCCAATGGGCATACAACCCTTTACAGCCCTTGCTACGCTAGATTCCCTGCAGTCTTTTGCCATCAGCCAAGATTCCCTGCATATCGTTCGCTACGACAACACAGCCAACACATTTGTTCCGCTCATGACCCTCGAAGATGGGCAAAAAATGACGCAAATAGCTGGTTTCGATTCTACCCTTGTATTCCTAGATGCGGCGCAAGAACTCCACTTTTTAAATGCTCCGTATGCATCCGAAACAGAACAAACATATCCCCTTCAAAACGAAGAAGGTGCCAATCAATTGCTTTGTTACCATCCCAATTTAAAGCGCATTCTGCTTTTGCATAGCAATTTATTGGAAAACGGCGAGCGTCATTTTGTTTGTCAAACTTTCCACATTACCAAACGTCAGCTGAGCCAAGTGCCGCTTTTTTCCTTTGATAGTAAAGAACTGCTTTTTGAGCCCATTTCTATGGCCATTCAACCGCAGTCAAACGAATTGTACTTGTTGTCAAAGTCTGGCGAGGTTGTTATTTTAGATCAAAACGGCCTACTCGTATCGCGTCAGCATTTACCTAAACAAATCAACGAACCTAAGCTCATCAGCTTTGCAGCAAACGGCGATCTACTCGCTACTGACGCCAATGCTTTGCATCCGGTAGTGGTTCGTTTATCTTGGCACAAAACGAGTCCTGAGCAAGGGTCCCTCGTTCATTAGTCCGTCGATCACAGACAAGTTCTGAACAAACTCATTCTTTCCTTTAAACACTTGTTGATACGCATTGGTAGCGATTATATCTCTGCCCAACCAAGCTTTTTTCTCTGAAGGCGTTTGCCCCGTGTAATCCAAACTTTGTTCGATATGCAATTGCAAGTCGAGAGCGCCGTTGATCCATTTTAAAATGGCGCTGTTGAGTTCGTACAAATACACATATTGTGCATCAAAGAGCTGCCTGATATCGTGGGCGTAATGTTCAAAATGAGGTGAATTGGCATAAGCGCTTTCGATGGCCCTCCAATGTTCAGCTTGCCAGTTTTTGCTGTAGTCTATTTGAAGTGCTTCTAGGGTTTGTTTGTGAACGGTATGCAAAATAGGAACATTGAGCTGAATGACACCATTGGCGCTTAGAATTTCAGCGCGGGTACGGATGCTCTGTTTTACAAAATGCTCTTTGTAGTCAAGCACCAATTGAGGGTCTTGAAGCAAGGCACGAACATAAGCGAGGGAAGGGAAGTAGGCGCTTGGTAAAACTTGCATTTTTAGTCAACGAAGCGGAAAATTCGATCGAAGCGAATGCCAAGGAAGGAATCGACAAAAGGTGATTTAGAGAACCAAATAAAGGAAGCTCTACCAACGATGTGGTCTTCTGGTACAAAGCCCCATACGCGCGAGTCTGCTGAATGGAAGCGGTTGTCTCCCATCATCCAGTAGTAGTTCATGGCAAAACGGTAGCTTGTGGCGCGCTTCCCGTCAATATAAATTTTATCTCCTTTGATGGCTAACTTATGACCTTCATAGGCGCTGATGATGCGCTTATACCAAGCAATGTTTTGAGTGTTGATTGCAATGCGCTGACCTTTTCTTGGGATTTGAAAACGCTGAAAATCGGTCATGGTATTGTTTACATATATATCTTTAGGGAATTGATTCAAATTGGAAAACAGTTCAATAGAAGAGGCCACCGCCTTAGGGTTGTCACTGTATTGTGGGTCTCGAATTTTGGTCAATTTGATATTGAAATCTGCTTCAATTTTATTCTTCTCCTTACGGGTAAGGTTAAGCTGGTAATAAACTTTTGAATCTTTTTCATCTGTGAGCTCTTGAAAGTCTATACGAGCGCCGTCCGATGAATTCTCTAGGTTGTAGCGGTTCAGCATTTCTTCCACTGATGGAAAACTCACTTTGTTTTTTTCGATGCGGTAAAGTAGGGCTTGTCCTGGTGCAACATACGCTTTTTTGTTGTTGACATAGAGCACAGAGTTCTTTATTTCGAGGACGTCGCCTGGTATGCCCACACAACGCTTGATATAGTTTTCACGCTTGTCAACTGGGCGGTATATGAGTCCGCCGTGTGTCATGCCAGTAGTATATTCTTGTGAATTGAGCGGGAAGTTTCCGGCGGCAAAATGTGCTCTAGCTCGATTTTTCCAAGATTCAATTCCACTGATGTAGTCGGAATACAATTTGAGCTGATCGAGTGAATCAAGTTGTTCTGGATATTGTCCACGATTACTGTTGATAAATTGACTAAACGCTTCTTGATTGATCAGGCCATGGAAGTCGTGGCCCATGAGGCCGCTTGGGGTGCGTGGGTCTAAAATAGCGGTGTCGCCAGACGGGAAGTTGAAAACTACAACATCGTTGCGCTCAATTTTGCTCCAACCTGGCAAGCGGGTATAGGTGCCTTTTTCCCAACTGAGGTAAGATTTGATATTGACAATTGGAACAATGTTGTGCACCAATGGATAGGAGAGGGGTGTGATCGGAACTTTAGAACCGTAGGCCAATTTGTTTACGAATAAGAAGTCGCCAACAACCATTGTTTTTTCCATGGAACCAGTCGGGATTTGAAAGGGCTCAAAAGAATAGGTGCGAATAACTGCAGCAGCCACCAAAGCCCACACAAAGGAATCGCCGTATTCTTTGACCCTTGGTTTGCTACCCGGTTTATCTCTAGAGACTTTATCTAAGATGATCGCGATGAGGTGGCCAACGACAGGAAGCGCCATGAAAAGGATGATGTGGTCTCCCCATTTGCGTTGTTCGAGTTCTTTGGAGTTTGCCCAGTTGGTAGCGGGACCGTAGGGTAAAGCATCGTCTTTGGCAATTTTGGTAAATAATAAGTAGGGAAAGAACAAGCCTTGAAGGGTGTCTGTAAAGCTATAAAATCCAAAACGGCGTAGCACGCTGACATTAATAGTCATCCACATGACCAAATGAACCCCGGGGAATACCAAAAGCAAGGACCACCAAGGTTTGTTGAGTACTTCTTTATAGAGGATAAAGTAGTTATATCCCGGCACGAGTGCTTCCCAAGACTTGCGACCTAGTTTAGGAAATAAACGGTGCCATTGCGCCAAATAAGGATGAGCAAGAATGAGTAAGTAGAAATATATAAAACTCATAAGGTAGTTTTTAAGACATCGGACATAGTAAAGATGCCTTTGCGTTGATAAATAAATTCGGCAGCCAGCACAGCTCCTAAAGCAAAGCCTTTGCGGTTGTGTGCAATGTGTTCTATGCGAATGGTGTCGATATCGCTGATGTAACTGATTTCATGGGTGCCCGGAACGTCTGGCATGCGGTGGGCAACAACCGGAATTTGTTCTGGCGTGTGTGCGTCAAGCGACCACTCTGTGTAGTTCGGATGAATAGCGAGGATATCATCGAGTAAGCTCACGGCAGTGCCGCTCGGGGCATCTAGTTTTTGTACGTGATGGGTTTCCGATACCTCGACATGATAAGCATTGTGTGCTTTCATGAGGCTAGCTAATTGACGGTTGAGTTCAAAAAAGAGATTCACGCCCACACTAAAGTTGCTTGCGTAAAGTAGGGCAGCGTCAGCTTCTAGGACCAAAGTTTTCACTTCAGGTAAGGCGGCTTGCCATGCGGTGGTCCCGACTACAATTGGGACTTGTTTTTGTGCACAATAGGCAATGTGCTGAGGGGCGAGCTCAGGTCGTGTAAATTCGATGCAAACATCTACTTCTGACCAATTAACCTGGTCTAGAGGAAGCTGAGAATTTATTTTTGCCACAATGCTGTGCCCCCTTTCAAGGGCGCTTGTCTCAATGGCTTTTCCCATTTTACCGTAACCGAGCAGTGCTATTCTCATGGCCTAAAGATACGATATATCAACGAAATGTCAGTTGTATTTTGGCGCCAAGGTACTGATTTGGAACAAAACTGGGCTCGATATGGATGCTGAGGTCGGGACTGGTGTCAAAGTGAACGAAGTGTGCTTCTGCACCTGCGTCTGCTATTTGAAAGAGGTAGAGCGCAGCAAAACCAAGAATGGAGAGGTCGCGCCAGTCGAGATACTGACGGTATAGCTGTAATACAGCAGGTGTGTCGTATGCTGCCCATTTGGGGTCTAGGGCGCCGCCGTTGAGCCGGTTGGTGTATTCTTGCTTGAGCTGGACTTGGGTAATTTGGTTGGTGGCTAAAAAATAACCAGCAGCCCCTAAGCCACCATAAATAAGCGGTACCTTCCAGATAGCGTTGTTGTGATTTGGCGCATCGATAGCATTTCTGATTTGCCCCAAACCAGGTACAATGGCCGAATAAAGCATGCTTTTTTGATGGTAGCTCAGCTTGACGCTGTCTTTTTGTTGGATGGTGTCTTGCGCAAAGTAGGTCTGAGCAAGCATTAGGAAGCAAAATGCTAACCTCATTCTGATTTTTTAAGCATTTCAATGAGGCGTTGCAACTCAGACTCATGTGTAAAATGAACAATGAGTTTGCCTTTACCTTCAGGCGTTTTATCGATGCTTACTTTTGTGCCGAGTTGTTCGGAGAGGTAAGACAAATAGAGTTTTTCAGTTGTGCTCAGGCTTATTTTGGCTTTAGGGCTGGCGCTAGGTGTGCTCGCAGCTTTTTGCTTTTCAGGTTTGGAAAGCGCCTCGACGTCTCGTACAGAAAGTTGTTCGTCTAAGATACGTGCCAATGCCGTCAGTTGCTCTTTTTCGGTAGTTAGGGCAAGAAGGGCTCTGGCGTGACCCATTGTGATTTGTTTGTCTCGAACAGCAGCTTGAATAGCGTCTGGTAGTTTGAGCAAGCGCAAATGGTTGGCAATATGCGACCTCGATTTAGCTACTTTTTCAGACAGTTGTTCTTGGGTGAGTTTACATTCTTCGAGTAAACGTTCGTAAGAAAGCGCTACTTCTATGGCGTTGAGGTCTTCGCGTTGGATGTTTTCAACGAGTGCCATTTCGAGCATGGTTTGGTCGTTGGCAATGCGCACATAAGCCGGCACCTCGGTGAGGCCTGCAAGCTGAGCAGCTCTAAATCGGCGTTCACCAGAAATGAGTTGGTAGCGGTCTCGGCCCATTTTTCTGACCGTTAGCGGTTGTATGATACCGTGTGTTTGAATGGAGGTTTTGAGCTCGTCTAGTGCGCTGCGCTCAAAATGGGTACGTGGGTTAAACGGATTGGCTTCAATTAATGAAATGGCGATAAGCGCAACCGCTCCGGCCGGAACGGCACTTGCTCCGGTGATATCTGTTTCTGAGTTTTGTAAGAGAGCGCTTAAGCCTCTTCCTAAAGCGGGTTGTTTTTTTGCGTTAGAGCTCATGGTCTATCTCGATGATTTTGTCGTCGTTTCCTATTTTGGTGAGGTCGTTTTTTTGCAAGAGTTCGCGTGCAAAATTAAGGTAATTGATGGAGCCTTTAGAAGAGGCGTCGTGCATTACGACGGTATTGCCGTGGCTAGAAGCTTCACTAAGTGTAGTGTTTCGGTGAATTACGGTATCGAAGACCAGTTCTTGAAAATGGGTCTTGACTTCGTCAACAACTTGGTTGGCCAAGCGCAAACGGGTATCGTACATGGTGAGGATCATGCCTTCGATTTCGAGTGCAGGGTTGAGCCTACCTTGTACAATTTTAATGGTATTGAGTAATTTACTGAGCCCTTCAAGTGCAAAGTACTCGCATTGAACGGGTATCATAACGGCATCGGCAGCAACAAGCGCATTTACAGTTATGAGGCCAAGGGAAGGTGAGCAGTCGATCAGGATGAAGTCGTAGTCGGCTTTGATTTGCTCGAGTGCAGCACGCAATAGGTACTCCCGGTTTGGCATATTGATCATTTCGAGCTCGGCGCCAACGAGGTCAACGTGTGAAGGTAAAATAAAGAGGTTCGGATTACTGGTTTCAAGAATGGCCTCTTGTGCAGGGCGGTTATTGACCAGGCAATCGTAAATATTTTTAACTGATTTAGGATCAAAACCAGTACCAGAGGTTGCGTTTGCCTGCGGATCTGCATCGACAATGAGCGTCTTGTATTCAAGCACACCCAAGCAACCGCCTAAATTAATTGCGGTTGTTGTTTTTCCGACGCCACCTTTCTGATTAGCAATGGCAATGATTTTACCCATAATGATTCAATTGAACTATAAAATTACAAGTTGTTCAGCATACTTTTTGTCCATCCAAAAGGAACTTATTAACCATTTTCGTGCAACACCTGTCAATATCATTCATTCACAGTTTGTTAGCGCGAATGCAGCACTGCATTTTTTTCACTAATTTTACCGCAATGAATGCAGTTAGGTATTACAGCATAGGGAGTCACGCAAGTAACCATCTGAGGCTAGATGCAACAATTAGTGCTCCTTTTCATTTAATGCTCCACAAAGATCAAACTGGTCAGGTTTTGGTAACCACCAGAATGGCTCAAGCTTCATTTCACTTGAACGGGGCGCCAAGAAATGAAATGGTGGCGCTACAGCCAGGCGATGAACTCTCGATTGGAGCGCAACAAATCAATTGGATGCAGATTTTTTCTATCACGGCAGAAGAAATTATTCACAAGCAAACAATAGAAGTAAACAATCAAACAGAACGCAAAGGAATGCGTATTCAATTAGTTTTGATCTACTTGGCCATTGTTGTGCTGCTTTTTTTAATGGCTTTTTATATTTAATGCCTAAAAAAAACAGCCTATCTATATACGGAATCAGAAATAATTTGTAATATTGCACCCCCGTTCAGTTGAATTGGGCTAAATTTTCAGAGATGAACGTCATTAAACAAATCGAGCAGGAGCTAATCGCCAAAAATGAATTACCAGCTTTCGGAGCCGGTGACACCATTATCGTATCATACCGTATTGTTGAGGGTAACAAAGAGCGTATCCAGCAATTCCAAGGTGTTGTATTGCAACGTCGTGGTGCTGGTGCAACCGAAACTTTCACTATCCGCAAGATGTCTGGTAACATCGGTGTAGAGCGTATCTTACCAGTTAATTCTCCTTTCATTGAGAGCATCACCATCGTGAAACGCGGTGCTGTTCGTAGAGCACGTATTTTCTACTTCCGTGAGCGCACTGGTAAATCAGCACGTATCCGTGAGAAAAAGAATTTCGCAAAATAATATTTTGATATACAAATATTTAAAAAGGAGCTTATGCTCCTTTTTTTATGCCCTATAATTTGTTAGGCATCCAACTTCTCTATGCTTGTTTTTCTTCAAGTTAGGTTCGTTTCAATCTCTTTAATCTAGGTTCTAGAATCGCTTGGGTGCTTCCTTTAATTCTTACTCTAGCGAAAGAATTTCAAATTCGGTGCGTCTGTTGAGGGCGCGGTTCGGGGCAGAATCATTCGCTACTCTTGGTTGGCTTTCGCCGTAACCTTTGTATTGGATGCGCCCTTCAGCTATTCCTAATGAAATGAGGTAAGCGGCCACTTGTGCAGCTCTTTTCTCTGAGAGTAATTGATTGCGTTGGGCATCGCCGATGTCGTCGGTGTGGCCATTGATTTGAATACTTAAATTGGTCTGTTTACTCAGGTAATGAGCGAAGCCTTTGAGTAAAAATTGCGCATCGGCACTCAGTTGTGCGTCGTCGGTTTCAAAAACGATGGCTTCAATGGCGTAGGCGCTGCCTTCTTGCAAGGTGTCGATTTTTAAACTAGGCGTCTCAATTTTGAGTGTTTTGGCTTTTAAAGTATTGGTGTCAAGCACTACCGCCTGAAAGCTATAGTTGTCTTTGGTGACCTCTAAGCTGATTTTTTGATCTACCTGAACAGCCATAGCATAAGTGCCATCTTCATTGCTCACTGCGGATACCTTGCTGCTATCATCTTTTTCATACCTGACTGCTAACTCAGCACCAGCAATAACATTTCCGTTGCTGTCTTGCAAACGGCCACTTAAGATGCGCGTTTCTTTCGGCCGAGCAGCTTCGTGCAATTCAAAACTGAAAATATCCCAATTGGCTGCTTGTTGACTTGAAAAATAGGCTTGTTTCCCATCGGTGGACACGAAGATTCCGAGTTCATCGGCACTAGTGTTGATCGGATAGCCAATATTTTGAATGGGCCCCCAACCATTGGCTTCTTTGCGCATCATGAAAATGTCTAGGCCACCCATGCCCGGCCTTTGACGGCTACTTTCGGAGACAAAATAAAAGGTTTCGCCATCTTGATGAAAAAACGGACTTTTGTCTTTGCCTGCAGTATTGACAATGCTAAAAGGCTTCGCCACACCCCAAGACCCGTCTGTTTGTTTTTCGCTGTAATAAATGTCGTTGTCTTGGCTTCCTTTTCGGAGGCTTGTAAAATAAAGAATTTTACCGTCAGCAGAGAGCGAGGGCTGCGCTTCCCATCCATCTTTGGTGTTGATATTTGCACCTAAATTGACGAGCGTACTCCATTCGTATTGATCTGTTGTTCCCTTCTTGAGCTTGAGTTTGGTGCTATATAGGTCGCAGTTGAGGTAATCCTTGTTGTAAATAACCTCTGGTTTACAAGCGCATAATATGAGTTCGCGGTTGTCTGCCGCTAAACTTGCCGAACCGTAATTTTGAAATTGGCCGTTGTTGAACGGATGAGGTAGTGGCCTTCCTTTATTGAATTCAAGTGCTTTCATATGATCGGCAACAGTAAATTCTTCTTGCATATAGCCCGACACATCGCCAAGGTTTGTTTTGTCTGCCTTTCTTGTGAAAAACAACATGCTGTTGTCGGGGCTCAGCATAGGGAAGTATTCGTCTTGGTTAGAGCTCACGCCATTGACACGTGCTACATTAAACGGAACCGGATTTGCCTTGGCGTCTATCGGAAAACGCAGTTCTTTGTATACAGGTAAAATTTCTTCTTTGAGTTTGCTGTAGTTACTAGCTTGTTCTCCCGGATAAATGGAGTCAAAAGCCATGAATGTTTCTAGGTAGGTGAGGGCAGCTGCCTTTTCGCTAAAGCTGTAAAGTAAGCGTGCTGCATAGAAGTAGGCATCGGAATGATGGCTAGGACATTTTTGAATACTGGCTTGATAAAACACGAGTGCTTTTTGCAGGATTTTTTCGCCTTCAGACTTCGTGTTATTTTGTTTGACCAACGCCATGCCACGCTGGTAATGTATCTGACCGAGATAAAAATAAGCCTGAACGTTTTGAGGATACTTGCTCACTACTGCTGCTAGGCCTTGTAGTTGCAATTCAAAGCTTTCCGCACTGATGGCTTCTTCTAGGGCCTTGTTGATTTTTTTATCGGTGGTTGTACAGGGGCTAGTTTGCCCAAAGGTGGCTGTTGAGGCCAAAAGCAAGTAAATCAGGCAAAGGTGTGTAACAAATTTCATCACCTGAGTTTAACGAACTTGATCTAAAAAGTTACATTTTTTGGAGGGTTTCTATGCAAAATGCACAATCTTCAGCTGAGAAATCTAGATGTGTTACCATTCTGATCATGCCAGGGCCAAATGCCATGCATAAAATGCCTTTTTGTTTCAATTGATCGATGAAGCTGTCGCGCTGAGTGGCCTCATTGAGGATGGCAACTACAATGTTTGTTTGCACAGGCACCACCTCTTTTATCCAAGTGCAAGAAGCCAGCGCTTTTTCGAGTTGTTTGGCGTGTAAATGGTCGACAGGAATGCGCTCCACATTGTTTTGCAGCGCATATAAGCCACCTGCCGCAATAATGCCAGCTTGGCGCATGCCGCCACCCATTACTTTTCTCACACGGCGCGCTTTTTCAATGAAAGCTGCACTCCCTAATAGTAAAGAACCAACGGGTGCTCCCAAACCCTTTGAGAGACAAACAGATATGCTGTTGTAATATGCGCCATAAGTTGCAGGATCAAGTCCATTGACTGCTAAGGCGTTGAAAACTCTTGCACCATCGAGATGCAGGGGCAGGTTCAATTCTTTGCATAGGCTACTTATTTGAGCGATTTCAGCCACGTCATATACTGCGCCGCCTCCGCGGTTCGCGGTGTCCTCTAAAGAAACAAGCTGGGTAAGCGGGAAGTGTACGTCGTGTGCAGGATTGATCCATTGAGATATAGTATCGGCTGTGATTCTGCCGCGGTCTCCGGGTAACAAGCGAACAGAGGCGCCCGAGTTTTTGGCAATGCCTCCGCCTTCGTATTTATAGATATGGCTTTCTTCGTGGCAAATGACCTCCCCACCAGGTTGTACATGCACGTTGATAGCAATTTGATTGGTTTGTGTTCCCGAACTGCAAAAAAGGGCAGCTTCTTTGCCAAAAAGATGCGCCCCAAAGGTTTCGAGTTCCAAAACAGTCGGGTCTTCTTTAAAAACGTCGTCTCCAACTGGCGCATTTGCCATGGCAGAGCGCATTTCAGAAGAGGGTAGGGTAACGGTGTCGCTGCGTAAATCTATCATTTGCTTACTTTTGACAAAAATACAAGAACCTATGGATTTTGTACCCATACTTTTTGCTTTGCTCATTTGTATAGTTGCTCCTTTTGTAGGAGCACTAGCAACTTTTTTCACGGGTTTTGGTCTCAATACCATTTTAGTCCCCGTGTTTATGATCTATTGGGATGCGCCTCTGGCTGTTGTGATGGCAGGCATCGTTCACCTTTGCAATAATATTTTGAAGGTTGCACTTACAGCACGATCCATTAATTGGAACTTATTCCTGAATTTTGGTATGCCAGCGCTCATTTTTGCCTTTATTGGGGCGCAGCTCCTCAATACTGTGAAGGACACGTTAGGCCCTCAATTAAAACCAGTTTTTGGTTGCATTCTCTGCTTATTTGCCTTGTTAGAATTGTTCAACTGGAAATTACCTATTCAAGGCCCTTGGGCCATGCGTATAGGCGGAGGTTTGAGTGGCTTTTTTGGTGGCTTTTCAGGGCATCAGGGCGCACTAAGGGCTTTGTTTTTATCGAAACTCAAACTTGAGCCGCTTGTTTTTGTGGCAACAACTGCTGTTATTTCGTTGTTGATTGACCTCACAAGAGTGAGTGTTTATTTTATAGGGACTTGGTTTTTTAATTATTATCCTAACCACTGGATGTTTTTTGGCATACCAGCTGCTTTGGCAGGTACCTTAGTTGGCAGAAAGTATATACAAAAAGTCAATCATGCCAACATGTCTATAATTGTTGGAATCGCATTGTTCGCGATGGGTTTATCCTTGATATTTGGTTGGATCTAAGCGTTAGTCAACCTTCGGAAACAACTGTTTCTTAACGCCGTATTGATCAATGACGTATTCTTCTACTTTTTCACCTTTGTTGGAGTAGGTACAGCTGTAATTGAGTTTGCCATCCGAATAAAAGGTTTGATGCCTTCCTACAGGTAGGTCTAGCGCAAACTTTTCAGTTTGCAGTACCTGACCCAATTCATTGTAGGTGATGAATTCACCGTTTTTTTTGCCATCTTTCCAGCTTTCCGTTCGAGCTACTTTACCGCTATCGAAAAAGTATTTCCAGTTTCCTTGTTTCTTTCCTGCCTTAAAGAATAGTTCGCTTTCTTTTTGACCGTTGTTATTGTAGGTGATTTGAGGTCCGTCGCTGAAGCCATCTTTGTAATTAGTTAGCTTGCGCACTTTTCCATTCGGAAAATAGCTGCGCTGTGGGCCGTCAAGAATGCCATTTTTATAATGTTTGTACATCAGGGTGTCGGCCAAGGCATTTGCACTAAATTGAATAGATGGCCCATGAAGTTTGCCGTTTTGGTACCAAATTTCAAATTGCACTCGGTTAACGGAATCGTAATAAATATAAGTAGCGCCTTGCTCTAAGCCAATTTGGTAACTTTGGATGGCTTGAATGCAACCACTTTTGTAATAGGAGGTGTCAGTGCCTTGACGCCTGCCATTGACAAAATTTAATTTTTCTTCGATGATAAAATTTGGATAACAACTCACGCAATTACCTGTGTAGGGCGTTGCGTAATCTTTGCGCAATAAGTATAAATTGTGGTCTTCGTCAAAAGCAATGCTTTCATGGCAATATTTGACGTTGTTTGTGGGGCAGATTTGCCTGGTACTCTTGCATGGCTCAGGTACTTGCGCTAAAAGTAAATTGGCACATAAAAAAGTCAAGAAAAATGGATAAAGTTTGAGCATCATTTTATTGTGCTATTTTTTTGGCAATTTTAGCAGCGAATCTCGCATGAGTGCTGGTATTTCAATACTTTTTTGTTGGTTTGAGTTGAAACCAACTAGTGTACTGCTACCTGTTGTTTTGAGCTGGCCGTCTACATAAATTTCATAGCTCAGGGTAAAACTCTTACTGCCAATTTTGTTACAAAACATATGGATCTCTGGGGTATCTGCTAAAAAGATGGGCTGAAGATACTGCACTTCGTTGTGTACCAAAACCACGCCGTTTTCCATCCAGTCCCAGTTAGGGCCCACTAATAAATTGAAATAGTGGATGCGGGTCATTTCAAAATAACTGAGGTAAATAGCGTTGTTGACGTGCCCTAGGATGTCGATGTCGGTAAGACGGACTTGTATTTTGGCTGGTTTGATCACTTGTCTAATTTTTGAAATAAGGAGTTGTTGGAGATGTATTCAGGTACGAGTTGTTTCATGATGCTGACGCTAGCTTCGTTTTCTTGCGCAGATGCCGTAGCTAAAAGTTGCTGGATGCGATTGTTTTGGTCTGCTTCGACGGCTCTTGTTTTGGCAATCAAAATTTGTGGATGGTACGTTGGAATGGTGTTCTCTGCATTAGCGAGTACTTCTTCATAGCGTTTTTCACCAGGGCGCAAGCCTGTAATTTTGATATCGATATCGTTATAAGGGCGCAAACCCGAAAGTTGAATCATTTTTTTAGCAAGATCGAGAATTTTGACGGGTGCACCCATGTCAAAAACGAATATTTCACCTCCGTTGCCCATTGTGGCTGCTTCAAGCACGAGTTGACAGGCCTCCGGGATGGTCATGAAGAACCTTGTGATGTGTTCGTCTGTGAGCGTAATCGGGCCACCTTCAGCAATTTGCTTTTCAAAGATAGGAATCACTGAGCCGTTAGAACCAAGAACATTCCCAAAGCGCGTTGTGATATAAGCCGTATGGTGGGCTGCGTTGAGTTCTGTCACTAACATTTCTGCGATGCGTTTAGAAGCGCCCATTACGTTGGTCGGATTCACTGCTTTGTCTGTGGAAATCATGACAAACTGATCGGCCTTAAACTTTGCTGCTAATTCGGCAATGCATTTTGTGCCTCCAATGTTGTTGCGGACGGCTTCTGCGGGGTTTGCCTCCATTAAAGGCACATGTTTGTAGGCTGCAGCATGAAAAACTATTTGCGGCTGATACAGAGCAAAGAGACGTTCCATGCGCTGTTCATCGCAGATATCGCCTATGACATATTCAATTTGAACAGTAGTTTCAGTTTTCTGGAAACGCTGTTCAAGGTCAAAAAGCGCAGATTCTGCTTGGTCTAGTAAAATGAGTCTATTTACTTTCTGTTGCAAGAGCGCAGCTGCAAGGCCACTTCCAATGCTGCCCGCTGCGCCTGTAACAAGAATTGTTTTGTTCAAGAAGTGCGTTGCTAACTTCGGATTTTCCACCGAAATAACGGCTCTACCCAATAAGCTATTGATGTCAATTTTTTTGAGGCTACTCATCTCAAATGATCCGTTCACCCAAGTACGTGCCTCTGGTACTTTTTTGATTTGTATACCAAGATCTAGTGCTAAATCAGTGAGCTCTTTGAGTTTGCTGCGCTCTAAATTTTGCACAGCGATAATAAGCGTACTGATTTGATGCTTTGTTTTGAGCTTGGCCAACTGATGCAGTGGATAAACACGCGATCCTTCTATGCGCTTTCCTTGTAACTGTGCGGAGTCATCTAAGAAGCCAACGACGTGTTGTAAGTTGGCAGCATCTTTGTCAATGAGTCTTTTTGTTAATTGGCCAGATGCCCCGGCTCCAAAAATAAGAATAGCTTCTTCTTTTCCTTTGTCTCGGGTGTATTCTAAATACAGTAATTTGACCACAAAGCGACCGGCGATGACAAAGGCCGAACTGAAAATAAATTCCATCAGAAGAACAGAACTTGGAAACAAATAAAGGCCATCTAGTTGATAGTGGCGCACCATACTTCCAAGTATAAAGAGGAACGACGCGCACATTTCTGCTAGTAAAATGCGCTTGAAGTCTTCGGTAGAGCTGTGTCTAACAATACCTTGTTGAATTTGAAAGAGCCCAAACACAACTAATTTAACGAAAATGAAATACCAAAGAGATTTCGAAAGAATTGCCCATTCGGCCTCTATTAAAGAAAAATCCGCCTTGAGGTCAAAGCGGATTAAATAGGCAAAAAATAAGGCAAAAAGATGTATCAGTAAGTCAAAAATGACAATCACCCATCTTGGTGTATTTTTTTTGAGTTGAAGCACATGCAAAGATAGCAAATAATGCTATTCTCTCACGAGGTGAACAAGTCCTTGTTTTTCGATTTCGTCACCGGCATTGGTAATGGTGCGCGCTACATAAAAGTAAACGCCTTCTTCCATTTCGTTGCCCTTCTCATCTGTTCCATCCCATTGGAAGGCTGGGTCTGTGAATTCACGGATAGTATTACCCCAGCGATTTACGATGATACATTCATAGGTTTTGAGACCACCGTAAAACAACATTTGAAAATAATCGTTGTTGCCGTCTGCATTTGGTGTAAAGACGTTCGGGAATTCGATGTCGCAGAAATAGAATGCTACAGAAGCGGTATCGATGAGCGTTCCGCACATATTGGTAGTGGAAATAATATAATCGCCAGGAGTTGTGACTTGGATGGTAGGGGTTGTGGCGCCTGTGCTCCAGAGGTAACTTACGTTTTGCGGTTGCTGAACGCCAGCAAGTGTTGCGGTTTCACCAATACAAAGCGTTGTGTCAATGACCGCTGTAAATGGATCTGCGACAAACGTAAGGCTGAAGGTTTGATTGAAGCTACAAACGGTGTCTTGTAAGTTAATTAAGTAAATGCCAGCGGTGTCTGCAGTTATGAGTGGGTTTTGCCCACTTGGGTTACTGAATGTAATTTCGCTTGCATTAGAAGACCAATTACTTCCTGTGTAAGACAACACACCAAATACTTGAAGGGTAAGGTTGCATAAAACAGTGTCGGACATTGGCGAAATTGGAGCAGGAATGCTGTCTACCATAATTTGCGTGCTGTCGGCGCAACCAATTTGGTCTATAACGGTTACCCAATAAGATCCTGAGTTAAGGTTGGTGAACGCACCTGTTGGGCTGGTACCAACCAAGGTTGTGCCTTGATGCAAAACATAAACATAAGGTGAAACACCTAAAGTAGAACTTGTCGTGATGCTACCGTCTTGGAGACTACAAAATTCAAGTGTGCTAGACGTCTGTCCAAGAAGTGGGTTGGTAGAGGGGTAAATAGTAGCGCTGGTGGTGTCGTGGCAGCCATTGACATCCTCCACATAAATTTGGTAAAAGCCGGGTACAAGATTGCTGAAAATCGGGCTTGCGGAGAATGTACTCCCGTTTGTGAGACTGTATTGGTAAGCTGGTGTTCCGCCCGTTATGGTCAGGTCTATGATACCATTGTCAAGTCCGCAAGTTGTGGTCGTGACTACCATATTGCTGATATCTACGGAGTCGACACCAAGTAAGACTGCTTGCATGGTGTCTGAACAGTTGTTTTGATCCACCAGAATAACCGTATAATTATTGATTCCTAGCCCAGTGAATGTGCCGCTAGGTTGAAAATTGAGCCCGTTATTAATGCTGTATGTATAACCACCAGCGCCACCCGATGCACTTGCTTCTAAACTACCGTTGCTGCTACCACAAGTTGGGTTGTTTTCTAGCACGTTGTCAATTTGTGGATAAGAAATGGTGAGGGTAATGGTGTCGTAACAAGTATTGGTGCTGTCGGTCATCATGACAATGTAACTTGTAGTGCCCGTTGGAGATACAGGAGTAGGGTTGTTGCCAGAATAAACACCAGTGGGATATGAATAGTTGTCGTGTAACCAAGTAATAGTGTAGTTCGGGATAGAAGCAGAAATTGAAATGTTGTCGAGGCCCCAGTGATCGTAGGGTGCACCAGATACAGCAAGTTGTGTCCAGCGGAACTTAGTGGTTGCTGTTTGAGCCGCTAAAGGAATGTTTTCACAATACTGATTCCATGAGGTCATGTATGAGTCATAGCCGCCATTAGGGCTCCAGTAGTTCATGGTGGTCCAGGTGGCGCCGTTGTCGATGGAATATTGAAGATATACACCTTCACTCGCTAAGTCTGGGCCTTCACAAGGAGAGGCTTGCGCTTGAATGGCATAGCGCATTTCGAAACAAACTGTACCACCCGCAGAAACATCGAGCGGAACAGTTGCCATGACGCGTGGCGCCACAGATTGGTTTCCCATCCACATGAAGTCCGAACCGTCGAGTGAAGGTACGCCGCAAGTATTGTTAGCGATAGTTACTACTTGAGAGAAATCCCAACCTACAGGTTGCCCTGCGTTGAAGTTTTCGCCAAAAGCCAAGACGCTGGTTCCGGATCCGTTAACACTGAGTGTGGTGGAGCCATTACAAGGAACGATGGTGTCTTGGGCAATTGCCTGTACGGTACATTGCGCTTGTAAATTTTGACCAATGCCAAAAGAGAGTGCAAGTCCAAGGATGAGGTGCTTGAATTTCATGGAGTAGTAGTTTTGTTTGGGTTACTGAACCGTAACGTGTAGTATGTTGTAGTCGGTCAGTTGCGTTTTGGTGAGGTGCGCAGGCATGTGGTCGAAAATAGTAAGCCCCATGTTGTTGCGGTCTAGGCAAACACCTTGCAAAGTTTGGTTCGGTTGCAAAGTTTGGGTGTAGAGATATTCGTCGTGACCGCAAGTTGCACAGTTATTATCGTAGTACAATTCGAAACTGTACGAAACCGTTTTAACTTCGTTGGTGGTATTTATTATGGTAAGTGCGATTAAATCTGCTTGATAACCTTCAGAAGGCACATCGCAGTGTAAAGGTGCGGTGGTGATTTTGATACCAGCCTGATTGACAGTTTTTTGGGCGAAAAGCGCGCTGCTTCCAATGAGCAAGCTAAAAATAGTAGTGTAAAGTTTCATAGAGAAAGTTTAGTTTTGTGCATTGACGCAAAGCAACCATCTTTAGTTGCATGCGGGGTAAAAATAGTTCAAATAATTGAATTTTGAAAGAAATCGAACGCAAGTTTCTAGTAGCCAATGACTCCTGGAAAACAGCTAAATGTATCGGGCAGCGCGAGTTAAAGCAAGCCTATCTGTTGCGTGAAGCTGATCGATCCGTGCGCATCAGGGTCACGGACAACATGGCATTGTTTACAATAAAGCTCGGCGCAGGACTTACGCGCAGTGAATTTGAATACGAAATTCCGATAGATGAAGCCAATGAAATGATTGAGGAAGCGAAACTTCCTTGTCTACATAAAACGCGCTTTTACATTCAAAATGGCAATGATACCTGGGAGCTAGATGTATTTCATGGTGCATTAGACGGTCTTTTGATTGCCGAATTAGAGCTAACAGAAGAAGCACAGTTTTTTGAAAAACCGAATTGGTTAGGTGAAGAAGTGACTTTTGATCCGGCTTACCTGAATTCCAACCTAATTGACCGCCTGTAAAGAACTAAAATGCTTCCTTTTGCAAGGGTTCTTTCAATAAATCAATGCAGGTGCAACCCATCTCAATGCTAAAAAAAGCTTCGAACTGGGCTAATTCAGTCCAATTGGGCCAGGTGGTATTGTCTTCAGTGATGCTACTAAACTCCTGACTTGCAATTTTTTTTGCGTATTGCTTGAGGATGAGTTCGTCGTCCCAAAATTCTTCCTCTATCAAGTACATGCTGCCCTCGGCATTTTCACCCATAACGAGCTCAGTATCGATTTCTTTGGCCCAATCTATAAAAGTTTTGGTGGGTCTAACAAAAATAAATCCGCGGTTCACTAAATTCATAAAGTAAGGATTTGAGCATTTTCAAATTTGAACCATTTGGTTCGTTTTTTGGGCTGTGAATACAAAATGTACCGACAATCGGGGCTCTTTGTGGTGCCACTGTACCAAAGCAGCCATTTTTTGAAATCGATGGCGCGCTTACTCCCAATGTACAAGATTTGCTTTTCAGCAACGATAACTAAATTGTAATTAGCGCTAGAGATACTTCCTTTTAAAAGTGGAACACTCGAGTTGTTTTTTCCGGCCTGATCTAGCCAATTGTAAAATGCTTCTAGGCAAGCGCTGCTGTCCTTGAAATTCCACGTGCAGACTTGAAACGAAGCTGAACTTGAATCTTGTAACAGAAATCGCTGAATATTCGGAGAGAATCTATCGAGAAACCTATACTCACCAAGGCTGTCTATTTTGAGTTTAGCGATTTGTAAAGAAGCAGAGTCATTGGCATAATAATTGAGAAAAGGCCCAAGCGTATCTTTCGCTTTTTTTTGGTCACTTTTCGATTTGTTCGTTTTGGAGTGGGGGCGAATGGAATCAAGTGAAACGGGCTTCTTTGCGGCGTCTTGCTCACATGCAAATAGCACAAGGCTAAAAAGTCCGAAAAGATAGACGAGAAGTTTGTTTAGCGCACGCATCTTTTAATTAATTTTGAAACAAATTTAACAACTATGAAACAATTCGCACTTTTTATTCTGTTGGCCTTAGTAGCTACCTCTTGCGGAACTAAAATACCATACACCACCGCCATTCGTGACGAATTCACACTAGACTCAGAGGCCAAACTTCGTCAGGTTCAGTTTTACACCTCTCACACAATTATTTTGAACCAAATCAACAAGCAGTCTAGTGAGCTTACTACTCAAAATGGTGCGTTGGTATCGAGTTCTAACTCTCAGTCTGAATCCGTGATCATTCCAGCGGGTACACGTTGTATTTTTGAAAACTTCGGCGATGCAGGTCAGTTATTAGTGCGCTTTGAAACCGGAGACCAACGCTACATTCCTTTTGCAACCAAAACAGACGGCGCAAGTGTTCGTCGTTTTTATTTAGACGCAGATTGGTCTGCAGCAGGTGGTGCCCGCATCAGTTACGGTGGCAATGACTACAAAGTTGACCTCACAAGAGGCGCCCCAAGAGCAGCACATCTATTAATTGTCAAGAAAAAACTAGAGCGCACCAAACGCAAAGAACGCGTAGTTCGCGGTTTAAAAGTATAAGTTCAATGCCAGACATCAACACCATCAATTACCAAACTCAACATTACGGTAACGAAGAACTCATTCAGATATATAAGCATTTGGCCTTGCCTCGCCTCATTGAGGAGAAAATGCTCATTTTGTTGCGCCAAGGTAAAATCAGCAAATGGTTTTCAGGTTGGGGGCAAGAAGCTGTCTCTGTAGGTTGCGCCTACGCTATGGCTGAACACGAGTACATCTTGCCCATGCACCGCAATTTGGGGGTTTTTACCACGCGTCAAATTCCGTTGCAACGCTTGTTTGCACAGTTTCAAGGGAAAGCAGATGGCTACACCAAAGGCCGCGACCGCAGCTTTCATTTCGGAACCCAAGACCACAAACTAGTCGGCATGATCTCCCATCTTGGGCCACAATTGGGCATCGCCGATGGTATTGCACTGTCTTCCAAAATTCGCCAAACTACCGACACTACCCTTGTGTTTTCAGGAGATGGCGGCGCCTCTGAAGGCGATTTTCACGAAGCGCTCAACGTTGCTGCAGTGTGGCAATTGCCTGTCATTTTTGCTATAGAAAATAACTGTTGGGGCTTGAGTACTCCTTCCTCTGAGCAATTCCGTTGCAAACAATTCATCGACAAAGGTATCGGCTACGGCATGGACGCCATACAAGTCGATGGCAACAATATTCTAGAGGTCATTGAAACAGTTCGTAACATTCGCGCCCAAATTCAAGAAAATCCGCGTCCTTTCATTTTAGAATTGATGACCTTCAGAATGCGCGGCCATGAAGAAGCGTCTGGCACCAAGTATTACCCTGAGGGCCTACAAGCCGAATGGGAGCCCAAAGATCCGGTCACCAATTTTGAAGCATTTTTACTAGAGCAAAACATTCTTGATCAGGCAGCAATTGACCAAATCAAACATCAATTCAAAGAAGAAATTCAGGAGGCTTTCGATGCCGCTAATGCCGCGCCAAAAATCGTTCCTAGTCTTACTCAAGAATTAGCAGATGTATACGCACCTCATGCCTATGTTGCTGTTGAGCCAGGTGCAAATTCCGAAGAAGTTCGCTTCATAGATGCCATTCAAGATGGCTTGCGTACGGCTATGCAGACCCACCACAATTTGGTGCTCATGGGTCAAGACATCGCTGAGTACGGCGGGGCTTTTAAAGTTACCGAAGGATTCGTCGAATTATTTGGCAAAGACCGCGTACGCAATACACCACTTTGTGAATCAGCCATTATTGGTGCAGGGCTAGGGCTTAGCATCGCTGGCATGAAAGCAATGGTCGAGATGCAATTTGCCGATTTCGTAAGTGTTGGTTTCAATCAAATTGTAAACAACCTCGCTAAGTTGCATTGGCGCTGGGGGCAAAACGCCGACGTAGTAGTGCGAATGCCAACAGGTGCAGGAACGGCTGCCGGCCCTTTTCATTCTCAAAGCAATGAAGCATGGTTTGCCCATACGCCTGGTTTGAAGGTCGTGTATCCTTCAAATCCGCACGATGCCAAAGGCCTCTTGCTTGCCGCATTTGAAGATCCTAACCCCGTTTTATTCTTCGAGCATAAGTTTCTATACCGCAGCTTAAAAGGCGATGTACCAACAGGTTATTACAATACGCCTATCGGAAAAGCAGCAAGTGTTCAGCATGGTACCGACCTTACCATTATTACCTATGGTTTAGGTGTACATTGGGCGCTAGATGCCGCAGCGCACCGGCCACAACATACTTTTGAGATCCTCGACCTCAGAACCCTGTTGCCGCTTGATTTAGAAGCCATAATTGCTGCTGCGTCTAAAACCGGAAGAGTTTTGGTCTTACACGAAGACACCATCACAGCCGGAATCGGCGGAGAAATCGTTGCGTTGGTCAACGAGCACTGTTTTGAACATTTAGACGCACCGGTTTTGCGTGTGGCCTCTCTAGATACGCCTGTGCCTTTTGCCGCCGACCTAGAGCAGCAATTCCTTGCCCAAAGCAGATTACTCCCAACCATAGACAAACTTTTGGCGTACTGAGCACCTTGAAAAACAAACCGCTACTACAGTATTTCTTGCTGTTGTTACTCAGCATGAGTATTCTTCGCTTGGCTTTCATGTGGCAAAACGCCGCGTTTTTCAAACAACTAGACCTTCGGTTATTTTTTGTAGGCGCTTATTTTGATGCCATAACAATTGCACTGCTCTCCATGCCGCTTTTTTTGTTGGTGCATCCCTTTCGGCACAAATTCAATGCTAAGATCAAATTGATTTTAGGCTGGCTCATCAAATGCTATTTGGCTGTCATTGGTTTGCTCATCATCCTACTCAACACCTGGGACATCGCTTATTTTTCCTATACCCAAAAACGTTCGGGTTTTAGCTATTTTTTGCATCTCTTGACCGGAACCGAAACAAGCTCTCTAGCTGGCGAGTTTTTGAAGGAATTTTGGTGGTTGCCCTTGCTTTTTGCCGTTTTGGCTATAGTATTATGGCGTGCGCTCCACCGATTTGGAAAGGAAGAGCCTGGGCAGTTGAGCAAATTGGCCTGGGTTCAATTTATCAGCATCTTACTGCTTACTATTGTCCTTGCAAGAGGGGGTGTGCAATTGCGTCCTATTGGCATTGTAGATGCCACGGCCTTCAGTAGCTTAGAACAAGCACCAATTGTACTCAATACCGCATTTACGGTCTTGAAAACAACCGATGAAGGCAGTGCAAAACTGCTGCATTTTCACGATAATCATGCGCTAGCCAAGCTGCTTCCGTCAAATGAAGGGAAGCCACCCTTCGTTTTGCCCAAAAACACGAATGTCGTTGTCATCATTATTGAGAGTTTCGGAACAAATTATGCGGGCCCAAATAGTCCGAAGTCGTATACGCCTTTTTTAGACTCACTCGTTCAAAAAGGTTTGTTCTTTGATTACGCCATTGCCAATGGCCGCACCTCCATGGATGCCGTACCAGCCATTTTAGCCGGAATGCCATCTTGGCTCCCTGAATCCTATATTTTATCGCCCTATTGCAGCAATCAGCTGAATAGTTTACCACAAATGCTCAAAGACAAAGGCTACCAGACTTCCTTTTATCATGGCGCCAAGGAAGGGTCCATGAGTTTCAAGAGTTTTACCAAGGCAATTGGTGTCGATATCTATAAAGGACTAGAGTCTTATCCGAATCAGGCTCATTTTGACGGCAATTGGGGGGTGTGGGATCACCACATGCTTTCTTATTTTGGAGAAGAACTCGCCCGGCAACACCAACCTTTTTTTAGTTCTATTTTCACCCTAAGTTCGCATCATCCATATACCGTTCCTTCGTCATATGAAGGTAAGTTACAAAGCGGTCCAGAACCACTTTGCAAAACAATTTCATACACAGACAAAGCCTTGAGTCGCTTTTTCAAACGTTATCAAAACGAAGCTTGGTTTAAGAACACCTTATTTGTCATTACCGCTGATCACGTCGGGCCTACGCGTCAAAAACAATTCCAAACCCTCGATTGGCGTTACCGCATTCCAATCGCATTTTATCATCCTTCACAAGCGCTTCCAAAACCTTCTAAAGGAGTTGTTTTTCAACAAATCGACATCATGCCTACCGTCTTAGATATGTTAGGTTTGCCAAAAGCAGCGTTCCAATTGGGGTCTTCTTGTTTTGAAAACACCCAAAGCCAAAAAATGGTCTACGACAACGGCAATTTGCTTTCTTTCATTTACAACGGCACCAATCTTTTACCCATTGCCTGGACGCCAAATGTAGCGCGCATCTACACCCAAGAGCAAGCGCAAATAAGCCAGAAAATGAGTGCTCTTTATCAACATTACAGCAATAGTTTGATCGAAAACCGCTGTAGTAAGCAAACCATGAAGCCCCGCTTCCCATAGAATTGCTTATCTTTGTGCTTTCAAAGAAAGCATCCTATGGCCGAAAAAAAAGTCACTCGTCAAGAAGATT
>JAIXXP010000005.1 GCA_027490665.1 Cryomorphaceae bacterium | reverse complement strand
TACCGATGGTTGAAACGTTCTTTTCATGTCGTGTCGTTATTTGTAATGTTTTTGGGAATGCAAAGATAGTTAATTTTTTAGAATTTCAAATTCTTTCGACAAAAATCGTGAAAAAAAGCTCTTGCCCCAAGAAAGCACGTTAAATTTGTAGAGCAAAGCGCCTTAGCCATGATGAGACCCAAAAAAACAAAAGAACCCAAAGTAAAACTAACCAAAGACAGCTGGCGCAAGGCTGCGCGTTTTTTGCGTTACCTCAAGCCCTACGCGGGCACATATTTTATCGGCTGGATCTTCTTGGTGCTCAGTACCTCTGCAGGTTTGGTCTTTCCTTACCTCATGGGTAAGTTACTCGGTAGCTCCAATACAACTTCTAATCCTGAGCAAGCCATTCGCTTGATCGATCTTTCTAATGTCAACCAGATTGCGTTTGCGCTCTTCATGCTGTTCTTTTTTCAAAGTGTGTTTTCTTTTGTAAGGGTCGTGCTTTTTAATAATGTTACCGAAAATGCCCTGCGCGACATGCGCAACGATGCCTTTGCGAAGTTGGTCTACATGCCCATGGACTTCTTCAACCGTCAAAAGGTAGGGGAGCTCACTTCAAGAGTTGCATCGGACATCACCCAAATTCAAGAAGTACTCCGCACCACCATCGCTGAATTCTTCAGACAAATCATCATTGTTTTTGGCGGGATCGCCTTTTTGTTCTTTATTTCCTGGAAACTCTCCCTGATCATGCTCGCAACTGTGCCAGTCATGGCTATTGTGGCCGTATTTTTTGGTCGCTACATCCGCAAACTGAGTAAAGAAGCGCAAGACTACATCGCCACCTCTAATTCTGTCTTAGAAGAGGCGCTTACTGGCATTGCCAACGTGAAAGCATTTACCAACGAATGGTTTTTATTGGGTAAATACAAAAAGAGCACCCAACAAACCCGCGACCTCAATGTCAGAAGCGGAATTTGGCGTGGTTTGTTTGTGTCTTTTATCATCTTTTGTTTGTTCGGAGCCATCGTATTTATTGTTTGGAAGGGTCTTCTCATGACCCAAGGCCCGAATCCTGAGTTGGCATCTGAAGGTTTTTATCAGTTTGTGTTGTTTACTATCATGATGGGAGCCTCCATTGGTTCTTTACCCGACTTATATGCCAGTGTGCAAAAAGCAGTAGGCGCCACCGAAAATCTTCTCGACATCTTGCAAGAGAGCTCAGAGCAAACGAGCCATACACCAGCGCCAATTTCTATTGACGGCTCAGTACGTTTTGAAAACTTACATTTTAGTTACCCGCAGCGCGCAGATATCGAAGTGCTCAAAGGAATAAACTTTACGCTGGCACCTAATCAAACTTTAGCACTAGTAGGGAAGAGTGGTTCTGGAAAGTCTACCATTGCTAATTTGCTATTGCAGTTTTACCAACCAACTGAAGGTGAAATTTATTTTGGCTCGAGCAAAGCAAGTACGTTTGATTTACATGCGTTGCGCCAGCATATGGCTATTGTGCCACAGGAAGTCTTGTTGTTTTCAGGCAGCATCTTAGAAAATATCCGTTTTGGGCGCCCAGATGCTACCGATGCTGAAGTCATGGACGCTGCACAAAAAGCAAACGCCTGGGAATTCATTTCCACCTTCCCTGAACAGTTAGCCACTGAAGTCGGCGACCGTGGCATTCAGTTGTCGGGTGGTCAAAAACAACGCATCGCCATTGCGCGAGCTATTCTCAAAAATCCAAGTATTCTTATTTTAGATGAAGCCACCTCAGCACTAGACTCCACCTCTGAGCGTTTGGTGCAAGCTGCTTTAGAAGAACTCATGAAAGGCCGCACGTCTATCGTTATTGCGCACCGTTTGTCTACCATTCGCAAAGCAGATCAAATATTGGTCTTGCAAGATGGCCAAATAATAGAACAAGGCAAGCACGACGAACTCATGACGCTAAATGGACAGTACGCTACTTATGTGGCGCAGCAGTTGATTTAAGGAATGATAATGAAAGAAGTACTCTAGTGCTTAGATTACTTACTTGAAGAGGGATTCCACAAAGGCCTTGCGGTCAAAAAGCTGGAGGTCTTGCATTTTTTCGCCAACGCCAATATACTTGACCGGAATTTTCATTTGGTCAGAGATGCCAATAACCACACCGCCTTTTGCTGTACCATCTAATTTGGTAACTGCTAAAGCATTGATGTCTGTGGCTTGTGCAAATTGCTTGGCTTGTTCGTAGGCGTTTTGCCCGGTTGAACCATCTAATACCAATAAAATTTCGTGGGGTGCGTTTGGCACAACTTTGTCCATCACGCGCTTGATCTTGGAGAGCTCTTGCATGAGGTTGACTTTGTTGTGTAAGCGACCTGCGGTATCGATGATCACGACATCAGCACCTTGTGCTTTGGCCGATTGCAACGCGTCGAAAGCAACACTTGCTGGGTCGGCACCCATACCTTGTTGTACGATAGGAACACCTACGCGGTCGGCCCAAATGATGAGTTGGTCTACGGCAGCTGCTCTGAAGGTGTCTGAGGCGCCCAACACTACTTTGAGGCCGGCTTGTTTCATTTGATAAGCAAGTTTGCCAATGGTAGTGGTTTTCCCCACGCCATTGACGCCAACCACCATTAAAACATAAGGGTTGCCATCTGTAGGTTTGTCAACTTTGAGTTTGCCTTCAAAGTTAGCGGCATTTTCCTCGAGTAAGCCGATGATTTCGTCTCGGAGAATTTGATTGAGTTCTTCGGAGTTGATGACGCGGTCTTTGGACACACGGGTTTCGATGCGCTCAATGATTTTGAGAGTGGTCTCGACGCCTACATCGGCGGTAATGAGAAGTTCTTCGAGGTCGTCGAGGACGCCTTGATCTACACGACTTTTGCCCACGAGCAAGCGCGTGATTTTAGAGAAAAAGGTTTGTTTGGTTTTCTCTAGACCTTGGTCGAGGGTTTCTTTTTGAACCGGATCAAGGGTCTCTTTTTTAGATTTTGAAAAAAAATCAAATATGCCCATTTGCTAAGATAAAAAAAAAGCTCCCAACTTGGAAGCTTTAAAAGGGATTGCACAACGGTTTAGCCTTTGGTAAACCACTCTTTAACTTTGTCGTTGTGTACGATTTCTTCTTTAAAGGTGTACGAGACAGACTTTTCAGACTTGACCATTTTGATCACCTTTGTATGTTCTTTACCTCCACCTTTCTGGAGGGATGCAACTACTTTCTTTGCCATGACTTACTTATTTAATTTCTTTATGGACAGTCATACGCTTGAGGATGGGATTGTATTTTTTAATCTCCATACGGTCTGGCGTATTTTTACGGTTCTTAGTTGTGATGTAGCGTGATGTACCGGGCATACCAGACTCTTTGTGCTCAGTGCACTCTAGAATTACTTGGATGCGGTTGCCTTTACTCTTCTTAGCCATTTTCTAAATGTTTATTCTGTTTCCCAACAGGTTATTTCAAAAATCCTTTTTGGCGTGCTTCTTTCAAGCAAGCGGAGATTCCTTTTTTGTTGATGGTGCGCAAGGCAGCAGCAGAAATCTTTAAAGTGATATAATTATCTTCTTCAGGAACGAAAAACTTCTTCGTGATCAAGTTCGGATAAAAACGACGCTTGGTCTTGCGATTTGAGTGCGATACGTTGTTTCCAACCATCACTGACTTTCCTGTTAACTGACAAACTCGTGACATGTCTATATTATTACGTGTAATTACAAAAGCGGATGCAAAGATAACAACTTTTTACAATACTACAAACCCATTATCCACAAAAAAGCAGCCTTTTTCAACAAAGCACATTATTTCCCTTGATTTCTCGGATGATGACTTAAGATCGCCGTGCGTAAAAATCGTTGGTCGAGATGTGTGTAAATCTCTGTGGTGGTGATAGATTCGTGTCCGAGCATCTCTTGAACGGCGCGCAAATTGGCTCCGCCTTCTACTAAATGTGTGGCAAAACTGTGTCGAAAAGTATGCGGAGAAATTTGCTTTCCTAAGCCAATTTTTTGTGCCAATTGCTTGATGATCGTAAAAATCATGACTCTCGTGAGGGCGGCTCCTCTGCGATTGAGAAAAATAAAATGTTCCTGTCCTTTTTTGATCGGAACTTCTAGTCTAGATTGCGCTGTGTAGGCAGTGATCTCTTGCACAACCTGTGGCGAAACTGGCACCAAACGCTCCTTATTGCCTTTTCCAATAACACGGATGAATCCCTCGTCAAAATACAAATCAGAGAAACGCAGTCCAATAAGTTCAGATACGCGCAGTCCGCAGCTGTATAGAGTTTCGAGCATGGCATGATTGCGTTGGCCCTCTGCCAAACTTAAGTCAATGGCAGCTAACAGAGCGTCGATTTCTTCAATTTCAAGCACTTCAGGTAATTTTCTGCCAAGTTTGGGTTGTTCCAAAAGTTCGGATGGATCGATATGGATATACCGTTCTAAGATGAGGTATCTAAAAAACTGCTTGACACCTGAAATGATACGCGCCTGGCTTCGTGCACTGAGCCCTAGGTCGTAAAGATGTGCTACGAAAGTTTTGAGTTGTTCGTATGTAACTTGTTCCGGTTTACTTTTTTCGTTGGTGAAATGCTCGGCCAACAAGCTGACATCGCGCTGGTAGGCCAGGATTGAGTTTTCAGCCAAACCCTTTTCAATTTTTAGGTATGAAACAAAATCCTTAATATAGCGCTCCCAATGCATGTCTTATGAAGTTGCTTATTGTCAATGGTCCAAATTTGAATTTACTCGGCACCCGTGAAACACAAATATATGGGAATGTCACGTTCGAAGCTTATTTTGAGCAGCTGAAAGGTCAAAGCACGCATGAATTGGCTTATTTTCAGTCCAATATTGAAGGGGAGCTCATAGATTTGCTTCAAACTGCAGCAGTAGATGGCATTATTCTCAATGCTGGTGGCTACACGCACACAAGTGTTGCCTTGCGTGATTGCATTGCCGCTATTTCAGTTCCGGTAGTAGAAGTGCATATTTCGAATATAACTGCCCGCGAATCATTTCGGCATGAATCCTTATTAAGCCCGGTTTGCAAAGGCTGTATTTTTGGTTTTGGTTTGGATAGCTACAAACTTGCTTTGCAATACTTTGATTTGTAGGTTCCATTTATTGGTATTTTTGTACCATGATGCAACAACTCGAACATTACTTTACCCATATCGATCCTGTTTTTGCAGCCTTTTTGGCCACCACTTTTACGTGGTTGGTAACCGCAGCAGGTGCTAGTTTGGTTTTCTTCTTTAAAAGTATGCACCGCGGTTTGCTCGATGGCATGCTTGGCTTTACCGGTGGCGTAATGGTGGCGGCTAGCTTCTGGTCTTTACTTATGCCTTCCATTGAGCTTTCCGAAAGGCTTTACCCAAGCGCACCCTGGATGCCAGCCGCAATTGGTTTTCTGACAGGTGCATTGTTTTTGTTTTTCCTCGACAAGAAATTACCGCATTTGCACATCAACTTTAATGAAAACGAAACCGAAGGTGTCAAAACGCAGCTACACAAAACCACCCTTTTGGTACTCGCCATTACTTTGCACAACATTCCTGAAGGCTTAGCTGTTGGGGTTTTGTTTGGCGCAGCAGCCAACGGTATGGAAGGCGCCACAATTGCTGGTGCTATTGCTTTGGCAATTGGAATTGGCATCCAAAACTTCCCGGAAGGATTTGCCGTGGCCATGCCTTTGCGGCGAGCGGGAGCGAGCCGTATGAAGAGTTTTATGTATGGCCAACTTTCCGCTATCGTAGAGCCAATTGCGGGCGTTATTGGCGCTGTAGCAGTTATATACATGGAACCAATTTTGCCTTTCGCGCTCTCTTTTGCCGCGGGCGCCATGATCTTTGTGGTGGTAGAAGAAGTGATCCCCGAAACCCAGCGCGACAAATACACCGATGTAGCTGTTTTAGGCTTCATTGGAGGCTTCTTAGTGATGATGATCTTGGATGTCGCTTTGGGTTAATAAGTAAGGATTTCTTGAAGCGCTTTTCTTAATTCTTTAAGTTTTTTACCGTCAATGCGGCTAATCTTTTCAATAAAGCGCTCTTTTGAAATAGAGCGGATGTGAAAAGTAAAAATTTCAGACTTTTCTTTCAGGCCATTTTCGGGGTCGGGTTCAAGAATGAGACTCCCTTTAAAGTTTTTGATTTTGGAGGACAGTGTTAGGCCAATAATGAGTGGTGTATGGGTATTGAATAAATCTCCGCTGAATACCAATATAGGCTGCTTTATTGAGCTGCTCTAAATAGACTGCGAGTGCCTTCTCAATGATTTTATTTTTAGGAACGTTCAGTTCTTGTGCTTTTTCGGAAAGCAAGGCAAAAAGTGTGTCCGGGAGTGAACTCGTGAAAACTTGCGTATTTATGATTTATAAATATAAAATTAGTTCTTTTGATTTGAAGGCACAAAAAAAGCCCTCCAATTTGAAGGGCTTGTGCGTAAATTTCAGTATCAATTATACGGCGAACTGTTAATTGCAAATAGCTTGTGCAGTTGCAGTTAGGATTTCTCTCACTTCTTCTAAAGTTGGTGCTTCGGCGTAGGTGCGCAATACTGGTTCTGTGCCAGACGGTCTGATCATGACCCAGCGTTCGTCGTCGAAGAAATATTTGAAGCCATCGATGGTCTGTACTTCTCGAACTTGGTATTTGCCAAAAGATTTGTAGTTGTCTGCTTTGCAGTTGGCGATTATTTTTTGTTTGAGTTCTTCGGTGATGTGGAGGTCGTTGCGTTCAAATTGGAAAGGTCCAACGATAGCATATACTTCATCGATAAGTTCGTCGAGGGATTTGCCAGATTTAGCCATGAATTCCCATACAATGAGACCCATCCAGATGCCGTCGCGCTCTGGAATGTGTCCTTTAACGGCAATACCGCCAGATTCTTCACCACCAAGAAGAACATCTTCTTTGATCATGATGTTGGCAATTTCTTTAAAGCCAATTTTGGTCACTTCTAATTCCAGACCGTAATGCTTGCAGAGTTTTTCGACGCGTGGTGTGACCGAAAATGCAATGACAACCTTGCCTGTCATTTGTTTGTACTTGACCATGTAATGGATCAAAAGCAAGATGATGTGGTGAGAATCTACAAACTCGCCATGGCTGTTGTAAAGGCCAATGCGATCTGCATCGCCGTCGGTGGCGAGTGCGCAAGAGATGTCTGCTTTAGTTTGGATGGTTTGAGCGAGTTCTTGAAGATTTTTGGCAATGGGCTCTGGAGCTGTACCCATGAAAGATGGGTTGGGTTCGCAGTGCAGGAGTTCGACTTCAGGTAAAACGAGCGGGAGTGCGCGTTGGCCAGCGCCGTACATGGCGTCGTACATGAGCTTAAGACCTGAGTTGCGGATGGCAGCGAGGTCAAAATTGGCTTTGACGTGGTTGATATAACGCGTTTCGATATCGATTTCTTCGAGCTGACCTGAACTGAGCGCTTCTTGAAGGTCGATTGCTTGAAAATCAATGCTGCACGCATCGGGGATGAGTGCTTCTACTTCATTGACTTTTTCGGGCTCGAGTGGCCCTCCAAATTTGGCTTTTAACTTAAAACCGTTGTAAGATGGCGGATTATGACTGGCCGTAATGATGATGCCTACCTCGCAGCCCAACTGATTGGCAGCTAGCGAGATCATTGGGGTAGAGACAAAACCGCGGGCCATTTTGATTTGAATGCCTTGTGCTAGCAAAACTTTGGCAGCGGTTTCCATGAAGAGTTCGCCTGCAAAACGGCAGTCGTGGCCAATAACAACCGTTGGGTTTTCAAATTGTGCCTTGAGCCAGATACCTGTAGCTTCGGTAACACGGGCTACGTTTTCAACGGTGAAGTCTGCTGCAATGATCGCTCTCCAGCCATCGGTTCCAAATTTAATAGGTGTTGCCAAAGTAAAATTATTTAGTGAAATGTTGAACTGTAGTTTCTATGATTGCAATGCACTCCAGGAGTTGCGCTTCTGTAATGACAAGCGGTGGCGCAAAGCGTATGATGTTGCCGTGGGTTGGTTTGGCCAAAAGACCGTTTTCTTTGAGCGCCACACACAAGCGCCATGCGGTGTCGGAATCTGGGCCGTCATTGACCACAACAGCATTGAGTAGACCTTTACCACGCACCTTAACGAGAAGGTCGTGTTGGTCTATGATGCGCTGCATTTCGCTTCTGAATAAGTGGCCGAGCTTGCGTGCATTTTGAATGAGGTGTTCTTCTTCAACAGCTGTGAGTGCAGCAATTGCTACTTTGGCAGCTATAGGATTTCCGCCGAAAGTAGATCCGTGCTGTCCGGGCTTGATAACCATCATGATGTGGTCGTCGGCTAATACTGCAGAAACAGGGTAAACGCCACCGGAAAGTGCTTTGCCGAGTATGAGGATGTCTGGTCTGGCGTAAGTTGCGGCTTGTTGTTCGCATTTGTTTTCACAAGAACAATTGCCACAAACAGCCAAAAGACTACCAGTGCGAGCAATGCCTGTTTGTACTTCATCGGCAATAAATAGGGCGTTGTGTTGGGTGCAAAGCGCTCTGGCTTGGCGCATGTAGTCGTCTGAGGGCGTATACACACCCGCCTCACCTTGAATAGGCTCTACCAAGAAACCTGCCACATTTGGTTGGGCGAGTGCAGCTTCGAGTGCTGCAATATCGTTGTAGGGGATGGAGATGAAGCCAGCCGGATACGGGCCAAAGTTTTTGTTGGAGTCAGGGTCGGAAGAAAAGGAGACAATTGTGGTGGTGCGGCCGTGGAAATTACCTTCACAGACCACAATTTGGGCTTGGTTTTCAGCAATACCTTTCTTTTCATACGCCCATTTGCGACATAATTTAATTGCGGTTTCTACCGCTTCTGCTCCGGTATTCATCGGCAGCACTTTGTCAAAGCCGAAGTAGTTGGTGACGTATTTTTCGTAGTCGCCAAGGCAATCGTTGTAGAAAGCGCGGGAGGTCAGGGCCAATGTTTTAGCTTGATCGATAAGCGCTTGGGTAATTTTTGGATGTGCGTGTCCTTGATTGACTGCCGAATAAGCAGAAAGAAAGTCAAAGTAACGCTTGCCATCGACGTCCCAAACGTAAACGCCCTCTCCTTTTGTCAAAACAACTGGTAGTGGGTGGTAGTTGTGGGCGCCGTACTGATCTTCTAGATCGATATAGGCTTGGGTTTTGTCTGAATGAGTAATTGTTGATTGCATAGGAAGCAAAGATAAGGCAATCTTGTTTTTTTAGGAATAATTTAACAACACTTTACAGCTAAGTGGTTAATTTTGTTGCATGCATTGGTCTAAAAGAGCCGTTTTCTTGATCACATTAGTTGCTTTTTTGAGCAATCTCGCATTCGGCATGTCCTTACCGGTTGGTCCAAAATTGAATCAAAAGGCAACGGCAAAACAACTCAACCAAGCGCAATACAAGCACCCCTCTAACGAATATCTCTCGTTTGTTACCTGTGAATTTCTCGAAGAAATCGAAGAGGCCGAACATGATACCGAGCAGGAAACCGATCATGACTTTAGCATTGATTCAAAAAATCAATCAGGTATTTTTCAAGGCCATCATTCTTATGTTTATTCACGCATTCATGACGGATGCAAACATCCCAAATACGCCGCCAATATCTTTCGCAATTGGCTGTATAAAAACAATATATTCATTCATTTTCAGGTGTTTAGGATTTAAAAAGTAAGTAGAAACCATTTTGTTTTTTACACTTTTTAAACCCTATTTATGCATGAGAATCACCAGCTCAAAGACATCCTACATGAACTTGAGCATTACCTGCCCAGTCAGGCTCCATTAAAGGATTTTATCCATCACAACACGCTGCACGCCTTTCAGGATCAACCTTTTCATAAAGGCTTGCATGCAGCGCAGCAACTATTCGGTTTCCAGACCTATTTGTCTTTAGAGGCCTATCGCGATTTATATTCAAAGGGCACTATCTCAGCCGATAGTTTGGATCGTGCGCTAGCCGAACAAAGAGAATTGAGCAAAGACCAGCTTTTTCAATTTGAGACAGCAACCGAAAACCCTACGGTTGTTGGTTCATACAGACTGCAATGGAAGAAAAAACTTGGATTTGATTTAGATGCGCGCGTGCATCCGCTCTTGTTTCGCATCGTCAATTCATTTCTCGATCAAGGCATTGCAATTTGGCGCTTTCCGACCAATGATTTGCCTTTTCTTGCCGCATTGAGACAATTGGAGTCTGAAAATACAGCCTCTATTTTTTCCGGTGAACGCGCTAGAAATTGTTTGTTAAATCCGGCTTTCACCCTTCAGGATGCGCTCGATTTATTAGTAGGCGACCAACGGGCCTTTGAGAATTATTTGTACGACCAACAATTTGCCCATCCGGGTTATGCGGGCATGATTGCGCAAATAGCCAACAGACCCAATTTATTGGTTCTGAAGCGTGAAATTTCCTTTGAAGATTTCGTGCTTCTGGAGTGTCTATTGGAAATCGACGCCTTGGATCAGCACCATAACAGCTGGATTCCAGCCGCTAAATTAGGTCTGGAAAGGTATGTATTTGATCCCAAACAAGTACTTTCTACCACAGCGCAAAAGCTGAAAGCCATTTGGCAAGATGCCTACGAATGGACCTACTACGATCAAGTTTTGGCCTCGCTGCAACAAAAGGTGAGTAACGAGTCGCCAAAACCAAGTAGCATAGGTATCTTTTGTATCGATGACCGCGAATGTTCTATCCGAAGGCATATTGAGCAGCTCAATCCGTCATTTCTCTCTTTTGGCACACCTGGTCATTTCAACATTGAAACCTACTTTCAAGCGCATGGCTCTTTGCAACGCACCAAAATATGCCCTGCACCAGTGCAGCCCACACACCTAATTATAGAACATACTTTTCGTCAAAAAAAGCAAAAAGAATGGCATTTTGATAAGCGTACACACGGTTTGTTACTCGGTTGGATACTCACCCATACTTTTGGTTTGTGGTCGGCATTTAAACTGGCATTGAGCATATTATGGCCTTTCATGAATACAATGGCCTTCTCTTCAAAACAACACATGAATCCGGATGCATTTCTTAGTGTCGAACATTTGGATGCTCAATTTACACCAGATGGAATGCAAATTGGTTTTACTGTCGCAGAAATGACGGCAATTGTGGGCGGAATGTTCAAAAGTATTGGTTTGCAAAATCAGTTTTCGCCCCTCGTTTACCTTGTTGCACACGGCTCGAGTAGCGCCAATAATACCCACTACGCAGGTTATGATTGTGGTGCATGCTCTGGCAGGCCAGGGTCAGTGAATGCCCGCGCTTTTGCTTATATGGCAAATCATCTTTTGGTTCGAAGAGCTTTGCGTTCAGAAGGTGTTGACATTCAGGATCAAACACATTTTGTTCCAATCTTACATGACACCGCCAGGGATGAGTTTGTTTATTACGACCTGAGTCAAATCCCACCACATTTGGTGGATGTCTTTAAAGCAGATCGTGCCATTTTCGCTAAAGCTTGCGAACTAAATGCAGTGGAGCGCTCCAAAAAATTCATGACGGTCAATTCGCAGGGCAGACCCCATCAAATTCATCAAAAGGTGCAGTTACGGACCGTCTCATTGTTTGAGCCACGGCCGGAATTGAATCACGCCACGAATGCCTTGTGTATTGTAGGTCGCCGACAATTTTCACGCGGTATTTTCCTAGACCGTAGGGCTTTTCTGAATTCTTACGATTACTGCATTGATCCAACAGGTGAATTACTGAGTGGTATTCTGAACGCCGTTGCTCCGGTTTGTGGAGGCATCAACTTGGAATATTATTTTTCGAGAGTAGACAACGAACAGTTAGGCGCTGGGTCCAAACTCCCGCACAATGTAATGGGCTTGTTGGGCGTTGCAAATGGCGTGGATGGTGACCTCAGAACCGGATTGCCTAGTCAGATGATTGAAATCCACGACCCTTACCGCCTAATGGTCATTGTCGAGCAGAAAGCTCAAGTTGTTTTGGCTGCGATTAGTCGTAATCCAAATACATTTGAATGGTTTGCAAACGAATGGGTGCGTTTGGTTTGCTTTGATCCTGAAGAAAAGCATTTTTTAGTTTTTCAGAAGGGTCAATTTATGCCTTATGTTAGGGTTGAACATTCAAAATTAGCCTCATGAATACTACTTATTTCGTTCATGGGTTTTTAGGCCTGCCCATTCTAGGTTTCTTGATCAGTTTGTTTCTGTCGTCCAAAAAAGAGGGCGCCCTCTCTGTTTTAAGTTACAGCACAGCCTTTTTGCAATTGCTTTTAGTACTGGTTTTTTCTGGTTCTTGGTTGCTCCACGGTGCTGTACCAGTTCAGTTCAAAGAAATCTCGGTGTATCGCTCAGAAAACTATGACTTCTTCATTGATTTTTTGGTAGATAAACTCACCTTGACCTTTGCATTTTTAGGTGCCTCACTTACCTTTTTGATCACGATATATTCGCGTTATTATTTGCACAGGGAGAGCGGTTACAAGCGATTTTTTAACACCATTCTTTTCTTCAATATTGGCTATTCTATTATCATTTTTTCAGGTAATATGGAGACGCTCTTTATTGGTTGGGAAATTTTAGGCGTTTCTTCGTTTTTGTTAATTGCTTTTTACCGCGAGCGCTTGTTGCCGGTCAAAAATGCTTTGAAGGTTTTTTCAGTCTATCGAATTGGTGATATCGGTATCATCCTTGCCATGTGGTTATTGCACCATTTTTGGCACGAGAATGTCACGTTTTTAGAAATGAATCGGACAGTTACACTGCACGAGCACTTAGCCCAAAATTCTGGGGTTGGTTTGCTCATTGCAACACTGTTTTACCTCTCAGCTGCTGCAAAATCCGCTCAACTTCCTTTTTCGTCTTGGCTGCCCCGAGCCATGGAAGGTCCAACGCCTTCGAGTGCCATATTTTATGGCTCGATGTCGGTGCATATTGGCGCATTTTTACTGCTGCGCACCTTGCATTTTTGGGAGAACCAGCTGTATTTCAAATTTGGTTTGGTCTTCGCGGGTCTTCTAACGGCTGTAATTGCTACAGTTATAAGCAGGGTGCAGAGTACCGTTAAAAGTCAGATTGCGTATGCTTCAGTTGCCCAGATTGGCCTGATTTTCATCGAAATTGCTTTTGGCTGGGAGAATATCGCACTTTTACATATCCTCGGCAATGCCTTCTTGAGAACTTATCAATTGCTCATTTCTCCCTCAATTGTCAGTTACAAAATCCGCGAGCAATTGTACGAAGTACCCGCTCAGGAGAATAAAAGCAGTAGGTTGAAGGGATTTTTGAATCGTTATTACGTGCTCAGCCTCAAGGAATGGAATCTAGACAATGGTCTTTATAGCGTCTTGTGGAAGCCCTTGAAAAAAATAGGAAGGGGATGGAAGGTCTTGAACTTTCGCTATGTTTTTTGGCTCATGGCGCTCATCTTAGGAATTGGGCTGCTATTGCGCTTCAATGAAGCCATTCTTGCGCCGGTGGTCAGAGAACGCCTGCCATTTTTCTTTACTTTCTGGGGCTTTTTAATGGCCGTCAAAGCTTTTACCGAAAGAGATTCTGTGCGCAAAAGCTTGACTTTGATTATGTTCAATCACGTTTCCATTTCTTTGGCTCTCTCATTCAATGCCCATTTTGACAACGCCCATCACGTATGGTACCTCAGCGGCATTGTATTGGCTTGGGCGATTGGTTATTTTCTGCTGACCCGCATGAGAAAAACCGAATGGATCAGTTTGGATAATTTTTACGGACACATTTATGAATACCCCAAAACAGGATTTGTATTTCTACTTGTATGTCTTGGTTTATCCGGATTCCCCATTACCCCATCCTTTATTGGAGAGGATTTGATTTTTTCTCATATCGAGTTGGATCAGTTTGGACTCGCCTTTTTTACAGCTTTTAGCCTTGTCATCAATGGCTTGGCTACGATGCGCATTTACGCACGTGTGTTTCTTGGTCCGCACGTTAAAAATTACCATCAAATTGCTAAACGTTCATCATAATATGACATCAAATGAAAAATTCAATTTATAATAGACTCGAATTAGATCAATTGAAGAAACACTGGAAGGCTGACATGCTATCTGGTTTTCTGGTCTTCTTACTCGCTTTACCCTTAAGTTTGGGTATTGCCAAAGCCAGTGATTTCCCACCAATTTATGGTCTTATTTCGGCCATGTTTGGAGGTGTTCTGGTGTCTTTCATCATGGGTGCTCCCCTCACCATCAAGGGCCCGGCGGCGGGTCTTATTGTCATTGTTGCAGGTTCTGTTGCTGAGTTGGGTCATGGCAATAATGAGCTTGGTTGGCACTTAGCTCTAGGTGCAATTATCGTGGCTGGTGCGCTACAAGTGCTCATGGGTTGGTTCAAATGGGGAAAATACACGGATCTTTTTCCACTTTCTGCTGTACACGGCATGTTAGCTGCAATTGGGATCATAATCATCAGTAAGCAAGTTCATATTCTCGCTGGTTTTTCACCTACTACAGCGCAAGGTAAACCGATGACAGAACCGCTGGAGCTTCTCGCCGAATTCAAAACAACGCTTCCTAATTTCTTTATGCATTGGCAAGTTGCATTGATTGGAATCATCTCCTTGGCAATCATTTTTATATGGCCGCTGTTGAAACAACCGCTCTTCAAAAAGATTCCATCTGCATTGGTTGTGATTTTGGTTTCAATCGTTTTGGTTAAAGTCTTTTCTATCCACAATACGGATACATTTAAGCCATTACTCTCTTTTGATAAAGCACTTTTTGAAATCTTGCGCATCAATGAAAGTTTTGAGGGTTTCAATCAGTTTGGAACTTTCATCAAGTTTGTTGTCATGTTTGCCTTGGTGGGTTCATTGGAATCTTTGCTTACCGTTAAAGCGGTAGATTTACTCGATGCCCAAAAGCGAAAATCTAATTACAACAAAGACCTCATGGCTGTTGGTTTTGGAAATATGCTAGCCGGAATTTTTGGAGGATTACCCATGATATCAGAAGTTGCACGTTCTTCGGCCAATGTGGCGAATGGAGCGCAATCGCGTTGGGCCAATTTTTTTCACGGTTTGTTTATCTTGCTCTTTTTGATTGTTGATGTTTCTTTTAGCGACCTCATTCCTATGTCTGCATTGGCAGCTCTTCTTATTGGTGTCGGGTGGAAATTGGCACACCCAAGAGAATTTGGCTCAGCTTTAAAAATTGGCTCCGATCAATTGTTGGTTTTTTGCACCACTGTAATCGTCACTTTAGCTACTGATTTACTCGTTGGTATAGGCGTGGGGATTTTTCTAAAAATGATTTTGCATACGGTGAGAGGAGTACGCATTTCTGAACTTTTTAGTTTGAAATTAAGTGCTGCAAACGGCGTGATACTAATTCAATCTCCACTTGTATTTTCAAACTTTTTAAGGTTGCAAAAAACACTGCAAACCCAGGATACATCTTTGCATTTACATCTTGATTTGACGCCTTGTCGTTTTATTGATCATTCCTCATTAGAAGCACTACATTTGTGGCAAGCAGACTTCAAAAATGCTGGTGGTCATCTCAATTTGATCGGTTTACAAGAGTTTACAGCTATGCACAAGTCCAAGCATCACGCAGCCGCAAGGCGTAAATAAGGCGATATGAAAATATTTTTTATTCTTTCGAGTTGGGTTTTTATTTTTTCTTCCTACGCTCAAAAAACAATAGACGACCAACTGCACGGTTGGGTGCTCTACCAGGGCAATCACAAGCTCAATAGTCAATTTGACCTGCATACCGAATACCAATGGCGCAGGGCAAATGGCTTTGCAGACTGGCAGCAATCTTTGGCAAGGGTTGGTCTGGATTATAAGCTGAACCCATCAGTGACTATTTCTGGCGGTTATGCTTGGATCCTAACATATCCTTATGGAAGTCAACCTATAGCCAATCAAACAAACGAAAACCGTTTGTGGCAACAACTTATCTTAAAACAACCGATTGGTAACTTTCAAGTACAACATCGGTACAGGCTCGAGCAACGCTGGATAGACAACCAATTCAAGCAGCGCATGCGTTACCGTGCGCAAGTTTTGATTCCGCTACAGAAATCTTTCGTCGACAAGAAACAGGGTTTGTTCCTGAATGTCAATAATGAAGTTTTTCTTGGGTTTGGAAAGGGAATTGGTAAGAACATCTTAGATCAAAACCGTTTCATAGGGGCGGTTGGTTATCAATTCAATAAGGATTTCAGTTTGCAAATGGGTTACCTCAATCAGTTTGTGATCAAGCCAGATGGTTTGCACATAGAGCGTAACCATACGCTTTGGACTTCAGTTGTGTATAATTTAGATTTTTCAAAGTAGGTTTGAGTGATTTTTTAAACGAATGAAGCCGCTGAAAAAGGCGGCTTTTTTTTATCTTTCAAGAAAAAAACTTGAAAAGAAGAGAATTTATCCAGAAAACAAGTGTTGTAGGTGCCGGCGCTCTGTTGCTTCCGCAACAAGTGCTTTCATTTGATTCGAGTACTAAAAATCGCGTTCGCCTTGGCTTTATCGCTACCGGTTTTAGAGGTCAAACCCACATCGAGGAAATGCTCAAGCGTTCCGATGTAGATATCATTGCGTTGGCCGACCCAGACCCGCGCATGATGACCGACGCACTCGCGCTCATCGAAAAAGCAGGCAAACCAAAGCCAGAAGTATATCAGAACGGTCCAGATGATTACCTGAATTTACTTGCGAGAAAAGATATTGATGCCGTATTTGTGTGTTCACCATGGGAGTGGCATTTGCCGCATGGCATAGCAGCTATGAAAGCGGGAAAAATTGTCGGAATGGAAGTAGGCGGAGCCATGAAATTGGCAGATTGTTGGGCGTATGTCAAAACCTCCGAGCAAACCAAAGTGCCGATAATGCCATTGGAAAACGTGTGCTACCGCCGCGATGTCATGGCTATTTTAAACATGGTGCGCCAAGGAATGTTTGGCGAAATTGTTCATGCGCAAGGGGGCTACGAGCACGACCTCCGCGGAGTGTTGTTCAACGATGGCAAGAGCGCCTACAACTCGGGTGTTGAATTCGGCGAAAAAGGCTACAGCGAAGCCGCTTGGCGCACCAACCATTACCTGAACCGCAACGGTGAGCTTTACCCAACACATGGCTTGGGCCCCGTCGCCACCATGCTCGACCTCAACCGCGGCAATCGTCTGGTGCGCCTGAGTACCTTCTCGAGTAAAGCTAGGGGTTTGCACAACTATATTGTAGAACATCCAAAAGGAGGCGAGGCACATCCCAATGCGAAAATTGAGTTCAAACAGGGTGACGTCGTAACCACTCATTTGCAATGTGCCAATGGCGAAACGATCATCCTGATCCACGATACCAGTTTGCAGCGTCCTTATAACCTCGGTTTTCGGGTACAGGGCACCAAAGGTATTTGGCAAGACTTCGGTTGGGGCGACCCCGAACAAGGTCACATCTATTTTGAAGGTGCCATGAAGCATTCGCACCGCTGGGACAACAGTCAAAAATGGTTAGAGCTCTACGATCATCCGCTCTGGAAACAAAATGCGGCGGCTGCAGAAACATCAGGGCATGGCGGGATGGATTATTTCGTTGACAACGCTTTTATTGAGTGCATTAAGCAGAATAAGCCGTTTCCTCTAGATGTCTATGACCTTGCTACTTGGTATGCAATTACACCGCTCAGTGAAAAGTCTGTCGCCCAAAATGGAGCTCCTCAAGATATTCCTGACTTTACAAAAGGAGCTTGGAAAACACGTCAATCAATTTTTGCTTTCGATGCCAACTACTGATACTGCATTGGTTATCCTAGCTGGTGGTTTAGGTTCTCGTTTCGGAGGTGCCAAACAAGTTGAACCATTTGGGCAGGAAGCCCGCTTTCTGTTTGAATACGCCTGTTATGATGCCATGCAGGCGGGTTTTCAGAAGGTTTTTATCATTATTCGACCAGGCATGCAAGACATTGTTGCAACGCAATTGAATAAATGGATACAGCCTGCGCGCTATGAGCTTATTGTACAAGAACAAAGCCGTCCTAAACCATGGGGTACAGCACATGCACTGCACTTTTTATGTGGTAAATGGGATGGGCCTTTTTTGGTGCTCAATGCCGATGACTACTATGGTCAAAGCATTTGTCAGACAGCGATGTCTTTGGTTCAAAATGGCGTTGAAGCTGCGGCTTTGGCTTTTGAATTAGGCCCAACGCTAAGCCCGAATGGTCCTGTAGCGAGGGGTTTGTGTCAAACTGAGGACGGTTATTTAACAGCCATTGAAGAGGTTCTGAAAATTGAAAATGTAAATGGCCATATAACTGATGAAAAAGGGCGAAAACACAGTCCAAATGCACTCATATCAATGAATGCTTGGTTATTGTCAAGTACATTTTTAGCGTTGTTAAAGGCGAAAGTGCAAGGATTTTTAACCTTGTACGCAAACGATGAAACGATTGAAATATACCTCCCTAAAGTCATTCATGAGTTCATTGAAACAGGTGTGTTAAAGGTTAGAGTTCAAGAAATGCCTGCAGCTTGGTTTGGCATTACATATGCTGCAGACCTTGCAGCTGCAAAAAGTCAGATCCTTGCGCTTGAAGGCAAGCATTATCCACGTGTTTTTCCTGAATGGATTTAAAAGTTTTACTCTTTCAAGAATGGGGTTTACAACCTACGCAAATCAGTCCAATTGATGAGGGCCTGATCAATCATACTTGGTTGGTTCGAACCACGACTTCGAATTTCATCCTACAAAAAATCAATGCGCATGTTTTTAAAGATCCCGCGCATTTACAACAACAATTGGAACAACTTTCGAAGGCTGTCATTTTGCCTAAATTGATACCGTTGCAATTTCTACCAACGAAGTCCGGAACCACTTGTCTTGAGTTTGAATATCAATATTTTAGACTAGCAGCCGCCATTACGCCAAGTAGGACGCTCGCCACGGTAACTACCGAGAATTCCAAACTGGCTGCCGCAGCTCTCCTTGAATTTCATGCCGCACTCACACGAATAGATGCACAGACTTGGCAAGCACCAATTGCTGGTTTTTTAGATGTTGGCCTGCGCTTACAAGCGTATCAAGATGCGCTTAGAAATACGGATTCTGAAAGGAAGTTAAAAGCAACAGAAGCAATTGCACTTCTTGTACAGAATTGGTCCTTTTTGACTGAATGGCAACTTTTTTTGGAAAAAGCCCCAAAAGTACTGATCCATGCCGACCCAAAACTCAGTAATTTTTTATTTCATCCGAGCGGCATTCAAGTGCGTGCGCTCATCGACTGGGATACCATTCAGCTTGGAAGCCCGTTTTACGATTACGGCGATATGATACGTTCTTATTGTTCGTTAGGAGAGGATGTCCCGGAAGGAAAACCCTTGTTTAGGGAGGAGATTTTTGAAGTTTTACTCGCATCCTTCCAATTGGATGAAGTAAAAATTTTTAAGGCAGCATGTGGCGTCATTCTGGTTCAGGCCTTGCGTTTTTTGACCGATTATTTACAGAACGATGTCTATTACAAGGTTAAAGACGAGCAGCACAACTTAAGAAGGGCCTTCAATCAGTTGCGTTTGGCTGAAGAACTCAAAGCATATTGGGTTACCACTCGTAAGCCAATTCGCTGAGCCATTTGTTTTGGCAACGGAGGGTTTGCTCGATGAGGTCGCGGACACATGTTTTGCCGCCCAGAAACGGACTTTGGTAGTGTACGTTGGCTTTGACATCGCTCACGGCATCTTGTGGGCATGCAGAAAGCCCAGCTACACACAGCACCGGAATATCCGGGATGTCATCGCCCATGTAAGCAATTTCGGTATCGCTTAGGTTGTATTCTTTTTTGATTTGTTCGTAGCGCTCAAGTTTGTTGTGAGAGGCTAAATAGACGTCGTGTACGCCTAAGCCCATGAGGCGTTTTTTGACTTCTGGGGAAGAACCACCCGTAATACAAAAGATTTTGTAGCCCATCTTGACGGCATACTGTACTGCATAACCATCCTTGGAATTGACGGCTCTGACAATTTCATCGTTGATCAGATAAACCTTGCCGTCTGTGAAAACACCGTCGACATCAAAGATAAAAGTAGTGATGTGATTGAGTCGTTGTTTGTAGCTAAGCATTTTTAAAGAGGTCTTGAATTCTTTGGGTAAGACATTCGTACACCACTAATTGTTCGGGGTCGAGTTGAGAGCGGTGTCGGTCTAGTGTGTTTTGGTCGTGGCGTAAAGCTGGGCCTGTTTGGGCATTTTCTGGGCCCAAAAGGATGGCTTTGGCGATGGTCTCGTTGAGCAAAGGATATAAGGGTGTCATGTCGAGGCTGGCATGACTAAGAATTTTGCTAGCCTCCAAGAGCATGAGGTTCCCAAAATTGTTGACGAAAACGCCTGCTAAATGATATTGTGCGCGCTGTGCAGAACCACATTGTTGGTATTGCGCCCCGAGTTGTTGTAAAAAACTTATGATGCGCTGCAGAACGAGGTCGTTTTTGCCTTCTATCATAAAAGGGATATCTGAGGCCAGAAGGTCGCGTCCTTTGGAAATAGATTGATATGGATAACAAACGCCTAATTGCGCATGGTTGAATAGTTTAATGCTCGGGCTGCCTGCGGTATAGGCCGCAACTTGTTGGGGTGCAAGTTGACCTATGATTTCGGGAAGCGCGTCGTCGGAAACGCAAATGAGGAGCAGCTCAGGGCGGAGCTCTTCTAGTTTCTCAAACGCAGCGCATTTGTATTTGTTGGCCAACGCTTGTGCTTTCTCAAAGGACCGGGCATAAATGCCAGCCACCGGCACTTGTGCATCAGTTGCTAAGCGCAAAAAGGTTTGTGCTACCTTTCCAGAACCGACAATTCCAATTTGTGTAAGGTGCATTTACTGACCGTGACACTGTTTGAATTTCTTGCCGCTTCCGCAGGGGCAAGGATCGTTGCGGTTGATTTTTTGTTCCACTACGACAGGTTGCTTTTTCTCTACTTCAGGCGCAGCGGTTGCAGAATTGGCAATGGCCTCTTGGTTGCTCGTTTGTGCTTTGTCGTAGTTGTTTTGGTGGTCTTCTTGGTTGGTGCTCTGGATTTGTTGTTCTAGAGGTACGTCCATGCGCATGAGTAAGTCTAGTGCTTCTTCATTGAGGCGCATCAGCATGCTGCGGAAGAGTTCGTAGGATTCAAGTTTGTAAATGACCAATGGATCTTTTTGCTCGTATTGGGCGTTGCGCACCGCTGTGCGGAGGTCGTCCATTTCGCGAAGGTGCTCTTTCCATTCGTCGTCGATTTTGCTTAACAATACATTGCGCTCGAAGTATTTGCTGATGGCTCGACCTTCTGATTGGTAGGCTTCTTCGAGGTTAACGATGAGTTGCATTTGACGGCGGCCGTCGGTGAGTGGGAATACGATGTTTTTGTATTGCTGAGACATGGTCTCAAAAACATGCTTCACTTGCGGATACGCCATACGTGCGATTTTGTCGCATTTGCGGTCGTAGGTTTCACGGAGTGTTGCATAGACACGCTCCGTGAGTTCGTCTGTGTTCAGTTGCTTGAAAGTAGCTTCGTCAACAGGTGTTTCGATGCCGATGAGGCGCAAGAGTTCCATTTCAAATTCTTGGTACGAAACTTTGGAATAGGTGGCAACGGTGTTTTCACAGAGGTCGTAGAACATGTTGTCGATATCCATGTCTAGGCGATCGCCATATAGGGCATTGCGGCGCTTGCGATAAATGGCCTTGCGCTGCGCGCTCATGACGTCGTCGTATTCGAGGAGGTTCTTACGCATCCCGAAGTTGTTTTCTTCGACTTTTTTCTGGGCGCGCTCTATAGATTTAGAAACCATTCCTGCGGTAATGACTTCGCCTTCTTTGAGGCCCATGCGGTCCATGATAGCTGCAATGCGCTCCGAGCCAAATTTACGCATGAGGTCGTCTTCTAGTGACACAAAGAAACGAGAAGATCCTGGGTCGCCTTGGCGTCCGGCGCGTCCGCGCAACTGGCGGTCTACGCGACGGGAATCGTGACGTTCGGTACCGATAATGGCCAAACCGCCGGCTTCTTTGACGCCTTCGCCGAGTTTGATGTCGGTTCCACGACCAGCCATGTTTGTGGCAATGGTTACGGTTCCGGCTTTACCTGCATTGGCAACAATTTCGGCTTCTTTTTGGTGGTATTTAGCGTTGAGTACTTGGTGCTGAATTTTTTTCATTTGCAGCATGCGCGACAACAACTCGGATATCTCAACGGTTGTGGTACCCACAAGTACCGGGCGGCCTTTTGAAACGAGGTCTTCGATTTCTAAAATGATGGCGTTGTACTTTTCGCGGGCTGTTTTGTATACGAAGTCGTCTTGGTCTTTGCGGGTGATAGCTCTGTTGGTAGGTACCACCACCACATCTAGTTTGTAGATATCCCAAAACTCGCGTGCTTCTGTTTCGGCTGTTCCGGTCATGCCCGCAAGTTTGTGGTACATGCGGAAGTAATTTTGTAAGGTAATTGAAGCGTAGGTTTGGGTGGCGGCTTCTACGGTTACGTTTTCTTTGGCTTCGATTGCTTGGTGCAAACCGTCTGAATAGCGACGGCCTTCCATAATACGGCCTGTAGATTCGTCTACGATTTTCACTTTGCCGTCCATAATAACGTATTCTACTTCTTTTTCGAAAAGGGTATAGGCACGCAAGAGTTGGCTTACGGAGTGAATGCGTTCAGATTTGATGGAGTATTCTCGGATCAAAATATCTTTTCGCTCAATGTAGGCTTCTTTTTCGAGGGCTTCTTTTTGCAATTTGGCGATTTCGGCGCCGATGTCAGGCATCACGAAGAAGTCGCGGTCGTCTTGGCCCGAAACGAGGTCAATACCTTTGTCGGTGAGTTCGATGGAGTTGTTTTTTTCGTCGATCACAAAGAATAAGTCGACGTCGATTTTCTTCATGTTTTTGCCTTGCTCGGCCATGTAGAAATTCTCGGTTTTCTGCAAATGCACTTTTATACCAGGTTCTGATAAGAACTTAATGAGCGCTCTGTTTTTAGGCAAACCACGGTGGGCGCGTAACAGGGCAATTCCGCCTTCTTCGAGGAGGCGTTTTTGTTCGTTTTTGTCTGGGTTGGGTTCGTTGATGACGGTCAACATTTTTTTGGCGTCGTTCAGGCATTGCTGAACAAAAGCTCTTTGGGCCTCTACCACGCGTTCGATGCGCGGCTTGAGTTCGTGGAACTCGTGCTCATCGCCTTTTGGAGTAGGGCCAGCAATAATGAGTGGCGTACGGGCGTCGTCAATTAAAACGGAATCGACCTCATCGACAATAGCGAAGTGGTGCTTGCGTTGAACGATGTCGTCGACATGGCCCGCCATGTTGTCGCGGAGGTAGTCAAAGCCAAATTCGTTGTTGGTTCCGAAGGTGATGTCGGCTAAGTAAGCTTGGCGACGGCGCTGAGAATTGGGTTGGTGTTTGTCGATGCAATCGACGCGCAAACCATGAAACTCGTACAACGGACCCATCCATTCGGCATCGCGTTTAGCGAGGTAGTCGTTGACAGTTACGACGTGAACACCTTTGCCAGATAGGGCATTGAGGTAAACGGGTAGGGTAGCCACTAACGTTTTACCTTCACCGGTTTGCATTTCGGCAATATTGCCACGGTGCAAAACAGCGCCTCCCATGAGCTGAACGTCGTAGTGAACCATGGCCCATTGTATTTTGTTGCCTGCGGCGGTCCATTCGTTGTGCCAGATAGCGCGGTCGCCTTCAATGCTGATGCCATCCCGGGCTGCAGCAAGTTGGCGGTCAAAATCGGTGGCGCTCACGCTGAGCTGACCGTTTTCGGCCCAACGGCGTGCGGTTTCTTTTACTACGGCAAAGGCTTCGGGTAAAATGACGAGGAGTTCTTCTTCGATGCGCTCATCTATAGACTTCGTCATTTGGTCGATTTCGTCGTATAGTTTTTCTTTTTCGTCAAAAGGCGTTTGTAGATCAGCAGCTTTCGCTTCTAGCCCAGCGAGGGTTTCTTCTAGAGGTGCAATGCTGAGGCGAATTTGCTCTTGAAAACCGCGTGTTTTGTCGCGGAGTTGGTCGTCTGAAAAGTTTTGGATGCTTTCCCAAGCGGTTTTGGCTTTTTCTACGAAAGGCCAGTATTCTTTGCGGTCTTTTGTGGTCTTGTCTCCGAAAATAGATTTGAGTAAATCTCCGATCATGTCTTTGTTCAATTTAGCGAACTTCAAAATTAATGAATTCTATGGATTTTAACGGCAAATAAATCGTATTTCAGCTATCTTTGTGGCATGCATGAATTAATAGTTATCCTAGATTTTGGTTCTCAATATACCCAACTGATTGCCAGAAGAATCCGCGAACTCAATGTTTATTGTGAAATCCACCCTTGGAATAAAATTCCGGAGCTCGGCAGCAATGTCAAAGGAGTTATCCTCTCAGGAAGTCCATTTTCTGTCCGCGACCCGCAGGCACCACGCCCCGATTTATCAGCCATCAAAGGTCAGTTACCACTTTTAGGAGTTTGTTTTGGTGCGCAATATCTTTCTCATCACTTTGGTGGCGAAGTATTGCCGTCCAACACCCGCGAGTACGGTCGCGCGCACCTCAATTTTGTCGACAACTCCAATGTCCTCACTAAAGGCCTTACCCAAGGCTCTCAAGTCTGGATGTCACATGGCGACACCATCAAAAAAATTCCTGCCAATTACCAAATCATTTGTTCTACCCAAGACGTCGAAGTAGCGGGTTATGCCATTGAAGGCGAACAAACTTTTGGCATTCAATTTCATCCAGAAGTTTACCATTCCACTGAAGGCAAAACCCTTTTGCAAAACTTTATTGTAGACGTCTGCCATTGCGCCTGCGACTGGACCCCCGATTCCTTCATCGAAGAAACCACTGCTCGCCTCCAAGCGCAGTTGGGTCAGGACAAAGTCATTTTAGGTCTTTCGGGCGGCGTCGACTCCTCAGTTGCGGCGGTACTCTTGCACAAAGCCATTGGCCCTAACTTACACTGTATTTTTGTCGACAACGGTTTGTTGCGCAAAAACGAATTTGAAGAAGTTTTGGCTTCTTACCAAGGCATGGGTCTCAATGTAAAAGGTGTCAATGCTTCGAGTCGTTTTTACGACGCACTGGCTGGCCTCACCGATCCAGAGCTCAAAAGAAAAGCCATCGGTAAAGTGTTTGTCGATGTCTTTGACGAAGAATCTAAATTGGTCGAAAACGCCAAATGGTTGGGCCAAGGCACCATCTATCCAGATGTCATTGAGTCTGTTTCTGCTACTGGCGGGCCGTCTCAAACCATTAAGTCGCACCACAACGTTGGTGGTTTGCCAGATTACATGAAACTCCAAGTTGTAGAACCTTTGCGCTTGCTCTTCAAAGACGAAGTGCGTCGCATTGGCCGCTCTTTGCAAATAGACGAGCGCATTTTAGGTCGTCATCCGTTTCCGGGCCCAGGTCTTGGTATCCGTATTCTTGGCGAAGTCACCCCAGACAAAGTGCGCATCTTACAAGAAGTCGATTCCATTTTCATCAATGGTCTCAAAGAAGACAACCTATACAACGACGTTTGGCAAGCGGGCGCCATTTTCCTACCGATCCAATCTGTCGGCGTAATGGGCGATGAGCGCACTTACGAAAACGCTGTGGCGCTAAGGGCTGTGAGCTCTACCGACGGCATGACCGCCGATTGGTGCCATTTACCTTACGAGTTCTTGGCCAAAATCTCCAACCGCATCATCAACCAAGTGCGCGGCATCAATCGCGTCACCTACGACATCAGCTCCAAGCCACCCGCCACCATTGAATGGGAATAACATGACACACTTTTTTCTCTGTATTGGCATCTTGTTCTTTAGCCTGAAAGCTGCGGCGCAAGCTTTGCCAATCATTGAAAAAAATGGTCAGCAATATTATCAATATCAGCTGCAAGAAGGTCAAACACTCTATCAGCTTCAAGCACTAACCAAACTAGATGCCGATCAACTCTTGGCGCTCAATCCCGGTTTGGAAAGAGGTGTGGTACCTGGCAACACCCTTGTTTTCCCTGTTCAGCGCGGTACTGTTTATCATAAGGTACAGCCAGATCAAACTTTATTTGCCATTTCTAGAAAGTACGAAGTACCTGTAGATTCCCTCATGCGTTGGAATCCGAGCGCAAAAGCAGGTCTTAAAGTTGGTCAGTCACTGCGCATTCAAAATGCCATCTTACCTTTTGATGCTGCCCAACCCCAAGTTGCTGTCGCACAAAGCCAATCTACTTTTCCCCATAAACTCACCGACACCATCATCAGGCATACCGTATTGGATAAAGAGACACTCTATTCGATTTCCAAGCGTTACATGGTGTCTATCGATACGCTTTTAGCGCTCAATAACATGAGTTCCTCGCGGGTGAGCCCCGGACAGCAAATCAAAGTGCCTATACAACCAGAGAAGACGACCAACGTTCCAGTGCAAGTCATTCCGCCTGCTCAAAAAACTTCTTTAACCAGCACATCTGACTTTCCAGTTGCCATAAATGAGGTGTATAATATCGCTGTCTTTTTACCTTTACAGCTAGATTCCAGCGCCAATAACAATCGCTTTGTTGCCGCTGCTGCTCTAGACTACTACATGGGTATGAAATTGGCTTTAGACAGCCTCAAAAAACTTGGTTTCGCTGCCAATATTCATGTTTTCGACGACAACTCCATCAGCACAAGTCTTGAAGCACAATTGAATAGCCCTCAAATGAAGTCCATGGACCTTATTTTTTCGCCGCTTCAAGAAAAACAAGCCAAAATCGTCGCAACTTTCGCAAAAGACAATGGCATACCTGTTGTGTTTCCCGTTCAAATGCCTGCGGCAATTGTCCAGATGGCACCAAATTTCATTGCTTATACTACCCCAGATGCCTTTCTCATTCAAAGTTTGGCAGCTCAAATCCATCAGCAATACCAAGGTTATACAGTTGTCCTCATTTCCAGCCCCATTGCCGCCGATCAAAATTTAGAGCAACAATTCAAAACGGCATTTGGAAAAGTAGCTACTACCCAATCTAAGCTCAAACTTCAAGAAGCCACATGGGCAACCTATCCGAAATTCAAGCCAATTGGTGGTCCGCAATTATTGGTGAGTTTCAGTTCAGACCGCGCCAAGGTTGTGGGTTTACTTAAAGCGGCAGCCCTCGATAGCAATTTGTTGGTTGTAGGGCAAAAAGACTGGCTAGACTACAAAGAACTCGACGATCCTGCGGTGCGCAACGAACCATTTTTGGTGGCATTGCCGAGTTACTTCAATTACCACGCTCCCCAAATCATTCCTTTTCACAAAACCTATCGCAGGCGCTACAACGCAGACCTCACCAAAATGTCTTGTTTGGGCTACGACCTCACCCTTCACATCGGAAAGCAATTACTGGGCACGAACACAACGCAACAAGGTCTCATCAGCGACATGATCTTGAAAACTGCAGCCAACGGTTTGTCTATCGAAAACAGCGCAGGAGTTGTTGTTACATACCGAAATGCTCAATTGTTAGTACCAAAAAATGAATAAAACAGCTATTTCCGCGCGTTTCCGCGACTTACAATTACATATTTGCCAAGCCCTTGAGCAACTCGACGGCTTTGCTACTTTTAACGAAGACACCTGGGAGCGCCAAGAAGGCGGCGGCGGTCACACCCGCACCTTGCAAGGTGGCCACCTCTTAGAAAAAGCGGGCGTCGCTTTTAGTGCGGTTCATGGGCCTGTAACGGCCGCCATGAAACAACAACTTGGTCACGAAGGCGAGCGCTTTTTTGCAACAGGAGTATCTATTGTCTTGCACCCAAAGCATCCGAGGCATCCCATTATGCACATGAACGTGCGTTATTTCGAATTGGAAGACAGCAACTATTGGTTTGGTGGCGGCATCGATCTCACGCCCCATTATGTAGATGTAGAAAAAGCAACCGCCTTTCACACTTCTTTAAAAGAAGTTTCTGATCGCTACGATGCCAGTTTTTATCCCAAATTCAAAGAATGGGCCGACCGCTACTTCTTCTTGCCACATAGAGGTGAATCAAGAGGAGTTGGAGGCATCTTTTTTGACCAACTTGATGAAAGTTGTGGCCTCAGCAAAGACCAACTTTTTGCTTACTGTCAAGATTTAGGTCGTTTGTTTCCTGTGGTCTATGCCCAACAAGTCCAGGGGGTGGTCTTGACTGAGCCCACAGCCGCGGAGCTTTCTTGGCAGGCACTCAGAAGAGGTCGCTATGTCGAATTCAACTTGCTCCATGACCGCGGAACCAAATTTGGGATTTACTCAGGCGGCCGAACCGAATCTATTCTAATGAGTTTGCCACCAGTAGCCAATTGGGTTTACAACCACGAGCCAGCTGAAAATACTGAGGAACAAAAAACCCTGAGTTTCCTCAGGGCTTTCCACGAATTTTGTTAGTGCTTATTGTTTGGTAAGCGTGAGGTAGTCTGTGCCTCCGTTTCCGCCAGACACATCGATGAGTTTGATTTCTGTATCTGTATATGATATGATATCCCAGTCGTCAGATAAATCATCTAGTTGATTACTCACATTAAAGTTGATATTGAAATCGAGGTCGGCGAGGTTGTCGTCGTCGTTGCTATTGGAGTCTGTGACAGACCAACTTCCAACATAAGGATTGGAGTTACTGCTCAGTAAGTCTGTTGCATTCAAAACGCCGCTTTCTAAAAAGGTAAAACGAAAGGTAGTGAAATCTGCTGTTTCGTCGTCGCCGTTGTCTATATAACTGCTTACGATCCAGTTGCCATCTGTAGAAATATTGTTGATTTGCTTTTGATTGCTTTGCCATTTGGAGCATGCGCCCAATAAAGCAATAAGGCTTAGGGAAAGTAAGGTGGTTTTCATATTGTTGATTTTAGGCTCAAATTTAGACAATTTTCGTGCCAAAACAGCTTCTTTGTACAGTTCCATTTTTCGATATCAAATAATAACTACGCAATATTTCTGCGGAATAACTACCTTTGGGCATGCTACAGCTCAAAGCACAAAGCCAACGCCTGCAACTTATCCTCGACTTTTTGAAGGAGCAAGCTTTCATGCGGGCTTCGTTTGTTCAAATCCATGAGTATTTACGCAAAGTGTTGCCTGTTCTTGGCCTCAAACCAATTTCAAGGCGTTCTTTGGAGGCAGATTTACAGGTTCTACGAGAACAAGGTAGCGACCGCTTGTTCCATATAAGAGTATCCAAGAAACACTACTATCAATTGTTGTCGGCGCCGAGAGAGTCCATTTCAGAAGCATTAAAATCCAGTATGCTCGAGCAAATCGCATTGCAATTGGGGGCCAAAGGAATAGGAAAAGACGATATTCTTGAGGATAAACTTGTTTTTAGTTTTTCTGGACTCAACGACGATGGTAATTCCTTTGAACTTGCTGCCGTTTGTACGCAGGCTATTTCACAACAATATCTTATTCAATTTTTGTATCAGTCAGCCTTTGGTACATATAAATCTAAATTACAAGTAGTTGCCCCCTTGCAAGTACGTTTTTATGAGGGGCGCTTTTATTTGGTGGCGAGTGTTTGGTCCGAGCGTCAAAAAGCTCCAAAATCTCAAATAAAAGTATTTGCTTTTGACCTCATAGAAGACAACGTTGTGGTGCCTGCTTTGGTAGAGCGCGAAGATGGCAGTGAAGGAGATTTACAGTATTTTTCTTGGCTGCAACTGATGCAAGAAGTAGGGCTAAAGTCGTACTTTAAACATTGCTTAGGGATTGCTCGGTTCAAAGAAAGTATACCCGAGGTAATCCGACTGAAATTCACGGATTGGGCCATCTCTTATGTCAAAGCGCGTCGTTTGCATGCCTCGCAACGCATTGTAGTAGATAACCCCAATTATATTGTCGTGGAGCTTTATATTTACCGCACTTATGAACTTTCCATGCTATTGTCGCGTTTCAGAGACTACGGCGTTGAGGTTCGCTAAAAAAAAATCTATATGTTAATTGAAATTTGGTCTGATATTGCTTGTCCTTTTTGTTATCTCGGACTCTCTAAACTCAATAAAGCCATAGAAATTTTGAACTTACAAGAGGAAGTTCAAATTGAGTTGCGCACTTTTTTATTGAACCCTGGACTTAAAACAGATCTTTCTAAGTCCATTACGCAGTATTTGCACGAGCACAAGCAAATTCCAATGGATCAAATTGCAGTCATGAACCAAAGAATTGTGCAACAAGGTCAGGAATTCGGACTCGATTTTCAAATGGAGCAAATCAAAGTTGCCAATACCATTAAAGCACATCTTTTATTGCATGAAGCCCACGAGCAAGGGCTGCAGTGGGCTTGTAAAATGCGTTTGTTAAAGGCGTACTTCACCGAAGGGAAGAATATCGATGATGTCCAGGTTTTGCAGGAATTAGCTCAAGAAGTTGGCCTGAAAACTGATCACCTAGACCTCGCCATCTTAGGAGGTAAACATAGCCGCGCCTTTACCCAAGACCTACAAGAAGCCCAAGAGCTCGGCCTGCGCGGCGTCCCGTATTTCATCTTTGATCGGAAGGTTGCCATCCACGGCGCAAGAGAAGTGGAGGCTTTTGAGCGTGCGTTGGCCGGGTAGTTATTTTGCTCACATTTCTTTTTCTATTATTAATTATAAAAATCACACATCCTGAACCCAGCCTTTGATTACATCAAGTGATTTCGAACGGTTGTCCTCGATTTCAAATTCAATTTGCTTTCCATCGCAATAGAATAGGTTGGTAAAGGCATAATAAATCTCATCAGAATCGTCAGAACCCGTAAAATCAATCACGTTGCTGTCTTTGATGAAAACAAGCTGATTCATTTGAAAGTCACTCACTTCCATCGGGTACGATTTGAGGTGGTACCAGCCATAATCTATGAGTGCATACCGTTGGTCAATATCAATTTCATCAATAGATTTATTACTGGTATCTGCTTTGCCCTCAATTAGAAATATGTTTGAATCAGGATGGATATACAAGCAAGATTCATCGTGCTCGTTTTTTGTTTCAAATTTGCTGTTCGATGAAATCTGCTGATAGAGCGCCTCTAATTTGTCGTCATCCCAATCAAGAACAAGTTCTGTATTCCAACATCCTTTTAAGTCCAAAGACTTGATTTCTTTTTCAAAGATAACGGTGTCATCTAGGCTAATTTTGATGAGGTTGTCACTGTCAAACTTATAAAAATTGGTGTGGATACCATCGTAGGGGTTTTCTTCTAAGTAGTCGCTGTCATTGCTATCTTCGCAAGTGCCTTGCAGGATTTGTTGAATAAGTCCACTGATTTCAATTTGTAGTTTTTGAGTTTTTTGACTTGCCGTAGGTGGTACAGTTTCTTGTTGGCTTGCACTTGCTTCGCTCTGGTTGTTCTCAATCGGGTAACCCATCGCAACAGCACGTTCAATAAATGTCTCAAAGTTGCTTGATCCCCATTGGTTGCAGACCACATATTTTTTGCCATCTTCTGCTACAAGAACATCTTCCATGAAGTAATATCTATCATTAGATACATCCTCGAGCGCCACAATAACACCTGCACTCCCTTGAATTTCTGCCGGCCAGTTCTCATTTGGATGGTAATTCTTGACAATCACATCCTTGAAAAATTGTTGCAAGCAGCTCAATACCAATCTATTTTTTTTTTTTTTTTTATCGGTTCTTTTGATTCTGAATATTGTTGAATCTTTTGCCATTATTTGTGTTGGGTTTAGTGAAATTGATAAGCGGCTTATTTTAACCAAATATCTATGCTTTCCATCGGTTATTTGATACATAAATGGTACATTTAATGTGTGATTGACGAATTAAAGACAGAGGTAGAGAAGACCCTAGGGCTTAGAATCGTAACGCGCGGCGATTGCGAGCTGCTCTGCGAGGACTTATATCAGAAAACGGGTGCTGTACTCTCTTACAATACTTTTCGCCGGCTTTTTGGAGTGATTGAGTATAGAAAGCCGCGTGAGAGCACACTGGATGCTTTGTCATTATATGTTGGTTTTCAGTCTTTTCAAGACTTCTCCAAACGTTTTAGTGAGGTGGATACTTGGCCGCTGTGGGAACACCTTTATGTTGTGCTTTCTGAGGCTGATGCTCAAAATATTTTGACATTTTTACATTTGCGCAAGCGAAAACAAAATCAGTTTTCCATCACTTTTACGATTGTGGTACGCGAACTTTTGAACCGCCGAGATTTGTCCACTTTGCTTTTGATTTTTAGAGACCCTATGTTTCAATTTAAGGCTTTGCCCTATGATGAGGTGGCACAAATTGGCGTGCTGATTGGTTTGCATTTTCGGGAATTTCACGATCGAGAAATTGAAGAAGTCTTGTTGCTTGAGCCAAACTTCAGAGATTTAGTACTTAAAATATTTGTGGATTACGGCCGCTTAAGTGGAAAGTTTGGTGATTGGTTAGACTACTTGGAAAAACTTGCTCATTTAGATGAGGAAACCAGACTTTTTGTGCGTTGTCTGCTCCTTTGGCGTGGATTGCTCCATAAGGAGCATTTGCTAGAATCCCTTCAAATGAAGCAATTGCCAAATCTTGACACCGCACAGCACCCCATTTTATTTGGTCGTTTATTCGGTCTTAAAATTTTAACTACAAAAAACAAAAAGGTACAGCAAAAACACAAGCTAGAAATGGAGCTTCGCATCAGCAGAGAGCCACATTTTGTTACTGAATTACTTTATGAGCCGGCAGTGCAAGCCTTAGTATTGAATTCAGAAATACATGAGCAAATTTTAGAAGCGCACAAGCACCAAATCAATCAGATCAATTTTTGGTATCATATGTCTCAAGTAGCAATCCATCGGGTGCTGCAAGTAAAGTTGTTGCTGCAAAAAGCGCAGTTTCATTCGGCAAAAAGCATTTTGGACAATATTCCCTACGGGCACATCCGACACGGTTACCGTGAATTCATCGAATTGTACGTGGCATTTTTCAGGTGGTATATTGCCAAAAATTTAAATGAGGATACTTCAGCATTTGAGCTTGAATTCAATTTGCGAAAAACACGTTTGAATTACCCAATTTTCGAAGGACTTTATTTTGAGCGCTATTTTGATGTCAACTAAATGCCATTCAATTTCTGATAAGCTTTTTTGTAACGGCGTTTTTTAAGCGTATGAGGCACGTTGCGTACCATTCGACGAATCGCTTTTCGTTGCATGTTTTCTTTGATTGAGCCATATTGACCATGAAGTGAGGTCTGACCATTCCAAATTTGTTCGGCGCGTTTGGCATCGTAAATGGAGAGGTTGAGGTTGACGATGTTAGTGATCACTGTGAAGTTAGGATTTGCTGTATTGAGCATAATTGCTGTTGCTTCGCTGACCGGTTCCATTACTTGAATATTTCCAAAAACTAGAGCGTCTACATTTAATAAGCTACAAAGGTCGTTATTGGTTTTGGGAGTAATTGGGTACCCAGCTCCAAAAAGGATAGAATTGACTTCATCTGGTGTCATGAGTTCTGCATGCAGTGCGCCACTGCGGGCATAAAATGAAAGTTGCCGGTAGAGGCGCTGTTGTGTTTCTTCACTTTTGATGCGGCAGAGTTCATTGTATTTGTCTTGGTTCATCCAAATTTTACGCTCGAGTGTTGCCGAGATAGGCATAATTGCAATGCGTGTGTGTTCTTGGGTAAGTTCCACTATGTTCGGTGCTTCTTGAACAGAAACACAAGCAGTTAAGAATACTGTAAGGCCTAAAAAGAGGAAAAGTTTAATCATGCTTATTTATTTTTTAGCTCTTGCATACGAAAATCGTTCCAAAAGTTGAGGAAGTGCATAGCCGTCAAGTCCGTTGATCGCTACAACATTTCCTTTGTCTAGTTGTAGCCAGTTGTCTGGGGTCAGGAGTTCTTCTTCGTAAAAAACGGCTTCAATGCTGGCAATGACATGAATGCAGCCATTTTCTTCAATGAGGTATTCGTTGACATATTTACACAATAATTTAACGGGGCTGCCTTTGACAAATGGCACAGGACAACCGCCGTGGTATACTGGATCGAGGTTGGTCATGTCGAACTCGCTGACGTCTTCTGGGTAGTTGGCAGAGGTGTGGTGGGCATCGGCAATTTGGTCGGAAGTAATGTGATTGACCGAGAAATAGCCGTAAGCTTTGATGTTTTGATAGGTATGACGCGGCACAGTTGTAGGCCGTAAAATAAAACCAATCAGCGCAGGGTCACTGCCTAAATGTGTGATGCTCGAAAACACCGCAACGTTGGTTTTGCCTTCGTTGGATATGGTCGCAATGAGGTTGGCAGATTTATAGCCAGTGCAGCTATTGACGAAGTTGAGGCGATCAATACGGCCCATTTTTTCGATTTCGGAGCGGTCTATTCGGATCAGAGACATAAGTTGTTTTGAATTTACAACAAGTGCAAACTAGAATGGTTTGAAGTTTGGTATTAAAAAGAACATACCGATTTGAATGCTCCAAAGTTTGTCGAGCTGATCATCAATGAGGATTTGCTTTTGGTATTTGGCCGACAACTGTAAGGCGAAATCTCTGGAAAAGAAATAAGTGGGGCTCAGGCCAACTTGAAGATGGATCATGTCGTCGCCGCGCAACAAAAATTTGTCTTGGAGTTTGTCGTTGCGCAGGTGGGTCAAGCCAACGCCTGCAGAGCCATAGAGGTAAAATGAGGAGCGTCGGTTGCGGGTAATTCTCAGGAGGTCTTGGCTAAGGCTGAAGGTGCTGAATATCAAGCGGGAGTCTTGTAAATGAACGCCACTGAAGTCTAGTCCATAACCGTGATTTTGAACAGACTTATATAGTCCTAAACTGTAACTAGTTCCTGTGGCTTCCATGCCTGTGGCTTTGCCTACTTGTAACTGACCAAACCAGGCATCCCAACTGCGTGCAAAGGTTTGGGAGAAAGCATGCTGGTTTGTGACCAGCATCATCGATGTAAAGAACACTGCAAATAGGCTTTCTTTCATTGTTTAAATGTACAAATCTTAGGTTAATAGAACGCTGACCGCCTAAACTTTCGCAACTCATTCCAATTCTTATGTAAGTAATGCGGGCTTAATGTACGGCAATTTTGTAGCTGTTTATTCACTAAAATTTCAGACATGAAAAGAAAAATTACAATGCTCACCACCGGACTGCTCATGTGGTACGGAAGCGCCCAGGCGCAATACACCTGCACCAACGATCCAAATGGATTTGTGGCCAGCAAAAATGTAGGATCAACGAGTAGTTATCAGCTCCAAAGTGGGGTAGAGGAACGCGCAGCTCAAACCTACAAGTTTAACGGATCCGGAAAAGTGCAAAGTGTGCGCGTTTATGGTACACATCAAACACCTTTTTTTTCAGGTGTTCCCTTGAAAGTCAGTGTCACAAACGTAGATGCGAGTGGTAAACCAACCACAACAATTGCAAGTGCGCAGCATGTTTGGTGGTCTTATCCAGACAACAACACGGGCTACATTCAGCTGAATTTCCCAGGAGGGGTAAGTGTCAATAATGATTTTGCACTCACTGTGGAGCTGCTTAATGCACCGCCTTTCGGAACAAGTTTCAACTTGCGCTACACCGGAAACGGCGAAGGATTAGGTCAAGATTTAGCTTCCTTATCAGGTACTTCAACTGGCAATAACTGGACGAGCGCTATGAGTAGTTTTGGTAGTAATGGTGATTTTTACATTATCCCGACAATGGCTAACAACAACGCTCCTTCTTTTGATTTGGCTAGCACCTGTTTGGCAACGAGTGGCAATTTTTCGCCACTCAATACATCGTTGCTCCCTACAGATAGCATGTTCAATAAAATTGGCGCCACGAACTATGCGGGTCCTAATTTTCTATATTCTTGGGATTTTGGCGATGGCACGCCAGTTTCACATGCGATGAATCCTACACATGCTTACGCTACAGGCGGGGCTTATACCATCAGTCTGACCACTAAAATTGAAGGCTGGAACAACACTTGCACTCAGACTTATACGAAGCAAGTTTCGGTTGGGCTAACCGCTACAGTAAGTGCTTTGACGAATGTGACGTGTAATGGTGCAGCCAATGGATCTATATTAGCTGTTGGGCAATTTGGAGCAGCACCTTATCAATTCAACCTAAATAATGGGCCTTGGCAAACAACTGCAGCTTTTTCAAATCTTGCTCCAGGGGTGTATACCCTTTATTTAAAGGATGCCAAAGGCTGTCTGACAACTACCACTTTTACAATTACCCAACCACTGGGTATCGCGTTAAACAGTATTTTGGTCACAAATAGTGCTTGTGGATTGAGTAACGGTGCATTTACTTGCAACGCAACAGGCGGGATGTCGCCACTTCAATACAAACTGAATGCAGGGGCTTTTCAAAGTTCAGGTACGTTTGGTTCCCTTGCTGCAGGGGCTTATTTACTTACTGTAAAAGACGCAAATGCATGTTCTACAACCGCTAATGTATTGGTCAATGCCAATGCTGCACCAGTTTTAGCTGCACCAAATGTGAACCAAGTGAGTTGTTTCAACGGAAACGATGGCGCTATTAGTTTGGCATCAACAGGAGGTACAGGAGCAGTTCAGTACAGCATTAATAATGGGGTTACTTTTCAAAGTGCCAGTATTTTTACTGGTTTGATCGCTGGAAATTATACGTGTGTGGTCAAAGACAACGCAGGATGTACAAGTTTTGCGGTGGCAACCATTACCCAAGGTACAGCCATGAGTATGCAATTGAGCACCGGAACCGTCAGTTGTTTTGGTGGCAATAATGGCAGTATTCAAGTAGCCTCTTTTGGTGGAACAGGTACCCATATTTATAGTTTGAATGGGGTGAATTACCAGTCTTCAGCAGTATTTACAGGTTTGTATGCAAGTAGCTATACAGTTTATGTAAAAGATGTAACGGGTTGTGTGAAAACAGGCGTGGTTACGGTTACACAACCAACACAATTGGCGAATACAGTCACGCCACTTTCTGCAACTTGCTATGGAACTTCAACGGGCACACTTACTGCTGTTGTGAGCGGTGGTACACCAACTTATGCATTTAGCTTGGATGGTATTTCGTATCAAAGCGGCAACGTTTTCAATAACTTACCTGCAGATACTTTTTTACTACGTGTGAAAGACGTAAATAACTGTATGTTAGCCACAACAATTATCATTACCCAACCAAGTCAAATTACAGCAACAGTGAATACAACCAATGCCACTTGTACAACGAGCAATGGTTCTATCATGGCAATGGCTACTGGAGGTTCTGGTGCGGGTTACCAATACAGTTTGGATGGCAGTACTTTTAGTGGTACAGGTTTATTCACGAACCTCGCTGCGGGCAATTACTTTATTGTCTTGCGCGACGCTAATATGTGTCAGAACATGGTTTCTGGTGTCATTACTTCAGCAGGTGGTCCAAATATTGGCAACCTAAGTGCTCAGAATGTTTCTTGTTTTGGTGGTCAAGATGGCACCATTAGCATTCAAAATGTAACGAGCGGAACCGGAACACTGCTTTACAGTAAAAATGGCGTCAATTATCAAGTAAGTCCTACGTTTTCTGGCTTAGTTGCCGGCGCTTATATCATGTATGTCAAAGACGCGAATGGTTGTTTGGATACAATGGCGAAGGTCATTTTACAACCAAATGCTTTTGTTGTTCAAACGAATGTTACCGACATCTTGTGTCATGGTACGCCTGCAGGAAGTGTCCAGGTTTTGGCATCGGGTGGAGCAGGCTTTTTTGCCTACAGCCTCAACAATGGCCTCAACTATCAGTCTGGTTCAAGTTTCCTTAACTTATATGCAGGAACCTATACAGTACTGATCAAAGATGCGGCAAATTGCATAGCCACACAAGCTTTTGAAATCACTGAGCCTAGTCAAATTCAGGTGCATACAACTGGTTTGAATGTAACGTGTTTCGGTGCAAATAATGGTGCCATTAACGTAACGGCTAGTGGTGGTGTAGCTCCTTATCTGTACAGCCTCAATGCGCAACCTTTCGGAACAGCTAGTAACTTTGATAGTCTTCCAGGCGACCTCATCTACGAAGTACATGTGCGCGATTCTAACAATTGTTTGGTTACCGCCTATCGCTTTATCAATGAGCCATCACTTATTCAAGTGGCTTATTTACTGACGCCGGTTTCATGTTACGGTGGCAATAACGGTGCGCTTAGTCTGAATGTAAGTGGCGGTATAGCACCGTATACTTATCTTTGGTCTGATCAAACATCTGAAGCCCAAATCAATAATTTAAGTGCAGGGCAGTTGAGCGTTTTGGTCACCGACCTCAATGGTTGCAATGGTCAAATGGACTTTACCATTACGGCTCCAACTTCGCCTTTGGTTGTCAATGCGACTATTACCAATGCCACTTCTTTAAGTGCATTAGATGGCGCGCTTGACCTCACTACAACTGGCGGAACCGCTCCTTATACCTACATATGGTCAACGCTTTCAACAGATGAAGACCTCACAGATTTGGGTGTGGGCGTGTATTTGATCACCATAACCGATGACAACGGTTGTTCTTTGGCTACAACGTTCCAAATCAATAGCACTGCAGGAGTAGAAACACCGGTGTTGAACGCATGGAATCTGTATCCAAACCCGGCAAATGAAACCGTTTGGATAGACGCAAATGACCAAAAAATCACAAGCCTCGAGATTTACAATTTACAAGGTCAACTCGTTTGGAAAACCAGTGAAGCTGCAGCGCAAGTTGCAGTTTCTCTTACTGATTTCTCTTCGGGAACCTATTTGGTAAAAGCCCAAATAGGCGCAATTGTAGAAACTAAAAAATTGACAGTCATCAAGTAATCCACCCTTTTTAACTGTTATAGAAAGCCGCTTTTAGGAGCGGCTTTTTTTGTCATTTCAATCTAAAAAAATGCAAATTTTCAGCTGAATTCTATAAGCATGGACCGTCGAAGATTTTAGAAATTTGAATTGTAACAATACCGTTGCAGTCAAACAAAAAGAAACATGAAAACAAATGAACAATTACAAAAAGACGTGCAAGACGCTATCAAATGGCAACCATTGCTCAAGGCCGCTGAGGTGGGTGTTACCGCCAAAGATGGTGTGGTTTCTTTAACAGGAATCGTTAGCAGTTTTACCAAAAAATTAGAAGCTGAAAAAGCTGCTAAGGGTGTTTTAGGAGTGAAAGCTGTTGTAGAAGATATCCATGTCAAATTTGCCAATGATATCAATAAAACAGATTTGGATTTAGCCAATGAAGTCTTGAGTGGCATGAAGTGGAATTGGTCTATTCCAAATGACAAAATTCAAGTCAAGGTAGAAGATGGTTGGGTAACCTTAGATGGAGCAGTTGAGTGGAACTACCAAAGAGATGCAGCTAAAAATTCTGCTGCAGATCTAATTGGGGTAAAAGGAGTAATCAATAACATCAAGGTCAATTCGTTGTCTGCCGATTTAGTCGAGCAAGAAGCGATCGAAAAAGCCCTTTCCCGTAGCTGGATGATCGATGATCACAATATCCAAGTGAAAGTGAAAGGCAATAAAGTTGTCTTGCGTGGTGCAGTAGAATCTCTCTTTGAGAAGGACGAAGCAGCGCGCTTGGCCTGGAATGCGCCAGGGGTCAATGAAGTAGACAACGAACTGGCTGTCGTGTATGATTTTTGAAGGAAAATCATACTATAGAAAAGGAGCAGTGCGGGCAACCGCGCTGCTTTTTTTATATACGTAAATAGTTTACGTTCCTCTGCTGTAGTTTCGTAAAAAATTACGAAAATGATGGTCTACATTCCTATTATCCTTTTTATTTTGGTCCTCTTCATTCTTTTGGCCAATTATACCCAATTCAAAGACAACCGCAAAGAACTAGCTATGGCATTGCGTCAGAATCGAGAGGAACTCAGCGCCGGCATTGATCGCCTTACCGTCAAATTAGAGGAAAAACTCACGCTCATTTCAGATGGTCTCAATAAAAACGCCAAAGACAACCGCGATGAGCTCACATTAGCACTCAAAAACTTTTCTGAAACGATGTCGCTCAAACAAGGTGAGCTGATGAAATCAACAGAAGACAAACTCGAAAAAATGCGCGAAACCGTCGACGAAAAGCTCCATAAAACACTCGAGGAGCGCTTGGGGCAATCTTTTAAATTGGTTTCTGATCGGCTTGAGGCTGTGCAAAAAGGTTTGGGCGAAATGCAAACCTTGGCTAACGGCGTAGGCGACCTCAAAAAAGTGCTTAGTAATGTCAAAACCAGAGGAGTACTTGGCGAAATCCAATTGGGCAATATCCTTGAACAAATTATGGCGCCCGAACAATACGCAGCGAATGTCAAGACCAAAAAAGGATCCAATGACCACGTAGAATTCGCTATCAAACTTCCGGGCAAAGATGACCTCGGTCAGGAAGTTTACTTGCCAATCGACGCTAAATTCCCTCAAGAAGACTACGTGCGCCTCCAAACCGCCTACGACACCGCCGACCTCACCGGCATAGAAAGCGCCAACAAAGCGCTCGCCACCAGCATCAAGAAATTCGCCAAAGACATCCGCGACAAATACATTGATCCGCCTTACACCACCGATTTTGGCATCATGTTCTTGCCCATAGAAGGCCTTTTTGCCGAAGTGGTGCGCCAGCCAGAACTCGTAGCGCTTTTGCAGCGCGAGTACAAAATAATTGTCACGGGCCCAACTACTTTAGCCGCCATGCTCAATAGCCTGCAAATGGGCTTCAAGACCCTCGCTATTCAAAAGCGCAGCAGCGAAGTATGGCAAATTTTAGGTGCCGTCAAGACCGAATTCACCAAATTTGGTGGCGTTTTAGAAAAAGCCCGCAAGAAAATTTCAGAAGCCGACGACGAACTAGAGAAATTAGTCACTACCCGCACCAATGTATTGATGTCAAAATTGCGCAAAGTAGAAGAGTTGCCGGCCGCAGAAAGCCAGCAGTTTTTGGGTGGCCCTACAGAACCCTTAGAAATTGAAGAAGATTAGGCCTCTACAGGAGTGGCTTTCTTAGACTGGCGATACAAGAAACTCTCATAGATGAAACGCTTGGCAAAGCGCACTTGCTTGTCGGCATTGATGAGCTTCTTATACACATTGGCATTGACGCCAAAATACTCATAGCAAGAGCCGTCTGTGAAGGTAATTTCCAATAAAAGTCCTTTGTGGCGATAATCGGCAATACCGCACTCGTTGATAGTACGATGGTAGTCTGGCAATTGCGCAGCTTTGGTTTCGGGAGCAATGCTCACTAAAAAATGATATCCGTCTACAATTTGGCGGCCCATTTCTTCGGCTTGTTCTTTGAGGGGGTCACCGTCCTGAAATTTATCTGGGTGCCATTGCTTAACCAATACACGGTAAGACTGTTTGAGTTCGGCCAAAACAATAGGTTTGTCGATGCCAAATAATTTTTTGTATTCGTTGATACGTTTCATGGAGAGAATTAAGCCTGCAAAGGTAGTGATATTAATGCTTTAGCCAAACCAACTGCACTTCTTCGGGTTCTTGGAGCCTTTCGGCCAAGCGGTAATAGCGTTCGGCGAGGCCGGATAGGTAATCTTGGGCGCGCTTGCCTTGGTCGTTGAGTTCTTGAATCTTGTCGATATGCCAAAACTTGACCAAATGGTCAATGATACTAGCATAATCTATGCTAGTGTATACGCCAATTTTCTGCGTGATGCTCGCATAGCTGTGGTACTGATTGTTTGTGGTGCCGTAGTCTATAAGGCTGGCTGGCATCACAATTTTTTTCTTCATCATGGTCATGAATGCCGAGAGGCCGCCATTCGGATCAATCTCTATAATCTTGCTCATGAAAAACTTATAGGCGCGCTCGTGCAAGGCTTCTTCGCCGGCAATAGTATTGCAAATTTTAGTCAAGATGGTATCGCCAGCTTTGGTGGCAAGTTTGCCTGTATTGACATGCGAAATCTTGGTTGCGCGCTCCTGAAAAGAAGTGTAAATGAGTCCGTAATACGGATTGGCATCGGTTTGTAGATCGATTCCGTTATGGATCAGCTGCTGGATGCTTTGCTCCACAGCCCGCATGTCTACGCGTCCGCTCAGGTACAAGTATTTATTGAGCAAATCACCATGTCGGTTTTCCTCAGCAGTCTAGAGTCTAGACCAACGTACCCACGGCCTCAAACTCGCCACGTTGCGTTCCTCATTGATGCCCTCGAGCAAATTGAAAAACGTCTGGTAGCCCGGCAAAGCCTCTTCGGTAATCATGTTGCCAATCAAAGAAACCAAAACGGTATCTGGCAAATTAGCCATGCGTTGCTGCAGTGCTTTGATTGTATCGGGAAAATCCTTTTGGGATAAATCAGGCAAAAAATCTGTGGGTTGCCAAGACGCAGCAGGTAAATTCATTTTGTCGTCAATGAAAGCCCCTACTTCGGGTTCAATGGCTTTGAGTACTTCGAGTTGGTGTGGTAAAACCATTTAGGAACCGTATCAGTAAAAAAGATGCAAAAATACGGCAAACGGAAGGAATATGCGGCATGAACCTTCGCTTGTTTAACGGCGCAGGAACTCGTTGGCAGTAAGGGTCGGGAGTTGAGCGTGTTTGAAGTCTTTTTTATTTCTTGTAATAATGATATCAGCTTGACACTGTAAGGCCATAAAGTGCTGAAAACCATCCTCCAAATCGTCAAATTTCGAAGCCAATGCCAAATCAATTGTTTGCTGATCAAAAGAAACAACATTTACCAAAACTTTAAAGAGTTGTAAGTATTTTTTCGCAGCAACTACTTTATATGTTCTTGTCAATGCGTAGTAGGTATTGGCAATAGTCAAGGCTGAAACATAGATTTCAATTTCCTTGCGTTCGGCCAACGTAAACAAGCGTTGCGCATCTTTTACAAATGGCTCTCGATTGCCAATCAAGTCAATAACGATATTGGTGTCTACAAAAACGCGCTGCATCAAGAATGTTTTTGAAGTTGGTGCGCTCTATAGTCTGCTTTCTCGTTGTAGTCACTCGGTATAAGGCCCGTAAGCTGAGCTACCAAAGGGCTTACGGCTTCATCTTCAGGCCGTTTTTGTGTAAGTGCTTTCAGATAGGCCTCTATCAATTTTGACAAACTCAAATTTTGCTCTTTTGCATATAATTTGGCCTGTTCAATGGTTTCTTTATCTATGTTCAAGGTGAGTTTGGTATACATGTCTTTTGTATTTACGTGTAAAAATACAAAAAACACACGTAATAAATTTGCTGCGTTTATCGATTTGTTTTTCATCGTGTTTTTTTCCTTAAACACTTGAAAGAGGAAGATTATTGTGTGTCTGCTTTAATCAGCATCCAAGATCAAAATGATGTTTTCATGCACCTTCCGAGCGATTTCTCTGGGTACTTCTCCAAGTTTTTTGACCAACCTTTGGTTGTCAATGGCGCGCAATTGATCAATCATGATATCGCTTGCCTTTCCGACGTTTCCGACACCTTTCTTGAGGTGAACACGCAATATTTTACTACCAGGTTGCGTGTTTGTGGTGATAGGGCAAACCAAAGTAGAGGGGTGCATCCGATTGAGTAAATCCGTCTGAACAATCAGTACGGGTCTTGTTTTACCGGCTTCTGTACCGAATCTAGGGTCTAGATTAGCCAACCAAATTTCATTCTTTTTGTGCATCTTCCTCAAAACTTTCAAATTCTTGCAGCACAAGCATAGACTCATCGCTTACTAACTGAGATTCGAGCCCTAATTGCAAGGCAAGCAATCTTCTTTTTTGCAAGCGATTGTAAAAATGTAGTGCTTCGTTGATGTAACGGTTGCGTGTTTTTTTTATTTGTTCGCAAACCGTTTCAGTTTCGTCAAAAATGTCTTCGTCTAGTTTAAGTGATAGTACTTTCATTTCTATTGGCTTTAGTATACATCAAAAGTATATACTTTTTTCTACAATTCAAATCCGTATTTTTACTGAACAAGTATAATTCCATGTGGCAAACCCAAAACAACCAACTTTACCGCAAATTTGAATTCCAAGATTTCAAATCTGCTTTTGCTTTCATGACACATGTGGCCGCACTTGCCGAAAAGCAAAATCACCATCCCACTTGGCGCAACGCCTACAATGTAGTAGAAATCTGGCTCTGCACGCATGATGCAGGATATACGATAACTGAAAAGGATTGGGAGTTGGCGAAGGGGATAGATGGGGTGAAGGAAGCGTCATTTTCAACATTTCATTCAAAGCAAAGCTCAGAACAGCATGTCCACTCAGCCCTCTTTGGCGTTGCCGTTGGCGACGCGCTTGGGGTACCAGTTGAATTTACCAGACGTACGGACCTAGAACAAAATCCGGTGACCGACATGCGCGGTTTTGGCACCTATAATCTACCGTCCGGAACGTGGTCCGATGACAGCTCGCTCACATTTTGCCTTGCTGAGGCACTCTGCTTGGGTTTCGACATTGATCAAATCGGTGAAACATTTGTCAAGTGGTACTACAAAGACTACTGGACGGCAAGCGGCCATGTATTTGATATTGGAATTGGTACACGTGAAGCACTTTATAGAATCAAACACGGAACTAAGGCCGAGTTAGCTGGCGGCACCGATGAAGATGCCAATGGAAATGGCTCTTTGATGCGCATTTTGCCGCTTGTTTTTGCCATCAAAGATTTACCCATCAAAGAACGTTTCAATCGGACCAAACAAGTTTCTTCTATTACACACGGCCATATCAGGTCAGTAATGGCGTGTTTCTATTATTTGGAATTTGCTCGGCAAATTATAGAAGGCAGGGGTAAGTTCGAGATATACGAAAATCTCCAAAAAATGCTACCTTCCTTTTTTGCAGAAATGGGTATCGAGCCCTCGGAAATCGTGCATTTTGATCGCATACTCAAAGCCAACATTACCGATTTACCACTTTCTGAAATAAGGAGTGGGGGATACGTCATTGAAACAATTGAGGCCTGTATTTGGTGTTTATTAACAACTAATAATTACAAAGACGCCGTTTTAAAAGCAGTTAATTTAGGCCACGACACCGACACAACTGCAGCGGTTACAGGAGGGCTTGCAGGTATGTTTTACGGCTTCGACGCCATACTAAGTAAATGGGTTGATGCGTTGGCAAGGAAGGGGGATATTCAAGATTTGGTACAACGATTGAGTAAATCTTTTTGATTTTTCAGAGACGGCGTTCATTTTTTGTTTCACCAAAACTCTTTCTACAATTCTTTACCGTATAGACAAGGCCGTTTTGGTGTGGAAATGCCATTAGGTAGCGACTTTCGTAAAAATTGTCTTGTTTCTCAAAACCCTTCATTTGCATCAAGGCATCGAGTTCGGCATCGCTTTCTTTCTTTTCTACATATAAGAACCGCCGGGGTGTAAATGTAGTGCTGTCGGCCTGATGTAATTCGCCGCCTAGTATGTCAAAAACCTCTACATCGAGCACTTCTTCTGGACATTTGGCGAAGAAATAAAATGCATCATGGCGGAAGTCTATTCGATAGGACCTCACACGGGGCCCAAAGTCGCTGTTTTTAGGGCTTAGCGAAAGGAAGCCATATACCATTTCAGAATAATCGTGCCGTTCCATCGCAGTGAAATTATTTTTTAAATACGCCCAGCTCATTTAACTCAAAAGCTGTCATGGCTGTGCCCCCACAAATTTCTCCTTTTGGGGTGCCTTTTACCCATAAGCCTAAGTCGTTATATCTGCGCTTGTAATGCTCTAGGTAAATCATATTGATACACAAAGGGGCTGAGGAGCCCCACCATTCATCCGCTTCTCCAATCGGGAAACGCAATTCAACTTCTGCTTTCACTGAAGCCATGAACGCATTTTGTGCAGCGTCTAAATTCTCGAAAAATCGTTTTTTGTGAGATGGTTCCATCCAATCTTTTTTTTCGTAGATTTTCATGATGCTGTCCAAACGGGCGTTCATTTTCTTTTTCCAGAACTGAACGGCTTCATAGCTATCAAGGTTCATTGTTGCTTGATCTGCATGCGGCCCTGGGTCAAATTCAGCGGGATTGTTTTGTTCTACTTTTTGTGCTTTTTCATTGTGCTTTTTATTGTTGAATTTGAATAGAATCGGCAAAGCAACAGCTCCGATTAACAATACAACTGTGACCAGAATAATATTTTTTTTCATTGTTTAAACTTAAACGGAATGGGTAGTTCTCTATTTGCTGAGGTGAAGATAACTCATCTTACCTCATATTGATACAAGGTGTAATAGTGTTGATCGTTTTGAACCACAATTTTTAGTTCGCCAGTGAGCTCTGGTTTATAAGTGAGGCGAAAAACACCACCATCATTTTTTAATGCTGTATATTGATCATTTTGATCCACGACGTAAATGCTTGGAACTGCGTTTGTCGTGATTTCGATTTGAATAGGTTTTTTATGCTTAAGCACCAATTGATGTGGTACTTCTGAATGCTCGATTTCAAAAGGGATATCATAAACCTCAGGTGCAAAAAGGTAAGTATTGGTAGTCAACTGCATAAAAAATACAGTAGGTTGGAGCAAGTTTTTGGTAAACATTGACGGCCTTAGATTTGGCAAGTGCTCAAAATCTTTCAGTGAAACGGCTGGCATTGATTTGAAAAGTCCAGGGAGATATTCAGCATAGTGTGTAAAAATAGCATGCTCGGGTTGCATCAAAAACCATTGGTCGTCAAATCCTTTTTTGGATACTAGTTTGCCTTTTTTATTTGTTTCACCAGCGCCAGCACCCCATGTGGCATCAAGAAGAAAGAATTCTCCGTCTATCGAAACGACATTCCAGGCATGATCTGGGTCTTCAAGAGGGTAGCCTTCGATGTAGTCGTATCCTTTTGAATATCCAGTAACTACCTCAGCAACAATTCCGCATAAAGAGCCAAGTTCTGCATATAAAATGGCATATCCAATGCAAACGGCCTTTTTGCCTTTTAATATCTCTGTAGGCTCCATTGCGCTGGTAGTCCCTTCGTTAAATGCTTTGTCGTCGTAGCGTATGTTTTCACAAATCCAGGTGTAGATACTGCGTGCAATTTCTTTGTCTGTCGAGCTGATGGACTTCAGGTAGTTTGCTACTTGCGTTAGTGATTGCATGCTATCCACCGGGCAACTGCGCGCAAGTGAGTCTATGCGGCCGTACTGCGCGTGCAGATTTGTAATGAAGAGTAAACCAAATATTGAATAGATGAGGCGCATCTTAAACTCATAAAATTTTGGCATTGATCAACTGGCGTTCTAGCTCTATCCAATCCACCATGATGCCATACTCGAGTGCTTTATTAGGCCTCATGGGTGTGCCTTCCGAAATATCATCGATGTAGAGCTCGTTTTTTGAAATAGCCGCATCGAGATCGAATTTTGGAGGTTGCACTTTTAACGGAAGGTGTTCTGAAATAGGTTTGATTGCTGTTGAAGCGAGTAGGTAAGCAAATGCCTCCTCTAGACTGCCGTCGTTGAGGTCGGCTCGGTAAGTGTTTAAAATGAATTGATGCCCAGCGGCTTGTAGTTTGCCAATAACGCGCAAGGCATGTGGGTTAGGCGCACCAATTTGAGGATAGGCATGTTCTACAACTGTGCCGTCGAAGTCAAGGTAGATGGTCATGGTTTAATCGATAAATTGAACGAGTTCACGGTTGAGGACAATTTTGTGCTTGTCGCCGACTTTTTCAATGGTATATTGCTTACCAAATTCGCCCAGTGCAGCAACAAACTTGTTTTTGATTCTTGAAAATTGAATGCTGATGTCATTGGCGTATTCGTAATTGATCATATTAGAGATGACCGTCTCTACTTGTTCTGGTGAGCCAGAGCGCGAAAGCATTGAGTAATAAGCTGTCAATTCTAGTTTGTGGTCTATCAAATAACTCAAATTGATCCCTTCAGGATGCTTGAGAAAAAGCAAATAGAGCGTTTTTTCTTTGGGTGTCAGGTTGATCTGTAAATCGCCGAGGTCACTGAGGAAAATGTTTTTAGAATAGCCGCGGATTTCCAATCTGCTGGGCTCATTGAGTAAAACGGAACGCTGTCTGAAGAGTAAGTTTTTACGGATGCTCTCCATAGTGTCAAAGAGCTGTTTGAGGTAGTTTTTGCGTATGTCTTTCTTCGTGATGAGCGACGTGCATGAAGGGCATAAATCTGCAGTGCGCATTTTGATGGTAATTTCTTTTTTATTCTGACAAAAATCCATCATGCAACCTTGCGCATTTTCGTGAATGTTATCGATAATTTCATTGCGATTTTTAAACATCATACTCCGCAGCAACCATACAACTATTTCGTAGGTAATTGGAAAGCGCACATCAACATTATTCTGAAAGTAATGGTCCCAATCGGCAGTATGAATGAAGTAGTTTTTCATGCTGGCATCAATGGCGCCAAACCAATTTAAATCGTTGGCTTGCTCGGTGAGTAGCATTACATGATCGGCATCGGGGATGTTGTTGTCCGAGCGAAAATCCTTGCATATGCCAAAGAGTTGTTCCCAAGTAAAAACGGGAGTTTTCATTGGAAATACGCGGTTTTCCATGCGCATTGATTCGTTCATGCTGAACTGGGGCATTCCCTTTTTCTCGAAAGATTTTAGATCTTCAAAATTGATGTAGTTTTCAAATTCAGGTAAAATAATTGGCTCAGAAGGCACAAACTCAATGGTGCCTTTAGTGGCTTTTAACAAGTTCAGAACATTGTTAAAATCTTCGATATCAAAACCTTCAGATCGGATAAGATGTACCTTCATGAGCTATCGTTTTTCTAGTTTATTTTGTTTGGCGACGGTCTTTGATTTTAAAGATGTCGAGTAAGTCTTTTTTTAATTTCCCATCCGACTTACTGTTGGAGTAGGCCTTGATAGAATCGCTGAGGTCGTACATCATTTCGGAGTAACTCGTTTTGCTGTAACTCATGGCGTTTTCTCGGCGGATGTTCAACATTTGCGACGTATGTATGGCATCAAAATCTGCACCAAGAAAACTAAATGTCCATTTTCCGGTCTCGTCTAAGGTTTTGATTAACTGCGCAATGTCATGGTAGGTGTACATTCTAGAGCTGTTTTCGTGTCCGTCTGTAATGATCACCATAACTACTGACATTTTGTCTTCGGCGATGTCATTTCCGAATTGCTCTTTGATGTTGAAGATGCTTTTTCCGAGGGCATCGAGTAGGGAGGTTGAGCCACTTGGCCTGAAATAACCATCGCTCAGTGCAATTAATTTTTCAACGGGCGCTTGGCGCAGCACATCTACTACATCGCCATTAAAAAGCGTGAGCGAGCATAAAAATGTTTCGGCTGGTTTCTCTTTTTGAAGGGTTTGAATGGTTTGTAATTGGGTGTTGAAACCACCAATTGCGAGTGCTTCCATTCCGGCCATAGATCCACTTTGGTCAATCACGAAGTGGTAAAGTGTTGTTTTGTTTTTCATAAGGTTTGTTTTTAAAAATTACACTGCAAAGTTGAGGGGATACAATTTGAATTCTGCTTTTCTGCAAGCTTGCAATGATTGCAGTTGAGGGGCTTTTGCTGCCGAACTTTGCAGAGAAATCGCAATTGTATAACCCCAAAACCCTTAAGCCATGAAACAGCGCAGCAAGAAAATCCGAACGTTTTACACCGACCAACAAGTTTGTTTTGACAACATTCAAAATGCTTCATTTTCGAAATCACCGCTCAAGCCTTATTTGTTAATGCAGCGCATCAAAGAAAAAAAGTACAGTTCTTTGTTCCTGAAAACAGACAAGTTTGAACCTTTCAAAAAGTCAGATTTTCAACTTGCGCACACCAAAATGTACGTTGACAATTTTTATGAGGGCGTCGGTAATTACCGTTCCAATTCCCTCCCGTGGTCAAAGAATTTAGTGTATAGCGTGGGCTATACAAACGCCGCACTTTATGAAGCCAAAAAGTATGCGCTGCTGCATCCACAAACGGTTTGTTTTGCACCGGTATCTGGCATGCACCATGCGCAACCGAATCGTGGCTCTGGATTTTGCACCTTCTCTGGGCAGGTTATCTCGGCACTCAAACTCTACGACGAATTTGGGGTGTCGGGCGCTTACTTTGACTTGGACGGGCACTACGGAAACAGTATAGAAGACTCTAGAACATATTGTCCAAAATTAAACTTAGCTATTCCTTTAGGATGCAATATAAACCCAAGTGGTTATAATGAAAGCTATATTCAATCATTTCAAGATGGGTTGAACCATGTTGAAGAACTCATTTTAGCGGACAAGATCCATTACGTTGTTTTTGCTCATGGAGCAGACTCACATGCCGATGACGATATCGGTGGCGGCTGCGATACCAAGCACTGGTTGCTTTGCGCTGAAATCTTTGCCGAATGGGTGAACGCCATCTCCAAAAAAATAGGCAAGCCGCTACCTGTAACGCTTGCCTTATTTGGTGGCTACCGCGCCGATAACTACAACGCGGTGTTGGATTTACATTTGAGCTCCTTGGCGACCATCGCAAAAGTAGTGTGTGGTCAGACCCAGGTGAATACAACTTTTGTTTTTCAGCACCCGCCTAAAAATCAAAGAGTTGCTTCTTGATGTCGCCTTCCGATTTGGATTTGGCGTAAAACGCAAGTGAATCGTCGATGAAATGACTCATTTGGGCATAGTTGCGTTTGTTGTAGCTGCGCACATTTTCGCGGCGAATGTTCAGGCGCTCGGTGAGTTCTAAAGCATTGAAGTCACAACCTATAAAACTGAAGGTCCATTTGTCTGAGTGATCTCTTTTTTTGATGCGTCGAGAAATTCTTTCATAGCTGTAGCGGTGCGAGCTATTTTCCGCGCCATCGGTAATGATGATCATTACCACGCTCATTTTATTCTTTTTGATGTCCTTTGCAAATTGTTCTTCAATTTGATCGAGGCTGCGTCCGATGGCATCGAGTAAGGCAGTGGATCCGCGCGGTATAAAAGCGTCTTGCCCGATTTCTTGAAGTTGATCGATCGGCGTTGCAGGCACTATTGTTTCGATTTCGTGGTCAAAGACTGTTAACGACATCAAGAACTTTTGGTCTGGGTAGGTTCGTTGCAAATTTTTAATGCTCGCTACGTGTTCGTTGTAGCCGTCAATTACCATCTTCTCCATGCCGCTCATAGAGCCGCTGCGGTCAATGATGAAATGATAAAGGGTGTTCTTGTTGGTGCGCTGATTGGCGTTTTTGTTGGTTTGTTTTTCCATGAGGAAGTTTTTTAATTTAGTTACAATGTTCTGTCGCATAAGAGGTGGTATTTATTTTTTCTAAGTTGAATGGTTGTTATTCGGCGTCTAAGGAGGCGTTGAACTCGGCAAAGAAACCAGCCATGCGCTGAGCACTTGGGTCGAGGTAATAGCGTTTGTTGAGTACAATGTTTTCGAAATTGGTCCTGAACAGGCTACACTCATATAAATCTTGAAGCTCGAGTTGCTCCTCTACAAAAAGCAAATTCATGTAGTTTTTGCTGTTGTTACCAATAAATAGATATCCGTTCTGGCCTTTTGAGCAAGACCCGCCGCAGCTGCCCTGCACCGCATTGAGGTAGGTGTCGCCATCGGCTTTGAATTGTCGCATTACGTATTTGAGTTTAAGAATAAACTCGTTGCGCTGCCAATCTTGATAGGTGCGCTCTACGTCGAGCAAATAATAAAGGGCCTCTATGTTCATTTCTTGGATACACTTGCGTACAATTTGGGCGTTGGTGATCTGAATGCGGCTAATTGCTTGGCTTGTTGTTGTGAGTTCTTGTTGTTGCATTTGATTTGTTATTTAGTTTTCATGTATATATTTCTGCAGGCTCTTGATGACTTTCTTGGGTGTCCTCATGGAGGTGATTTTCCCCTTTTGAACCGTCAGCGCTAGGCGGATCACCTCTTCTTGGTATTCCTTGAGCGGTGCTTGTCCAAAGAGTTCGTCTGCGTCCGGATAGCTCATGAGGTTGTCTTGGGTAAAAATTGGATAGCGAAATTCCAAGACCAATTGCCCTGGTGAGTGGTCATTGCTGTATCCTATGGAGCTGACATGTGCGAAGTCGCGCTCTGGATGTTCGTTTTGATGAAAAAGAGCATAGATTTTCCCTTTGGCATAGGTGAGGCTTTGTTTGCCGAAAAAAGTGCCTTTTGGCCAAAGCAAATAACCAATTCTTTTCAGGTTTTGGGTCAGAAAGGCGTATTGAAAGTCCATGACGGCGTCCTCGTTTTTCTTGAGTTCGTCTTGGCTAATTTGGAGTTGTTTGGCTAGCATTGGAGAGGCGGTTTTATGTTGGTTGCTGCCACTTAGTCAATCCGTATGCCAAACTCAAAAACGAGTAAAATCGTTCAAAAAATGCTCAAAAAGTGTCAAAAAATGAAAAATATGTCAAAAAATGGAGGTAAATTGCAAAAACAGCTCTTTTCGGATAAGCGATAAAAAGTATGGCACAATCCTTGTCGAAAAGACCTGATCAAAACCGCAGGCTATGAAATACAACACGCCCAAAGAACTCTGGAACCTCTATAAAGAACTCGTTGCTTTTAAGAAACAAAAGCAAGATATCGAACAAATGGACAGCATCGTTTTTGAGCGCATCAAAGCGCACTTAACCGACAAAGAAATCCAGTTTACGGTAGGGCACCCCGACAACATGATCCGTTGGCAGGTTGGCTTTGACGACACCCGCAGTGGCCTCATCTTCTATTACCAAGATGGCACTGATTTCATTCTCGACTCCTATTGTTACCAACTCCAAGACACCGACGAGCCCATCGAATACGTCCGTTTTTCTAATGTCTTCAACTCACTGCTGAACAAAGGGCATGTCTATTACTACAGCGAAAGAAACGTTCTGCGCTACAAAACTGTGGTCAGCATCCGCGAGTTTTTCTGGGAACCAGCCCTCATCGAACACCGGATATACCAACACTATTCCATCGCCAACGATATGTCGCGCTGTGCGCATAACATGCACAACACGGGCAAAGATGCGTTTGATGTAGTGGCCGATTTTATGAGTCAGCGCGATCAAGAATCAGCTTCATAACGACTCGGATCAACCCCATACTTCTCCATCTTGCTTTTCAAGGTATTGAGCGCCCAGCCAATAGATATGGCGGTTTGTCGTTGGTTGCCTTGGTGGTGTTTCAAGACTTTAATGATGTGTTCTTTTTCGATGTAATCCATGTGCATGGGTTGCTCCGTACTCGACTGCTTCAGGCGCTTGGGCAGTACGTCTGCACTAATGCGTTCTTCGTTGAAAACATATAACCGCGAGATGATATTCTCGAGCTCGCGCACATTGCCAGGGTAGGTGTAGTTGAGCAAAATATCCTGGGCTTCTTTGTCCAAGACCAACTTTTTAGGCCGATGCAATTCTTTTTTCTTGGTGCTCAGAAAATGCTCCATGAGCAGCTTGAGGTCGGTCTTGCCGCGCTCCAATAGAGTAGGGAGGTCGAGCTCCACAACGGAAAGCCGGTAATATAAATCCCACCTGAACTTCCCTTCTTCGCAGAGTTTTGGCAAATTCTGATTGGTAGCAGCAATAACCCGCACATCCACTTTTTTGGCCTTGCCACCCAAAGGCATGATTTCTTTTTCTTGCAAGACCCGCAGCAAACTCTGTTGCATGTAAGGCGAAATGTCTCCAATTTCATCCAAAAAGATGATCCCTTCATGGGCCTGCTCAAACAAACCGCTGGTATCTTTATCGGCACCGGTAAACGCGCCTTTCTTGTATCCAAACAAACGGCTCTCCAACAGCCCATCCGAAAACGCCGAGCAGTTGATGGCAATATACGGTTTGTCTTGTCGGGCCGAATTCTTATGAATATACTTCGCCAAATTCTCCTTTCCCGTACCGCTCGCCCCAAGTATCAACACACTCACGGCATCTACCTGCGCCACCTTCGCCGCACTCCCATACACTTTCTCAATCGAAGGCGTCAAAAAATAATGATCTCCGCTAGACCGCTTGATCTCTTCCTGATGATACATCGCCGTCACAGGAAGCGAAGACTTCTCCAAAGCAATCTTCACGAGCTCCGGCTTGTCTTTGTCTTTTTGTTTCGAAAACTTCGCCTCACGCGTCTGATAAAGCGCAGTTTGCAAACCCAGCGACATATGGCACAAATACCACACCACCTGCATAGCCGGCGTCCCCGGCGAAATATAAATATCTATCTTGTCATCCTTGCACTCCGCCAAAATCGGCGCCACCTTCGCCTGAATCTCCTGATGATCTATCGGGTCGGCAATATTCAAATACCGCACCTCCACCTGATGCTCGGCAAAAGTCCGCGCCAAGTAATTCGTCAAATGAAAAGTCCGACTATCCGCAGCCTCACTCGCCGCCCCCGACAAAATAATATGCCGGTCATGCTTATAAAAATACTTATGAAAACTCGCGGTGGGCCCGGTTGCATCCACAGCCCCCTCCGCAAAGTCATTATTGAAGGCAATCCAGGAAATTAGTGTTTTCATGTATCAGGAATTGATATAGGTAAGTAAAAATACTTACATAATTAACATAGAGATGAGAAATTCAAAATACAACACTAGACAATCCCCGAAGAGAAATAAAAGGCACAAATAACTTTTTTATTTTAATCAAATAAATCACTTCGAAATATTTTTATCTGATGTAATCTTATTAAAAATATACTCCAAACCATTTGGTTCTATTATGGGATTGTTAACAGTTTCTATAGTCCAACTTTGATTGCTTCTAATAAATTTGAAAAGCTCAATCGCATTGCATATTGAAGTGTTGGTGATTCTAAATTGATTCTCTTTTTCGCATATTTTTGGAACGCTATCAATCTGGACATCAATATGGGTAATCTCAAAATTAAACTTTTGATGATTTGAAATATAGAAAACTATACTATTTGCCTCGATAGATAATTCACTAAAATCAATAATCACTTCTTCATCAAACTCGGGAGATTGTACATTTATAAGTGTGTCTGAACGAAGAGTAATCGTTCCATTTTCATAATTACAATTGTTATAAAAAATAAAGGAATCTGGACTAACTAAATTCCCGACACTATTTAAAATACCCAAGCTAATATCCCAATCAATAAAATGTTCAATTTCACAATTACGACTCCCAAATAATTTGGAAACTACAGTTGGATTTGAAATCTTTTTGGTTTCGATGTTAAAGCTAATTCTTAATTTCATGGACTTTATCTAACAATTTTACTTTGAAAATCTTTAGCATTTTTTAAATATATAACCAAAAGAGTTACACCCAAGTATGAAACAAAAAGCCCTGGGAGTGACCATCCAAGAGTGTCATAAAGCCCATGTAAAACAGCGGGTATTAGGATAGCCAAAAACCATAAAGAATATCTATTTGTAGGATATAAAAAAGAAAAAGCCAAGAAGTAGGCACTAATACCAGCCCACACAGAATGTAAAAATGGTAAGGATGTTAGTCGTGCTATATTCATCAAAAAAGAGGTGTTGTAATCAAGCTGAGTATTAACTGTTAGCTGGTAAATAACTCCTTCGAAAACGCCAAACCCAATACCACTCATTAACCCATAGAAAACAACTGTTTGTGGGATTAATGGCTCCTTAGATTTTCTAATAAATAGATATACGGGTAGAAGTTTCACGAATTCTTCAAATACCCCAACACCAAAAGTAAATCCAATTAAATGTTCTATAAAACCTAAATTAGGTTTTATCAATGCATATAATGGATGAATTTGTGGTATTCGCACAATGTCAACAAGAATGAAAATCAACAATTGAGTAAGAAAGAAAAGGGATATTGATTTCTTAACAGAAACTTGATGGGTGTTAAAAACGCTATAATAAAACAAGCCCCAGATCATAGAGAAGTATAGCGCTATAGCGTAGAAAGTAAAAACCGTCGCTCCTGTAAAGGATATTAAAAATGCAGGAGCTAATCCCACTAAGGCTATTACTAATAGGCGCTTGTCGTTTTTTAAATTCTTAAAAGAAATTGAATCTTTTGGCAATAATAACTTCAATCCAAAAGAGCTAATTTGTTTGAAAAGTCCTCCGTTAGAATTTACTCTTACTTTTAAGTTGTTACTTTTCAATACATCTCGAACACAGGATGCTTTTCCAAAATCATCTTTGGTTTTATCTTGCAATAAAATTAATCCATCTTCAACATACTTCTTAAGAATATTTATTTCATACGGCCCATGACTTTGGTTATTTCGTTCAATGTGATATTTCATTTACTCATAAAATTAAACTGGTTCTAAATATTCATCAAGAAATAAATAATTGTTTTATTTATTGATCTAGGTATTTTATGAATTGAATTAAAATCTGAAAGAAGATTAACCATTAGAATGCTGGACACAATTACATCAACGATATTCCAAATAATTCTTCCCAACATAATTTTGAAAACTGGTTGAAATAACAGCGCTAGCGCCAGATAAAATAAAGCAACACCTACATATCCTTTTAACTTTGAATTGTAGGAAAAGAATATGAAGGTACAAGTGGCCACCAATCTCACTAACATGAAATATCCATATGGCATATCTAAAAGACAGCCTAATAGTAAGATTACAAGTGAAATCTTAATTACTTTTTAAAAAAAAAAAAAAAAAGGAGGCGTTAACCTCCCCTTAATGCTTTAATTGGGTTTATCTTATTCTTCGATTCCGCTTTTCTTTGGAAAATTAAAGAACATACTTGTCATGATAGGAACAAAGAATATTGCAACTGTTAAAACTGAAATTCCAATATCTGCGGCATGACTTCCTAGGAATTTGCTCAATTCAGATTCAGGGTAATAATGCTCGAATAAAGAGAGGGAAAGTTTTAAGCCTAAAATTGCAATGACTATGAATGCTGCGTTTTCTAGGAACGCGTATTTCCCCATTAATTTTACAAACCATTGAGCTATGAATCGCATAGCTAGAATACCTATAAAAACGCCAAAACAAACTAAGATAATATTAGGTGTAAACGCAACTGCAGCAAATACATTGTCAATTGAAAATGCCATATCCATTAATTCAACCAAGGCAACTGTTGCCCAGAAATTACCCAATGAGCCAACAGTAGCTCGATATAACCAATTACTTTTTTTATCGATTAAATCATCTTCAGTAGTTTCGGTCTGTTTCCCTTTCCAGAAATCATATACTAGGTATAGTAAATAAAGACCTCCAAGTGGTTTTAACCACCAAATTTTAATTAGGATTGCAGCGAAAATCATTGCCAAACCCCTGAAAACATAGGCTCCGATTATGCCATATTTCAAGGCTTTATCACGTTGTTTTTCGGGTAAATCCATAACCATTGTTGCTAAAACGGCAGCGTTATCTACAGAAAGTAAGCTTTCTATGATAATTAAATTTCCAATTATTGCTAACGAAGCCCCTGGGTTGTCTACTATTTGTTGAATTAATTCTTGCATATTCATATTTTATTTATTGTTTAACATTTATTATTTATTTGCTATTGATATTACCACAACTCGTCCACCTTCTTCTTTTGAAAGGAGAAGTTTTTTGCCGTCGGTAATTTCTACCATTGAACCAATTGCTATGTCTTTGCCCTCAGAAACATCTTTTAAGGAAGTTAATTTTTCATTAACGAATACCCATTTACTGTTGTGAAATGAGAAGTATCCGACTCGTGCCTTTTGAGCATCGGTCAAACGCTCATTGCGAACAATATTTTTATCGGAATGCCAGAAATGTAATGTTGAGTTATTGTAAATTACAAGTCTTTGATTTTCTGGTTTCCAAACGTCTTTTTTGAATTGATAAAAGAAGTCAAATACGGGTATAGAAAAATTATATTTTGTATTGCAAAATGGACAATTTGTAACTTTTGTATTATTGTAAATGAACCATTTTTGATCACATTTAGCATTACTACATTGAAGTTTTAAATCATTTGTTTTAATTAAAGCTTGTTCCCAAGCATCTGCTGTTGGCCTATCAATTGGGTTATGCAAGCCTTTTACAAAAGCCTGATCAAATAATTCTTTTAAGTAGGGACCAGTTATTGAGTAAGGAGTCTTATTTAGGTCAGTCCAAGGTGAAAATTTTTGCAAATTATCACCATATTCTCTTTTGAAGTTTTGATTACTCTTATCGGTCGGATGTTCAACGAATAAAGATTTAGAACCCATTAACAAGTCTTCCTCTTTTTCTGTTTCCATTGGCCCAAAGTAATTCCCTCCACGCAGCGGATGCCTGTACAACAAATACATGTAAATCAGAACTGCTAAAGCATGCAGGTCTGTTAATCGATTGGGTAATTTTCTGTTAGGATCATTTTTACCCATATGCTTTGTTGCAAGAACCTCAGGAGCAATAAAATCGGCAGTACCAATAACATCAGGAGGGAATAAATTAGGGACTACCAAACCATCAATATCGATAATCGCTGCTGATTTACTTACTGGGTCAATTAATACGTTCTTATACGACAAATCAGAATGCGCCAAACCAGCCGCATGAAGTCTTTTAACACCTCTTGCAATATTAACACAAACTTGAAAATAGCTTAGCCAATTGCCTAATTCACTTTCATGTAATTTAGATTTGGAGTGGATGGCTCTAAATTTTGCACTCGCAAACCATTTCCCTTCTTTTTCTTTTCCTTTTAGTAAGTCATTGGTGGCATATCCTTGTTTAAAGAAAAAATTCTTATTGTAGCAGGGCACCACAATTCCAACTTTCTTATCTAATTCGACTACATCCGTTGGCCAGCTGTATAATTCTTTATAAAATGCTCCACTCACAGCGTCGCGAACAAAAAAACTATCAAAGTACTGGGTAGCAATTTTTTTTAAGCGCTCTTTTGAATTAAAATCTTGAGGGTCACGATAAAATGCAACAACATAGGATTTGTCAGGACTGAAATACACATCCTTCATGCCACCACGCATTGGTTCTCCATTATCAACAAATTGATATGTTTTATTTATGTTAATTATGGATGTGACTGTTTTGGTGCTCATATCTGATATTTAATATACAATTGCAAGTGTTCTATCATCGTGGTTGCCTTGGCTCCAAAAGTCCATCCAATTAGAAAGTTGATCTGCAATTTGTGTATTTTCTGGATTAAATTCAACAGCGACATGATCTTCATTTTTTCCTTTTAAATCCTCCATGAATTCCAACCATTTTTCAGATTTTTCTAGGTTAGCTTCAACGACGAATTTAGGATCGTAAATTCCATCGGTCATTAAAAATAAATAAGAGAAGTCTTGAACAATTGTGAAATTAAATCTTGTAGCCATTGGGTGTTCTGTACTATGAAATATGTCTGATTGTGTAATAAATCGAGTTCCACCTCCAAATTCACCAACGTCAAGCCAATTGAGTAATGTTGTTTCTGTTTGTTCTATATTCATCACTGCTATCGGACAATCGCCGACACCAAAAGTAAGAATGACATACCCGAATTCATATTTCTTGAAGAGAGCAAAGATGAAAGTAGCATGATAATAGTCCAAGTAACTTTTCGCTTTAGGATTGTTGAATAATTCAGGATGAGTGTTAAATGTTTCTTCTGCATCGGCCTTAATCTTGTTATGCACAAAAACCGTGGCTCTGTATAGATTTTGTTTAGCTAGCACTTCTATTTCCTTCAATATAGACTGCTCTCCTGTTTCATTATAAGAAATAATTTTATCCTCAAATTCTTTAGATTTTTCTGAATCGGCGTGGTTTTCAAAGAAATCAATCACAGCATTACAAGCTATTTGTGATCCAACCCTAGAAAGAGAATAACTTCCTGCGCCATCTGAGACGGCCACTATTGACCATCCAGTTTTGGTAAAATGTGCATAAGCAAAATCATCATCCCTAAATGACCCAACATTTTTATGTGAACGACCTCTTTTAGAGGAGATAACAATATTTTTTTCACCAATTTTATCGGAGATAGAAACATCATCTTCTTTCCAGAATTGATCTGTTGGATCACTTGGAATATCTTTCCAAAGGGATTTTGGATCAGGATTAACTATTAATTGAATTACTTTTTTATTCAATTCTTCATTTTCATCCTCACCATTAACTTTAAATAATAGAGTAAATTTCAAATCACCACTCAGGCTTGGTATTCCTTCAATGCAATCATTGGTTTTGTTAAAGTATAAACCGATTTCTTCTAAGCCTTCAAATTGTTCAAAAATCAAGTCTGATAAATTGAGTTTTTCAAAATCAATATGACCTGAATAATTTTTGCCAATTGTGCCGTTTGGTATTACAATTTGTAGTGAAAGAATATCAGAAATTCTATTTTTTAGTTTCCATTTATTCATCAGGCTATTTTGATTTTCAAATATGTGTTTTACTGCAGCTAAAGAATCTTCTAATGCAACAAACTCCTCAAATTGGTTTAATCTATTTGGTTTAATCTCTATTCCTTTTGCAGAGAACAATGATTGTATATATGTTTTTACTTCTTGCATGCTAACCTTGTGTTCGATTTACATCAAAACCACCTTCTCCAGAGCCATATTCCCCTTCATTTCCGCACCATGGGCAAGTGCTTATTTCTTCTTGCCCTAAACAGTGTAACTTACCGCAATTACATACTGCAAAAGCAATTTGATTGCCGCAGCATGGGCATGTGGGAGCACCAATCAGCTCATCAGTATTGATTTTAAATTCGTTATTTGAAGTATCTGACAATTCAAAGTAAGTGTTGTCTACTTGATAGCCTGCAACTAGTTTGTAGCTTCTAGTGTCAATTTCTAAATCACCAAAATGATTTGTTGAAATAGCTTTTCTGTATTTTATTAAATATGGGCGTTCTGTATTTTGACACTTCCCAACCAAAACAACAAAATTATTGTCAATAAATTGATTGCTAGGTAGATGTTTCGTTAGGTCAATTTTTGTTAATGTTTCCCCATCGAGATTTGCAAGTTCGAATCCAGAAGAATTGTTTTCAACGCTAACACTACTTGTTTTAATAGAGTCAGTGACCCATTTAAAAAAATGTTTATATGAATCCGCATCTGTATTCTTGAAATGAAGAACATTATCTGTGAGTTGTGACAAAAGTGAGGTATCGGTTTCGTTTCCAAAAGATATTGCAACTAAATTGGCTGATTTTTGCCAGTTTAGTTTCCATTCTGAAATGGCAGATTTTGAATCATCTGTAGGTACACCATCAGAAAATAAAAACACGATCGGTTTCCAATCTCCTTTTTGTTTTGATGTAGTCTTTACAATGTTCTTTTGCAATTCAAACATTAAATGCCCTAAACCTTTACTTAATGAAGTTCCGCTTCCTATTGGAAACTTTGGAGGGTAAAAACTAATTATTTCTTGTAAAGGAACAAGTGTTTTAGGCTGGCCCGCAAAAACAATTATTGAGACCCAAACAGTTTCAATTGCATTTGGATCGGTTTTGAGAGATTGAATAATTGTGGCAAGCCCCTCCTCAACTTGTTGAATGGGTTCTCCGACCATTGATTCAGAAATATCTATTAGGAAAAATATAGGAAGTCTTCTCATGCCGTTAATTAAAAATTGCCAATGATTAATAATATTACTAGTAGGATTATTTGAGTCATGTCTATTGATAAGCCAACACCAACCTGAACCGGCTTGAAAAATCTACTCAAGAAATTAAGTGCTGGAGAAAATGCACGTTGAAAAAAAGTAAATATTCCTTTATATTTCTGATTGAGTTTGTCCTTATGTGGTAAAAGTTTAGAGTATAGGAATAAACCTAGAATAAAGATATTTGCTACGATTGGTAAAAACATCATATTACTAAATGTACTTCAGATGGCGGTGCGGGTAATGAAACAGTATCCACGGTACCCATACTTTTGTTACCCTGTTCAATTGTATCTGAAACCCATTTGAAAAACTGCTTTAAAGTTGAACTATCAGCGGTGTCTAAATGAACCACTGTTTCTGCAAGTTCTTGAAGTTTAGAGTGGTCAGCTAACGATCCTGCTGCACAACCAACGATTGATCCGAAATTCAATGATTTTATCTTTGGAATCATTTCAGAATAAAGTTGTGGATCAGATGGTTTGCCGTCAGTGAAAATAAATAATAGAGGTCTCCAGTCTCCTTTTTGAGTGGGTGATCCAATTTTTACTTCATTTTTTACTTTATCAAACAAAAGTTCTAAAGCTTTTCCTGTATTAGTAGGCCCGCTGCGAGGACATACAATTTCAGCTAACTGAAAAGAAGGTAATTCAGTTAGAGGTGAAATTTCATTCACTTCCCTGTCAAAAGTTATAACACTTATCCAAAGACTTTCTGAGGCTTGTGCATCTGAACGCAATGTGTTAATCATCCCACTCAAGGCATTGTTTAATGCCTGAATAGGCTCTCCATTCATGGAGCCTGAAGTATCTAAAAGAAAATAAACGGGTAATCTTCTCATGTATTTATTTAAGAAAAAAGTTTCTAATCAATTCAAAAACAATGATTGATGAGTAAATAAAGAACATGTAGCGTCCATACTTCCTTGTTGATTCGTTATAAACAAAAAATTCTTTTTCATTTTTCTTCTTTTTAGAATAGGCATAAGAATGGCCAAGAAAAATTGAAAATATCCCGCCAAAAGTTGATATAGGCCCAACGACAATTGGGGCAATAAAACCAATAGCAATCCAGACAGGGCTTCCTTGCTCACCTTGAGAAAGTGTTTCTTCAATTATTTGATTATTCTTTTTTCTTAATTCAATAATAGAATCAATTGGTAAGTTCCTGTTAATTATCTCAATTTTAACTAATTCAATAAACTCTTTCTGATAATTTGATTCGTTTATAAAGATCTCGGTTAATTCACTATCCGTCTTCTTTTTTATCTGTTCTTCGAAACTACTATTCATGATATCAAGCTTATACAACTATATTTAACTCAGATGGAGGTGGTGGGAGTTCATTCAATCCAGTAACTTCTTTTCCGGAATCTTCTACCTTTGTAGAAGAAACCCCTATGGAAGCCGTTACCCATGCAAAGAATTTAGAAATACTTTGACTATCCGCGGTATCAAGACTAACAACATTTTCTGTTATCTGCTTTAACACACTAGAATCAGCTCCGGAACCGGCTGCGCAAGCTACAGTGAAAGCAGTTTTTCGTTTTTTGAATTCATTTAATCCACTTTGCCAGTCATCGGTCGGAATCCCATCAGTCATTATAAAAACTAGAGGTTTCCAATCACCTTTAGTTTCTGCCGTAGTTGTGGCCACTTCAGAATCTATACAATTACTCACAACTTTAAGTGCATCCCCAAGGGCCGTGGTTCCCGTTGCTTTAATATCAAGCATTTGGAATGAAGATAAATCTGTGAGTGGAATGATTTGTCTAGCAGAACTGTCAAAGGTAATTACACTTAAAAATGCAGTTTCAATTGCTTGTGGATTTTGACGCAGTGAACTTATCATGACCTGGACGCCGTTTTTAACAGCCTCAATAGGTTCTCCGCTCATTGAGCCTGATGTGTCTAATAATAAATATACGGGTAGTCTTCTCATGATTAAATATTTTTAATTGATATATTTCTTAAGGATTTCAACAAAATTGTCAGATTGCTGAGGCTCGCCAATTGCTCGAAATTTCCAACCTCCATCCTTTCTATAGGCCTCAGAGAATATCATGCTACACATGCCATTTAGTGTTTCATCTCCTGATAAGCTGTATTTTGTTATTTCTTTTCCTTTAGCATCTACTGCTCTAATGAAGGCATTTTCAACCATTCCAAAATGTTGATTGTTTGCTTTGCCTTGATAGATTGAGACGATGAACAGTATTTTTTGATATTTTTCGTCAAGAGAATCTAGTTTTACTATGATTTGTTCATCATCACCATCACCAGCGCCTGTTCTGTTGTCCCCGGTTAGCCAGATATGACCTGATGGATGCGTCATGGAATTAAAGTAAATTACATCTCCTTCGTATAAATTTATTTGTCTTCCATTTTGTGCTTGGACAGTTCTACCAAGATTAGCAACTTTGCCGTTTGCATCTAATAAAAATGCAATAGCGTCCAAGTCATATTCTTCCTCTTTTCCTCCGCCAAATAATTTACCCAATAGGCTCGATTGTTTTTGTCGGACATCCCAACCTAGACCTATGGTTACACTTGAGAGGTCATAAATTGTCTCTCCTTTATCATTTTTACGCAGGTCAATTGTTTGACCTTTTTGTAGGTTAATAGCCATTTTTAATTATATTATTTGATAATTTGACCTTTGTAATATTTAGCTAGGAAAAAAGCTAAATCTTCATTGTAGCCAATTCCAGACGCTTCAAATTTCCATTTTCCATCTCGTCTGTAGAGTCTACCAAATTCAACGGCTGTTTCTATTGAGAAGTCTTCTCCTAATTCGTATTTAGCAACTTCTTGGCCGTTTGAATCATCAACTATTCTAATATATGAATCTCTCACTTGGCCATAATTTTGTTTTCTAGATATAGCTTCATGGATTGTAACTACGAAAAGAATTTCATTAATTGAATCTTCAACTTTTGATAAATCAACTTCTATTGTTTCATCATCTCCATCATCACTATTACCGCCAGTTGGATCATCGCCAGTGTGATGAAGTGCCCCATCTGGAGAATCTGTATTTCCATAAAAAATAAAGTAAGATTCCGCAGGAATTAATCTATCACCATTGATCATAAATGCTGATGCATCTAGATCAAAATCGAAACCAGTACCTTCATTTGGTGTCCATCCGAGGCCAACGCTCATTTTGTTGAGTCCTATGTCAATTTTCTGACCTTTTTGTAAATTGATTGCCATATTATTTTT
>JAIXXP010000132.1 GCA_027490665.1 Cryomorphaceae bacterium | reverse complement strand
TATTTAATTACTATTCATGAAAAGGAAAACTTACTTGCTAGCCCTAGTGTTGTGTCTAACGTCTATAACTTTTGCACAAACTAAAAAATTCCACGGAGTTAGTTTCAATACAGAATTGAAACTAGACGGTGAAAACCTAGTTATCAACGGTGCAGGATTACGTGAAAAGTACTTTATGGACCTCTACGTTGCAGGTCTTTACGTACCTAAAAAGACAGAAGACGCCAAAAAAGTCATCTACGACGACACCGAAATGGCCATTCACATCAAAATTGTTTCGAGCAGTGTTACCCGAGAGCGCTTCATTGAATCTGTAAATGAAGGTTTCGCCACTTCTAAGCACGGTTCGGCAAGCAAAGAAGAAATTAAAAAATTCGTAGGTTTCTTCAGCGAACCGATCAAAGAAGGCGACAAAATCAATTTAGACTACATCCCGGGTAAAGGTGTCCGCGTGACCAAAAACGGAGATGTCAAAGGCACAATCCCGGGCTTGGATTTCAAGAAAGCACTCTTCGGAATTTGGTTTGGAACACCACCTGTTCAAGAAAGCCTTAAAAAAGAAATGTTGGGCAAAGACTAGCTCATTTCCCCAATAAACCGTTCAAAAGCCACGAAAGTGGCTTTTTTTGTGTAACGAAAGTTACTCCTTGATTGATTTTGAATCGGTAACTTTGTTTCAAATTGAGAAAAGATGAAAGTTGAGCAAATATATACGGGATGTTTAGCGCAAGGTGCGTATTATGTCGTGAGTGAAAAAGAAGCCTTGATTATTGATCCGTTGCGTGAAACACAGCCATACCTAGACCGACTAAAAGCTGATGGCGTCACGCTCAAGTATATCTTTGAAACGCATTTCCATGCCGATTTTGTCTCTGGTCATCTTGACTTGAGTAAGCAAACAGGCGCGTCTATTGTCTACGGCCCAACGGCGAAAACTGAATTTGAGGCCATTATTGCTGAAGATGGCCAGGTTTTTGAAATTGGCAATGTAAAAATAAAAGTATTGCATACCCCAGGCCATACCATGGAAAGTACTACTTTTTTACTTATCAATGAAGAAGGCAAGGACGAAGCTATCTTTTCAGGAGACACCCTCTTTTTAGGTGATGTTGGTCGCCCAGACCTCGCTCAAAAAGCTGCCGACATGACCCAAGCCCAACTGGCCGGCATGCTCTATGATTCATTAATGATGAAAATTATGCCTCTGGCTGACGACGTAACGGTTTATCCAGCACACGGCGCGGGTTCGGCTTGTGGTAAAAACATGATGAAAGAAACAGTGGATACGCTCGGTAACCAAAAGAAAATGAACTATGCGCTCAATCAACCGAACAAAGAGTCCTTTATTGCAGCTGTAACCGATGGTTTATTGCCGCCGCCGGCATACTTTGGCCACAACGTTTCCATGAACAAGAAAGGTTATGACAGTTTTGAAGTAGTAAGGTCGCGAGGATTGTCGCCATTGAGTCCTGCTGCATTCGAAACACTTGTTGAGGTCACTGGTGCCCTGATTTTAGATACCCGATCACCAGGTGATTTTTATAAAGGTTTTATTCCGCAGTCTGTCAATATTGGCATCAAAGGAGATTTTGCTCCGTGGGTTGGTGCACTCATCGGCGATGTTGCTCAAAAAATTGTCCTCGTCACCGATGCAGGTATGGAAGAAGAGGTCATAACGCGTTTGAGTCGTGTTGGTTTCGATCAAGTTTTAGGATACCTAGAAGGTGGTTTTGCAGCTTGGCAAGAGTCCGCAAAAGAAGTCGATCAAATTAAACGCATTTCAGCCGATCAATTTGCCCAAGAATTCAAACTTGCTGAATCTATGGTTATAGATGTGCGCAAAGAAACTGAGTACGAGGCAGAGCACGTAGAAGATGCTTACAGCAAACCACTTGCTTTCATTAATGACTGGATCAAAGATATTCAGCCAAATCAACACTTCTTTATGCATTGTGCAGGTGGTTACCGCAGCATGATCGCAGCATCTATTCTTCAAGCGCGCGGTTACCGTAATTTTACAGAAGTAGATGGAGGTTTCGGTGCTATTTCTAAAACAGGTGTGCCTAGAACCGATTTCATTTGTCAAAGTAAGGTCTTGAAAATCTAGGAGTTTCTCTTAAAAAAATGACATTAGATCTTCTTTCAATTTTTGGCCTGCTTAGCAGTGTTTTAATTGGTGTTTCTTTAGGGCTCATTGGTGGAGGAGGGTCTATTTTAACTGTACCTGTACTTGTTTACCTTTTTCATATAGACCCCGTACTCGCTACCGCATATTCGTTATTTATTGTTGGATTGAGTAGTTTGGTAGGAGCTTTCCCAAAATACAGGTTGGGTCAGATCGACCTCAAAACGGCGCTTGTGTTCGGTATTCCCTCAATAATTGCTGTTTTCTTGACTCGAAAGATATTGGTTCCGGCAATCCCGGCAACTCTTTTTGAAATTGCGGGTGTTTCAGTAACCAAAGCACTTGCTATGATGATCTTATTTGCAATGCTCATGGTTGCGGCTTCGGTTTCAATGATCAGGGATCAGAAAAAAGAAGCGCAGGCAACGGATGAGCCGCGCGTGTTCAATTACCCCATGATTTTATTAGAAGGAAGCGTGGTGGGTGTCTTGACTGGTTTGGTGGGCGCCGGCGGAGGATTCTTGATCATTCCAGCATTGGTGATGCTCAGTAAACTCCCTATGAAGCAGGCGGTGGGTACTAGCTTATTGATTATTGGCGCCAAGTCATTAATTGGCTTTACGGGCGATGTCATGGAAAACTATGAGCAAATGAACTGGACCTTATTGTTGTTGGTTACAGCACTTGCTATCGCAGGTATTTTTGTGGGTAATCAGCTTTCGAAAAAAATTGACGGTTCAGTCTTAAAGAAAGGTTTTGGTTGGTTTGTCTTGGCAATGGGTTTTTATATCATCACCAAAGAATTGCTGTTTCCTGGCGCGGCAAATCATTAAATTATAAGTCTAATTAAATATAATTAAACATCTTTAAATGAATCAATTAAAAATAAAAATAACGTTTTTTTTATTGGTCCAATTTTCAGGTATTTTATTTTCAAACCACTTTGCCCAAACCAGCAATTTTCCCTTTGAAGTTGTACTCAAAGCAGACTCCATTGCAGGCTTTGATGGTTTGCATTCATTTGCCTACGGGCAGCGCAATGGTAAGGTTGTGTTGATTGGCGGAAGGCCCGAAGGCATCCATGCGCGCCAGCCCTTTAATGCTTTTCCCGCAAGTCTCAATAACCAAATCTTACAGGTACTGGATTTGCAAACCAAGCAATATTGGTCTAGGACTTTAACGGACTTAAGCGTGTCGTTGCAAGAACAATTGCAGAGCACCAACATGAATTTTTACCAAGATGGTAATTCCTTGATTTTAGCAGGGGGCTATGCCTACAGTAATTCGGCCAATGACCACATTTCCTTTCCGTATCTAACGCGCATTGATTTGGATGGTTTAATTGCTGCCATTATGGCCAACACAACGTTAACTCCATATTTTGAGCAGCTCCAAGACGAAAGATTTGCAGTAACAGGCGGTAATATGGGTAAAATTGGGGCGCAGTACTATCTTGTTGGTGGGCACCGTTTTGATGGCCGCTACAATCCTATGAACAACCCTACATTTATTCAGGCTTATGTCGATGGCCTAAAGAAATTTGAGTTGAGCGCGCCTGGTCAAACGCTTACAGTGCAGAATTACCAATTGGTGACAGACCAGGTCAATTTGCATCGCAGAGATTACAATTTGTTGCCGCACATTTATCCAAATGGAGAATTCGGATACCTGCTGTCGTCAGGGGTTTTTCAACTCAATGCCGACTTGCCTTTTTTGTACCCAGTTGAAATCAAAGGCAGTGGGCATACGCCGGTCAATAATTTTAGTCAGTACTTGAGCAATTACCATTCGTGCAAGTTCAGTTTGTATGATAGCGCAACGCAATCAATGCACCATTTATTCTTAGGTGGTATTAGTCAGTATTATTACCAAAATAGCACACTGGTCAACGATCCCAATGTGCCTTTTGTCAAAACCATCAGCAGGTTGGCGCAAGGAGCTGATGGCAATTATCAAGAATATGTGTTGCCAAATGAAATGCCAGGTTTACTAGGGTCGAGTGCTGAGTTGGTTGCCAACGAAAATGTACCTCATTATCTTGGTGAAATCATCGATTTGACGGCAATTACTTCCGATTCGCTACTTGTTGGACATATTATTGGCGGTATCAAAAGCCCCACACTGAATCCATTTACCAACAATAATACGGGCGTAACCTATGCCAATGCCGTGATTTATCAGGTTTGGTTGAAAAGAACTAATATCGGCGCCATAGAAGTGCAGGGTTCTCAACTTATTTCAAAAGTAAACTTGTATCCGAATCCGTCGAGAGAGGTTGTTTTTCTAGAATTCGAACTCGGTCAGAAAGCAAATGTGGAATGTTTTATCACAGATGCCAATGGGAAGTTAGTGCACGAGGTTTATTATGAAAAAATCAAAAACACCAAGAAAACCCTCGATGTAAAAGCCCTTGGCTTACAACCGGGAAGCTATACCGTACAACTCATTTTCAACGATCAACAAATACTTACCAAACAACTGAATATCCAATGAAAGAATTTTGGAACGAGCGTTATGCCGAAACGGCCTATGCGTATGGCCAAGAAGCCAATGATTTTTTGAAAGCGCAACAAATTGGATCCGATTTAAAAGTATTGTGCTTGGCTGAAGGCGAAGGTCGCAATGGCGTTTATCTTGCAGGTCTTGGAAATGACGTCACGTGTATAGATTATTCAGAGGAAGGATTGAAAAAAACTAGCCAATTGGCTG
>JAIXXP010000105.1 GCA_027490665.1 Cryomorphaceae bacterium | reverse complement strand
TTCTTCATCATCTCAGTACATTGACATGGCCCGCTATGGTTCGGGTCACCATTTTGTTATCTGTGTATATTATCTTCCAATTGTAGAGCCCTAGCTGGACATCCTTGCTGTCTTTGTAGCGACCGTTCCAACCCTCTGCAGGGGTAGTCGTCTCAAAGACCATTGCGCCCCAGCGGTTGAAGATTTGTAGCTCGTACTTCTCGATGATATCTACATTCGAGAAGACCGGTAAGAACAAATCATTGAGACCATCGCCGTCTATAGTGATGCTGTTAGGTACATACACATTGAGCATCTCTATGAGCGTAAAGACTGCACTTGCGGTGTCGACACAACCATTGGTGTCGGTTACCGTTAGTGTCACTAAGTAATCTGCTGGCGTCTGATCCGGGAAGTAATGCGTTGGGCTTTCCAAAATTGAGTTGGGGCTGCCGTCGCCAAACGTCCAGAAGTTGTTGCTAATGGCTCCTAAGGAGTTGTTATTGAGTTCTAACTGACCTGTGAAGTAATCGATGACGCTACTTGTGGCGGTAAAGTTCGCCTGTGGGCCAGGTACTACACACACCAAGCTGTCCATGCTCATGGTGTCGGCACAACCCGCAGCGTTGTAGACAATCAGGCTGATGTCGTAGCAACCTGGGCTTGGCAATACGGTGGTGGCATTTTGTGCTGTAGAGGTTACGGCATTGCCGAAGTTCCACAAGCTATTGGTGTATGGGCCGCTACTGTTGTTGGTAAAGGTAACGCTCAATGGCACACAACCAAACGTAACACTTGGGTTGAAATAAGCCACAATTGGCTGTGGTTGGGTGATCTCAAAGCTGAGTGTTTCATCGCAACCTTGGCCGTCTGTCACTACAACGCTGTAGGTGCCTGCAATGAGTGAGTCTAAGACAGCGATGGTGTCGCCCGTACTCCATTGAATGTCGTAGGCTGGTAAGCCGCCGCTAATAGCTAGGGTAAGCAAGCCATCTGAATAGTTGTAGCAGGTTACGTTGGTCTGACTTGGCGTCACAACCATTGGGTTGGGTGGGTTGTTCACAACGATGGTATCAATCAGTACACAGCCCAAGCTATCCGTGATGGTAATTTCATATGGACCTGACTCCAAGCTATCTAAGTCTTGACTTGTGGCGCCAGTGCTCCAACTATAGGTATAGCTTGGTGTACCACCAGCAACACTGAGGTCAATGACACCTTCGGCATCGTTCATACAAACCAAGTCTGTCACTGCTGCTGTGAGGCTAATTGGTGCCAATGGTTGGGTTAAGGTAACGCTGATGGTGGCGCTACAGCCTAAGCTGTCGCTTACCAGTGCGGTATACGTACCTATTGGTAGGCCGCTGATAGTGGCGGTAGTAAGACCGTTGTTCCAGAGGTAGTCATAGCTTGGTGTGCCTCCTTGGGCTAAAATAGATATCTCGCCATCTGAACCTGCATAACAACTTACATTAGTGTGTACTTCACTCAAACCAAGTGGTGCCAATGGTTGGGTAATGGTAGTTTGGGTAGACGCTATACATCCGTTCGCATCTGTTGTCACAACACCATACATGCCAATTGGCAAGTTCAAAATATCTTCGGTCGTAGCGCTGTAGCCGTTCGGACCACTCCAAGCATAGGTATATGGGAAGGTGCCGCCGCTTGGAATCAAGTTGATGAAACCCGTGGAGTCTGCAAAACAACTCACGTTGACTTGCGCTAAGTTGAGCGTAAGCGGTGCCGCTGGTTGGGTCACCGAATAGCTCGTGCTCACCACACAGTTATTAGCGTCTGTTACTGTTAAGGTGTAGTTGCCAGGGTTCAGGCCACTCAAGTCTTCACTTGGGGCGCCTGTGCTCCACATAAAACCATAAGGCTGTACGCCACCTGTTGTAGTAACATTGATTGAACCATCGCCAAAACCAAAACAGCTGACGTTCGTGATTTGGGCCGCTGAAACAATCTGCTGTGGCGTGCTCACCAATATGCTATCGCTGGTTGTACAGCCCGCAGCGTCTGTGATGAAAAGCTCATACCAACCCGCACCAATGCCAAATAAATCTTCGGTCGTGCCTGCAAATGTGCCATTTGGACCTAACCATAAATACTGATAAGGCAAGGCCCCCCCTACTGCACTCGCGTTGATCCAGCCTGTAGTAGCACCGTAACATAAAATGTTGTTTACAGAGGAACTGATGACGGCTTCTGAAGTTGGTTGATTCACGAAATAAACACCTGTTACAACACAACCGTTGAAGTCAGTGATGCTCACGTCATATGTACCCAAAGGCAAGTTACTGATGTCTTCAGTGCTAGCTGAAAAGCCATTTGCACCGGTCCAAGCGTAAAAATAAGGCTGCGCACCACCGCTTACAGTGAGGTCTATAGCACCAGTTGCTTGGCCAAAACATTGAACATTGGTCACTACCGCACTAAATAAAAGTGGTGCAGGATTACTTAAAATGATTTCAGCGGAATCTAGACACCCATTGACGTCTTCAACAAAAACTTCGTAAGTACCTGCCGGTAAACCAGAGAGGTCTTGGGTAGTAGCACCGGTATTCCAATTATAAGTATACGGAGCAACGCCACCTGAAACGCTTAAGTCAGTTGTACCAGTAGATGAATTGAAACAAGTGAGACCAACGCCTGTTAAAGCCAATTGCATTGGAGTTGTAGGAGCAGTAATTGTGAAACTATCAGTTGCCACACAACCGTTTAAATCTGTGACATTGACCGTATATGTACCTGCGCCTAAGCCTGTTAAATCTTCGGTAGTTTGACCAGATAACCATTGGAATGTATATCCAGGTGTGCCGCCCGAAATCGTTAGATTAATTGCACCTGAAAGTGTGCCAAAACAACCAATGTTTTGGACGGAGTCGCCGATCACTAACTGCGTTGGTTGCCCAACAGAGGTTATAATCGTATGTGTACAACCAACAAAATCCGTAATGATCAGGGTGTCATTACCAGCAGGTCGGTTTTGGATGTCTTGTGTAATAGCACCGTTGCTCCAGCTGTAGGTATATGGAGCTGTACCGCCGCTCACCGTGACGTCTACCG
>JAIXXP010000051.1 GCA_027490665.1 Cryomorphaceae bacterium | reverse complement strand
GAAGAAATCAGCGAAAAGTGTTTTCATTTAATTGAAGCGCCCATTCGTGCCGCACATCCAGAACTGTTTAAAAAATTGTAATTTTGTCTTATGGAAGTCAATGAAGCCCTTATCGATCATATCGCACACCTCTCCAAATTGTCTTTTGTTGGTGCTCAAAAAGATGCCATTCGCCAAGACATGCAGCGCATGATCGCTTTTGTAGACAAACTTTCTGAACTCGACACCACTGGTGTAGAACCCCTCATTTTTATGTCCGAAGAGGTCAACCGACTGCGCAACGACGAAGTCGAGCAAAGCATAAGCCATGAAGACGCATTGCGCAACGCTCCTAAAAAAGATTCAGATTATTTCAGAATCCCTAAAGTTTTAGACAAATAAATTGAAGGTCAGCGGTTTTACATTCATTAGAAATGCCGTTTTACTCGATTACCCGATAGTTGCAGCCATCCAATCCATTTTACCTCTCTGCGACGAAGTAGTTGTTGCTGTTGGTAATTCTACCGACGACACCTTGGCACTTATCCAAAACATCGACCCTAAAGTAAGGATTATCCAAACCACCTGGGACGACACCCTCCGTGAAAACGGCCGTGTGCTCGCCGTCGAGACCGATAAAGCGCTTGCGGCAATCAATCCTGTTGCCGATTGGGCCATATATATTCAAGGCGATGAAGTCCTGCACGAGGCAGATCATCCGAATATTTTAAAAGCAATGACGCGCTTTGAGCACGACCAAGACGTAGATGGTTTGTTGTTTGACTACCTCCATTTTTATGGTTCTTATGATTACATCGGCGTCTCTAATAATTGGTACAAAAAAGAAATTCGCATCATCAAGCCGGGCCGTGGTATTTTTTCGTTTCGGGATGCGCAAGGTTTTCGCAAAGCCCCAGATCAGAAACTCAAAGTGGCCCCTGCCAACGCGCGCGTGTTTCATTACGGTTGGGTGAAGGACCCGCAAGCCATGCAGCGCAAACAAGAGAGTTTTCATAAGCTTTGGCACGACGACGCCTGGCTCGAGAAAAACATCAAGGTAGCCACTGCTTTTGACTACGAAGACCACATCCATGAGCTCGCCCGTTTTGAAGGCACACACCCGCAGTGGATAGCAGCACGTATTGTTGAACGCAACTGGACTTTTCAGACAGATATCTCGCGCAACAAGAAGTCGCTCAAAAACAAAATCAAGGATATCTTAAAGGCAATCGGGATCGATACCCATTATGCCAATTACACGCTCATTCGCTAGCTTTATTCTGCCAAACGAAACTTACAGTATTTGATGACGTGTCCGCGCTTACTGAAGAATTCTTCGTAATAGGTTTTGATATGAAAAATTTCTCGGGTTTGCGGATCTAAATCGGCAGGCATGTTGGCATAGAGGTCGGGGTAACACTCTAGCATTTGGTGGCCGTGTTCTTCTATTTGCTCGAGGGTGTAATCGAACAAGACGTCGGAATCGGTTTTCATGTGAATGATGCCTCCCGGTTTCAAAATCTTTTTGTAGCGCGCTGTAAAAATAGGCGACGAAAGCCTTTTGCGGGCTTTTTGGGGTTGCGGATCGGAGAAAGTAAGCCAGATTTCATCGATTTCACCTTCTTCGAAATAATCTAAAATAAAATCGATACGGGTGCGCAAAAACGCAACGTTGTTGAGCTTGGTTTCGAGTGCTTCTTTGGCGCCAATATAGATGCGATTGCCTTTGAGGTCTACGCCAATGAAGTTTTTGTCGGGGAATTGGCGGCCCATGCCTACAGCATATTCACCTTTGCCGCAACCGAGTTCTAGAATGATCGGGTTGTTGTTGCCAAAAACGGAGCTTCTCCAATTTCCTTTGGTTGCAAATGGTTCTCCCATGACGGGCTCTAATACATTTGCGAATGTCTTGATCGCTGCAAAGCGTTTTAACTTATCTTTTCCCACGCGGCAAAGTTAAGAGATTCCTTGTAATTTTGTGCCATGCATTTCGTTGAACCCTTTTATAATTGGCGCGGCTACTACATCGCCGATGAAGACCCAAGCTCTCCTTTTTATGGCCGCGAATACAGCGAATTTGCATTTAGCAATACCGTTTACAACTTTTACATCCATCCGCAATGGGATGAATTCGGCTCGCCAACGCTTTTTTTAAAGATACTTTTTGTCGACTACGACGAGCAATACGCCATCATTGAGCTCATCGGAGAATGGAACGATGCCATTGAAAACGACATCATGATCCTCAAGCGAGATGTCATTGATGTGCTCATAGATTCAGGCATTACGGCGTTTATCCTGATCGGCGAAAACGTACTCAATTTCCATCATTCCGACGACTGCTATTACGAAGAATGGTTCGACGACGTCGAGGAAGGCTGGATAGCCATGATCAACTTCCACGACCACGTCATCCGCGAATTTGAACAAGTAGGCATTGACCATTACTTTGTAATGGGCGGAGAACTCGAAGAAATTGAGTGGCGTACGTATCAGCCCCAACATTTTTATCAAAAAGTGGCAGGCTTGGTGCAGAAAAGAATAGGCTAATACTGGCTAAAAACCTTATTGAGTTTGCGCAACATCCCGAAAAGTAGCAGCGCAGCCAAACCTAATAACACGAAGTTCAGATAGAAAAAGTTGGCTTTTTGTTCATAGCCATCCCACATTGAACTGAGTACACCTGAGAGCTTATTTCCAATGGAAGTCGCTAAAAACCAACCGCCCATCATTAAAGAGGTGAGGCGCGCTGGGCTCAATTTAGAAACCAAAGACAAACCCATTGGGCTGAGGAATAATTCTCCAATTGTAATGACGGCATAGGAACTAATGAACCACCACGCTGAAGATTTGTCAGCGCCATTATTCGAAGCATAAACGGCACCAACCATCACCAAGCAGGAAAGCGCTGAAATCAGGAGGCCAAAAGCAATTTTTGTAGGTGTTGAGGGTTCCTTTCCTTTTCGGTTCAAGAACGCAAAAAAGGCAACTACTAGCGGTGTGAGCGCAATGACCCAAAATGGATTCACGCTCTGAAACAAATTGGTGTTGAATACGCGAATGGTGTCGCCTTCTTTTGGTAAATCTTTTGCTGCCTGATTGTTAAAGTAAGCAGGAAAAGCGACTACTTTTTTATCTTTCTCGATGACGCGAAATTGCTTATCAATAAATGGAACACTGTCCTTTGCATAGGTAATTTCTTCAGATAGCTTGAGGCTAGAGGTGAGAGGCTGAACAACTGCAGGTACTTCGCGGTCGGTGTAGTTCATGGCCCATGTGTTCATGGTAGAGCCATTCTGCTTGAAAATAGCCCAAAAGGCAATTACAACTGCAAAAATAGAGAGCATGGCACCAATTTGTGGCTTTTCACTCGCTGGCGACTTGCGGTACAAATGAATGTAAAAGAAGACTACAGGAATACAACCAAATAAAAAGGCGTCTGTCGATTTCGAACCCACCAATGGCGTTTCAAAAGTCAGTGGAATGAGTCCAAACACAATTGCAGGTAAAAGAATAGTACCCAATATTTTGAGCAAAGGCATATCTGTCTCACCAATAGGTTTGATTTGATCTGCGTGTTTGTAGTGTTTGGTACCGATGATAAATACCAACACGCCAATAAACATGCCGACGCCAGCTGCCCAAAATGCAGCGTACCAACCGTACATATTATAAAGCGCAGCGCCAAAGAAATTACAGACAAACGCGCCGATGTTGATCCCCATATAAAAGATGTTGTAGCCAGCATCTTTGCGTGCTTTGTAAGATTCTTCATTGTAGACGTTGCCAAGAAGAGTAGAGATGTTTGGCTTGAAAAACCCATTCCCTATAATGATGAGCGTCATGGAGAGATACAGGAAATTGAGGTCTTTGATTGACATTAAGATGTAACCCAAGCCCATTAAAATACCGCCAATAATGATGGATTTGCGGTAGCCCAAGACGCGGTCAGCTAATAAGCCCCCAATAAATGGTGTTAAAAAGACGAGTGCGATAAACGTGCCGTAGAGGTCGCTCGCTTGTGCTTCATTGAGGCCAAACCCACGTTCTGTATCTTTGAGATACAACGTGAATATGCCAATCATGAGGTAATAACCGAAACGCTCCCACATTTCTGATAAAAATAGAAAGGGGAGCGCTTTTGGATGTTTTGAACCAAACATAGGTGTATTTTAAAAGTTTAACGGATGCCGTGCATCATGGAAAGTAATTTCTTTTGGAGCAAGAAGAGGATGATTGCAGCGATTCCGCCCATGAAGACAAAAACCATGAAAAAGCTATACAAGGAGTTTACCTTGAAACCAAAGAACGATTTTTCTTGAACTTTGGAATCTGTTGTAATTTCTTTGAAAGCAGCATCTCTGGAAGCTTTTTTCTTGATTTTGCTAAAGTTTACAGAAGAAATAGCAACATAATCTTGGTCTCCGAAGGTTTTAGGCTCAGCTAGCAATTCATCTTTACCTTCTTTGCGCTCTAACAATTGAACTTTACTAGATTCTTCTTGAGAAAGCACTGCGCTTACGCTCACATATTGTTCAGGATATAATTTGGAAAGCATACCGGCAAAATCGTTGGCCATGGCGTTGCTCATAAACCAAATACCCATCAATAATGAACCTAAACGCAACGGAGCTAACCGTGCTACCATTGATAAGCCAATTGGCGAAAGGCAAAGCTCACCTAAAGTGTGAACCATGTACATGCTGAGTAACCAAAACATGCTTGTTTTCGAAGAGCCCTCAACGCCAGAAACACCAACTGCAATAATAAAATAACCAATTGCTAATAAAAATAAACCAACAGCTTGCTTCACTGGAGACGCTGGTTCCATGTTGCGCTTACCTAGATATCCCCAAAGCACTGCAAAAAGTGGCGCAAAGATGATGATGGCCAGTGGGTTGACAGATTGGAAATAAGAAGCTGGCATTTCCCAACCAAAAATGGTGCGGTCTGTTTGCTGATCTGCAAAAAGAGTGAGGGATGCCCCTGCTTGTTCAAATGCTGACCAGAAGAAAATCACAAAAAAAGCAATGATGTAAATAACGATAATACGAGAGCGTTCAATTTTTGAAAGCGAAGGATCTGTGATTACAAATCCAGAAGCTGCAATGGAGGTTGCAAAAATGAGCGTAGAAACAAAGTTAAAGCCCACAAGTTGCATGAAAACATACCATAAAGCACCGTATACAGCAAGCCATAATGCAATGCGTTGAATAGGGTTTGCAGCCGCACTAGAAGAAGCTTCTTTTGCTTCATCGATTGGTTTTTCGTATGGCTTTGGTTTGCCACCTACAACTTCGCCATCTGCGGAGACAATATATTTGTTTTTGAGCAATTCAAAAACAGCAACACCAATAAGCATACCTATACCTGCAGCGAGAAAGCCCCATCGATAATCTACTTTTTCGGCGAGAGTACCACATACTAACGGAGAGAAAAATGCACCGAGGTTGATTCCCATGTAGAAAATGGAGAAGGCACCATCCACGCGTTTATCGCCAGGCGCATATAATTGGTTCACCATTGTTGAAATATTAGGTTTAAAGAAACCATTTCCAATGATCAAAGAGAGGAGTCCGATGTAAAATGCAATAGATGCAATTGGCGTACCGATTGAACTAGCCGAAAAGAAGAGCATGAACTGCCCGATAGCCATGATGATACCACCTACAAAAATAGACTTACGGTTACCCCAATAACGGTCAGAGATATAACCACCAATTAGGGGGGTAAGGTAGACCAAGCCTGTGTAGTTTCCGTAAAGACCTGAGGCAAATTCAGAATCAAATAGAAGTGCTTTGGTCATAAATAGCATGAGAATAGCACGCATGCCGTAATAGCTAAAACGTTCCCACATCTCTGTTACAAAGAGTAGGTAAAGCCCTTTAGGGTGTCCTGTTTGAATAGTTTGTTCCATGTTTAGTTCACATTAATTTGGCCGAATATACTAATTTTGGCGCGAAAACGAACAAAATGACAAACTGGTTAGAACGCACCGAACTTTTGTTGAGTGCAAAGAGCATGCAGCAACTCAAAGCTGCACATGTATTGATTGTTGGTCTTGGTGGCATCGGTTCTTATGCTGCAGAATTTATTGCCAGAGCAGGAGTGGGGCGCATGACGATCATTGATGGTGACGATTTTGACGCCTCTAATAAAAACCGTCAACTGACTGCGCTCGATGCTACTTTGGGGCGCAATAAAGCGGTGGTTTTGGCCGAAAGGATCAAGCAAATCAATCCGGAATGCCAGCTCACCGTAATTGAAGAATTTGTGTTGCCTGAGCGCGTGTGGGAGATTCTACAAGAAGACCGCCCCAATTATGTCATGGATTGCATCGATTCCGTTACACCAAAACTCGAATGGATTTTAGCTTGCAAACGTTTGAAGGTTAAAATCATTTCGCACATGGGTGCGGGGGGCAAAACTGACCCTTCACAAGTACGGGTTGCCAATATGGAGCAGCTTTCGGGTTGTAAATTGGGTGCGCATATCAAAAAACGTATGAAACGTAAAAATGCGTCGTACCGCGGTGTGAAAGTTGTTTTTTCGACCGAAATTCAGCAGCCACACTCTTTAAAGATGACTGATGGCACCCGCTACAAGAAGAGTTTTTATGGTACCGTAAGTTACATGCCGGCACTTTTTGGTCTCATGGGTGCTGCAGAAGTTTTGCGCTATTTGTCTAAAGTTCAGTCATAAATTAGTTTTATTTATTACATTTATGTAACTTTTGGCTCTTAAACAAGCCAAACTATGAAAAAAAGCATTTTACTATTTGCGGGTATCATCAGTGCCCAACTGGCTTCGGCCCAAATTTTTTCTGACAATTTTGACAGCTACGCATTAGGGTCTTTTATTGGGCCACAATCCAATACCTGGACAACTTGGTCTGGGGCGCAAGGTGGCGCCGAAGATGTCGCTACCACTAACAACCAAGCCGCAAGTGCACCACATTCTGTATACTTCTCTTCTACTGCAGCTGGCGGCGGGCCGCAAGATGTCGTGCTCAATTTCGGGCAATTATATAACTCAGGTATTTTTACGTTAAGTTCAGATTTTTATGTGAATAGCGGAAAAGGTGCTTATTACAATATCCAAGGAGCTACAACAATCGGTAATTTATGGGCACTTAATGTGCACATGGATGCAGGTGAATTGGCTATTGACGACGGAAACACTCCGAACTTGTGCGTAGGGGCTTATCCCGAAGCAACTTGGTTCAATTTAAAAATAGAAGCCAACCTTACCCTTCATGTTTGGAAAGCCTATGTTAATAATGTTTTGGTTGGTACTTGGGTCAATGGCGTGAATACCGTAGCATCTGCTGATTTCTTTCCGCTTCAGAACAACCAATTCTTTATGGATAACGTCATTTTTGACCACCAAACCTACACTTTGCCTGCGCTCAATGCCATGGTAGCCTCTTTAGATATGGGCGGTAACATCTCGAGTCAAAACGTAAGTCCAAGCATTTCTATCTTGAATGCTGGACAAAATGCACTCACTTCATTTGATGTCAATCTCAATTACAACGGTCAAAATTATACACAAAACATTACAGGTGTCAATGTAGCGAGTATCGCAAGTTACACTGTGAATATACCAACTTTGCAGTTGGCAGCAGGTTTAAATAACGCTGTAGTAACCATTTCGAACATCAATGGAGGCAACGACGACAACGCTGCAGACAACACACTTACACAAGAAGTTGATCCGGTTGTTCCGGCTGCTGGCAAAATTGTTGTAGGTGAAGAGGCAACAGGTACATGGTGTCAGTGGTGTCCGCGTGGGGCTGTCTTTATGGACATGTTTGCTGCAGAATACAACGGCTTCTGGGCTGGTATTGCTGTACACAACGGCGACCCAATGACCGTTACCGACTACGACGCAGGCATAGGGACACTCATCGGCGGCTACCCAAGTGCGCTTGTCGATCGTTTAGGCGATGTTGATCCTTCTCAAATGAGCTCAGATTTCTTTACGCGTTTGCAAACAGCACCAAAAGGAGTGCTTACCAATGGCGCAACCTGGGACCCAACAACACGCGTACTCAATATTTCGGTAAGTACCGAAATGATGCAAGCCACAAGCGGTGCTTATAAAGTAGCTTGTGTGCTTACTGAAGATGGCGTTACAGGTACAGGTTCAGGCTACAACCAATCAAATGCTTATGCGGGTGGTAACAACGGTGTCATGGGAGGCTTTGAAAGTTTGCCAAGCCCTGTGCCGGCTGCACAAATGGTTTACGACCACGTTGCGCGTGCTATTGCGCCAAGCTTTGCTGGGCAAACGGGCGTCATTGCCGCTACTACAACCGTAGGCGATAACTACACGGCTAACTTCAGCTTTACGCTTCCTGCTACCTGGGACGAAACCCAAATGCATATTGTCGGAATGCTCATCGATCCACAAGGACAAATCGATAATGCAGGTTACACTACCATCAATGAAGCTGTTCAGAATGGTTATGTAGGCGTAAATGAGCTTATTGGCGCTATTAACTTAGAACAAATGCTCACCGTAGCTCCAAACCCGGCAACCGATTTTGCTAATATCACACTTCATATTCCTACGGCGGCACCAGTTAGTGTGCGCGTACTCGATGCGAAAGGTGGAATTTTGCAAGCGCGTCAGTTTGGTAGTCTTCAAGGTGATTTTGAAATCGGCCTCAACACGAGCAATTATGCGTCAGGGCTATACATTGTAGAGATGCAAATGAATGGCCAACGCGTTCAAAAGAAATTGGTGATCAGATAAGTTGAACACCAAAAAAGTTTGTAAAATATAAGGGCCGCTATTGCGGCCCTTTTTATTTTTTAGAAAGTACTTTAATGGTTTCTTTTACCTTTTGTGCAGTATTGCGAACCGCTTCCATGTCATTTGCGCTGATGGTAACGTGGCCCATTTTGCGAAATGGTTTGGTGTGGCTCTTGCCATATAAATGTGGGTGCACACCCGGTAAGGCCAAAATAGCTTCTAACCCTTGGTACAAAACGGGGCCCTCATGTCCTTTTTCACCGACAAGATTCAGCATAGCGCCCGCGCTATGGAGTTGGGTGTCGCCGAGCGGTAAGTTGAGGATGGCGCGCAAATGTTGCTCAAATTGGGAGCAACGCGCAATTTCTATGGTGTGGTGGCCGCTATTGTGGGGTCTTGGTGCAATTTCATTGACCAACAATGTGCCGTCGGCTGTTAAGAATAGTTCGACAGCTAAAAGGCCCACCATGTCGAGTTTTTTGATGATATCTATGGCAATAGCTTGGGCCTGGGCTTCAATTTCAGAAGAAACAGCAGCTGGTGAAAACAAAAACTCCACCAAGTTTGCTTCTGGATTGAATTCGCACTCCACGAGTGGAAAACAGGTGGTTTGGCCAGCTTCGTTGCGCGCCACAATAACTGATAATTCTTTGGTAAAAGGAATACACGCTTCAAAGATAGAAGGCTCAGTAAAACTCGTATTCAGTTGACTTGCTTCATGAATGATGTTGACGCCTTTGCCGTCGTAACCACCTGTTCGGAGTTTGTGTACGACCGGAAAGCCAAAGGGATTTTCTGAAGGTAAAGCGGACTCACAGAAAACAAAAGGTGCAGTGGGGATGCCGTTATCTAGGTAAAATTGTTTTTGTGTGCCTTTGTCGCGGATGAGTTCAAGAATGTGTGGTTGCGGAAAGACTTTTACGCCTTGTTTTTCTAGCGCGCGAAGGGCATCGGTGTTGACGTTTTCGATTTCTACTGTGAGGAGGTCTTTGTTTTGACCAAAGGCCAATACGGTGTCGTAGTCTGTGAGTTGGCCAACTTGAAAGCTGTAGGCAATTTGCGCGCAGGGTGCTGCTGGATCTGGGTCGAGCATATGCAATTGAATGTCCAAACTATTGGCTGCCTGGATGAGCATGCGCCCCAACTGACCACCGCCAAGCACGCCAATTTGTAGTTCCCTACCGTACCATGTTTTTGTCATGCAGCAAAGATACGTTTAAAATTGTACCTTTGTATGACGATGCGTACAGCGGTTCACATACACGACCTTTCTTTCGCGCCCTTCATTTCGGAAACGACAATACAAATGCGCCTAAAAGAATTAGCTAGCCAGTTAGACACTGACTACGCTGGTAAGGACCCTATTTTCTTGGCAGTTTTAAATGGCGCCTTTATGTTTGCCTCCGATTTATTCAAACTCTTGAATTGTCAGCCAGAACTCAGTTTTGTGAAGGTCAGTTCTTATGTGGGTACGCAATCTAGCGGAAGGGTAGATGAACTCATAGGCCTACAAACGGCGCTTAAAGACCGCCACGTCATCATCATCGAAGATATCCTCGACACAGGCGTCACCATGAACAAAATTTTCACTTTGCTTCATTCTGAACAACCTGCATCGCTTGAAATCTGCGCACTTTTACTTAAACCAACTTCTTATCAAGGAAAACACCAACCAAAATATATTGGCTTTGAAATTGAAGATCGCTTCGTGGTGGGCTACGGCCTAGACTACAAAGAACGCGGTCGCGAACTTTCAGCTGTTTATCAATTAATCAATTAGATATGTTAAATATTGTACTTTTTGGCCCTCCAGGAGCAGGTAAAGGAACCCAATCCGAAAGACTCATCGAAAAATATGGTCTCGTACATTTATCAACCGGCGATGTCTTTCGCGCTAATATCAAAGGCGAAACCGAACTCGGCAAACTTGCTAAAAGCTATATGGATGCTGGTCAGCTCGTACCTGATGAGGTTACCATCAACATGTTGCGCTCAGAGGTTGTGAAGCATGCAGCTCCTAAAGGATTTATCTTTGACGGCTTTCCACGCACCAACGCGCAAGCACAGGCCTTAGATGAGTTTTTAGCGAGTTTACAAACCGAAATAACCCTCATGCTTGCCCTTGAGGTGGAGGAAAACGAACTCAAAACACGCTTGCTCAAAAGAGCTGAGGTTTCAGGTCGTCCAGACGACGCAGACCCTGCAGTTATTGAAAAACGCATTTCCGTTTACAACCAAGAAACCGCTCCGGTAAAAGCATTTTACCAAGCACAACATAAATTTATGGCCATCGATGGCATTGGTAGCATCGATGACATCACTCAACGTTTATTCTCTGCCATCGATACAATCTAATACATGGCTTCAGACAACTTTGTTGATTACGTAAAAATTCACTGTACCTCCGGAAACGGTGGCGGCGGTTCGACGCATTTCAGACGCGAAAAATACATTCCTAAGGGCGGGCCCGACGGAGGTGACGGCGGCCGTGGCGGACACATTATTTTGCGTGGCAACAAACAACTCTGGACCCTCCTACACTTAAAGTTTAAAAAACACATCAAAGCTGGCCACGGCGCACATGGCGCTGGCAACCTCAAAACGGGTTCACAGGGCGACGACGTCTACATCGATGTGCCACTTGGTACCTTGGCAAAAGACGGCGAAACTGGCGAAATCCTCTTTGAAATCACTGAAGAAGGCGAAGAACGCATCATTCAACGCGGCGGACGCGGCGGAATGGGCAACAACAACTTTAAGTCTCCAACCAATCAAACCCCTCGCTATGCTCAGCCGGGCGAAGAAGGTCTGGAGGGTTGGAAAATACTAGAACTCAAAATCTTAGCAGATGTAGGTTTGGTAGGTTTTCCAAATGCCGGAAAAAGCACCTTGCTTTCTGTTCTTTCAGCTGCGCAGCCCGAAATCGGTGACTACCCATTTACTACACTTAGGCCAAACTTAGGTATCGTTTCTTACCGCGATTACCGCTCGTTCATTATGGCCGATATCCCAGGGATTATTGAAGGTGCACACGCCGGTAAAGGTTTAGGTTTGCGTTTCTTGCGCCACATTGAGCGCAATTCCATCTTGCTTTTCATGATTGCTGCAGATTCCGATGACATCCAAAAGGAATACAACATTTTGCTCAATGAGCTCAAGCAATACAACCCCGAACTCTTGCACAAAGAGCGCTTACTTGCCATCACTAAGGCAGACATGCTCGACGACGAACTCAAAGCTGCCATTTCCAAAGAATTGCCAACACTTCCGCATTTGTTCATTTCATCTGTAGCTCAGCAAGGCCTCACTGAACTCAAAGACCTGATTTGGAAGCATCTCAATCATGATTGAATTTCTGCAGCGCATCGATAACAGTTTACTTTTGCGCATCAATCATTTCAATGCGCCATGGCTAGATCAATGCATGTGGGTATTTTCTTCTAAATGGATCAATTTCCCGCTTGCGTTTTGCATTATGTTGTTGCTCAAAAGTCAGTTTTCCTGGAGAAAAACAAGTCTCCTGTTTCTATTAGCGCTTGTAGTTATTTCCTTGACAGATGTTATTTCAACCCAGCTTTTCAAAGATTTTTTTGAGCGTTTGCGACCTTCTCACGACCCTATAGTTGGGCCTTCCTTACATTTCTACATGCTTGGCCCAAATAATCCTTATTTAGGCGGGCAGTTTGGTTTTGTGTCGTCTCATGCCGCTAATTTGGCCGCTCTTTTTATGTTCTTATTACCGTTCTTAAAAAAATACTCATATGCCGTGTATGCACTTGGTATTTACGTTTTTTTAGTTGCCTACAGTAGGGTTTATTTGGGTGTGCATTTTCCTTCAGACGTCGTTTGTGGTGCCTTGTTGGGCTTTGCAATAGGTTGGTTATTCAGAAGACATTTATTTGCACAATTGATTCAAAAATGGGATTAAATAGCATTCTTCTTGTGTTTATGGGCGGAGGCATTGGTAGCGTGCTGCGTTTTTTTCTTTCGAAATTACTCCCGTTTCAGCCAAATCATTTTCCTTGGGCTACCTTGGTAAGTAACGTTATAGCAAGTGTACTTTTGGCATTTGTAGTGGCTCAATTCAAAGACATCCCAAAGTGGTCAGCTATTTATCCGCTTATTGTGGTGGGTATTTGCGGCGGACTCTCCACCTTTAGTACCTTTTCCTATGAAAACTTTCAGCTCCTACAACAAGGGCAATTGACCTTGTTTTGGTTCAATATCTTGTTTTCCTTTGGCCTTGGTTTGCTTGCGTTTTGGTTCTTGGCGCGCCACTGACGGCCTAACTAAGGTCTCAACAATTTTTCGACCTTCGCTTTTTCCTTTTTCGCTTTTTCGGATATCCCAAAGAAATTTACGTTCCTCTTTTCTGGAGTCTTTCGGATCAATAATTGGAAAGGGGTAGTCTCGTCCTAGTTTGAAGTTGTAGATGGACATATCCATTTCCGTCATTTTCCATGGTTCATGAATAAATGACAACGGAAGTTCAGCAAGTTCCGGAACCCATTGCTTGATGAAATCTGCCTCTACATCGTGCTTGTAACTATTGTGGATCGGATTGTATACCCGAATTGTATTGACGCCTGTAGTGCCCGCTTGCATTTGAAACTGTGGATAGTGAATACCGGGTTCAAAATCTAAAAATTGTTGAGCGAGGTGCGCTACACCATCTTTCCAATCTTGGATGAGGTGATGACACAAAAAAGATACCACCAAGGCCCGCATGCGAAAGTTGATCCAGCCGGTTTGCTGCACGCAGCGCATGTTGGCATCAACAAGCGGAAACCCCGTGTTTCCTGTTTTCCAGGCTTCTAGAAAAGCTTCATTTTTCGGATATTGCAGCCCTTCATACGCTTCATTGATGCAAGTTGTAGCGTAGGAGCAGTTAGTTTCAAATTTTTGAATAAAATGACAATGCCAGTGCAGGCGTGTCAAAAAGGCCTCGAAGTTTGGTTTGTTTTTGGGGTCTTGATTCATGTATCCAGAGGTAGCCCTTACAACTTGCCGCACCGAAAGATTTCCCCAGGCCAAAAAAGGGGATAGTCTACTACATGTTTTTCGGCTAAGCGCTGGTTTGGAGATGCCTCGTTGATACCCCAATATGCGTTTTTGGAGAAAATCAGCTAAATATTTCTCAGCGTATTTTGGTCCTGCTTTCTGAAATAAAGGACCGTAGGCTTGAATTTGCTTATAAAGACTGTCAGGAAGCTGAAAATGGTGCTCCCATTCCACTGCTCGCCCTCTTTCAAAGGTGTTTTCAATAATTGGGCTGTTGACATACCCAAACCAAGCGCGGTCCCAGTTTTTACGGTTTTTGAGCCCGCGAATGATGCCATCGCGCTGAAATTCTTGCCATTGTGTACCATTTTTCGCCAATAACTCCTTTATCAACAGATCTCGTTGAAAGGTGCGGGGTTGCCCAGATTCTTGATAGCTCCAGACCTGACTTATGGTAAATTGTTCTATAAGTGCCTGCCATACTTCTTTAGCCTCGCCGTAAAGAACTGTTATTTTTCGTTCGAAGGGTTCGAGAAGTTCATTGATTTGTACTATAGACTGCCATTGAAATTGCCAATGCCTTAGGCTGTTTTCAGGTGCGGCCCATTCTGTTGGTTCGAGTAGCCAAATATGAAGAAGAGGCAAGCCACT
>JAIXXP010000019.1 GCA_027490665.1 Cryomorphaceae bacterium | reverse complement strand
TGAATAGAAAGTGTAATCATGGCAAAGAACAATGAAAAACTCCGTTGTTCGATGTAAATGCCTTGCAACCTCGCAATTTCGCCTTGCTCTGAATATGTCTGTACTAAATTGGGCATAACAAAATAAAGCAGCCCAAATAAGGCAAGCGCTAAGGTGCACAAAACCCAAACAGTACTGCCAAAAACCTGACCAATGAGCTGTGGTTTTTGCTGACCAATTCTTCGGGCAATAATAATTTGTGCGCCATCGGCCATGCCTGCCAAACACATGAATAAAGTGACGTACATGAGTCCTGCGTTGCCCACTGCATCAAAAGCTTCGGTGGAGTACCTGGCAATAAGCGAAGCGTCGGTAAGTAAGACGATAGACTGAATAAACCCAGTTACCATCATGGGTAATGCGACACTTAGAATTGTTTTGTAATTGAGTGCTAGCATTTAATCGATTTGGATTACGAGCCCTTTCAGGTAGGCGCCTTCCGGATGAAAGGCTTGAATAGGGTGGTCGGCAGGCTGATGCAGTTGCTCTAAAATACGGCAAGATCGCCCTGCTTCAATAGCAGCAGCAATGACGGTGTTGGTGAATAATAGGGTGTCCACAACCTGTGAGCAAGAAAATGTAAAAATGAGCCCACCGGGTTTGATCTGACGAATGGCGTGCGCATTCAGGCGCTTATAACCCTGGATAGCTTGGTGGCGTTTGTCGCGGTGCTTGGCAAAGGCAGGAGGATCGAGCACAATGATGTCGTAGTCTTCGGCTAAGTTTTTCATGTAATCCATGGCGTCGTCTACTATGGATGCATGTCGGTCTTCGAACTGATTGAGTGTCACGTTCGCATCTGTAAGGGCAATTGCCTTTTTGGAGCTATCCAATGAATGTACTAGTGTTGCACCGTGCTGTAGCGCTTGTAAACTAAAACCACCTGAGTAACAAAACGTATTGAGTACTTTTTTGCCTTGGGCGTATTTACCCAAAAGCGCTCTGTTTTCGCGCTGATCAATAAAGAAGCCTGTTTTTTGGCCATTGATCCAGTCAATATTGTACTTCACGCCATTTTCTAGCGCCAAATGAGGAACAGCAACATCTCCAAACAAATATCCATCTGAAATTTCCTCTCTTTTGGGTAGGGTGTCGCTGGACTTATGGTAAATGGCTTTTAAGCCAGTGCCGATAACGGCTTGTAGTGCTGCTGCAATAAGTTCCACTTGTCGGTACATTCCGTAAGAATGACATTGAATGACAGCTACACCATTGTAAAAATCGATGATGAGACCTGGTAATTGGTCGCCTTCGCCATGACACAACCTGAAAATGTTGTTGTTGGCGTGCAGTAAGCCGATGCGCAAACGCAATTGATAGGCATTGGCCAAGCGACGTTCGTAAAAGGCTTGGTCTATGGTTTCGTAGTCAAAACTGAGCATGCGAACGGCAATTGTGGCGTGCTGGTAATGCCCGATTCCGAGAATTTGATGTTTCTTGGTAGTAAGGCAAACGAGGTCGCCATCTTGAAGCTCGGAAGTTTCGCTTGCTAAAGCCCCCGAGAAAACCCACGGGTGTTTGCGTTGAATAGAGTGCTCTTTGCCTTTGGCGATGGTCAGTAGGGGATAAGACATGTGCAAAAATAGCCCGAAAATGCGTACATTTGTCAAAAAATAAGAGTTATGGCTAACAAACGAATCCTTAAAAGAAGCATCAACGAAATGGTTTTTGATGTGGTAGAAGAATGTTTCTTTTTTGAAATGACAGCCCCAGACAAAGCAGACCGCTCAGCAAAATTGATCGACGAAGCGGCTGAATTCCAAGATCAGATGTTGACCAAAATGAACCAAGCCAAAGGAAAAGCTGAGTTCCGCGCTATCGTTACAGAAGTAGAGGCTAAAGCCAACTACTTTGTAGATGCGCTCAACGGCCTCAACAAATAAGCACCTACCCCATGTGGGTATTTGACACTTTTACACTTTCCTTGCTTCTTGCAGGGTTAATGGTTGTGCTCTGGATTTCAGAATGGATTCCAGTGTATCTCACTGCACTCTTACCACTGCTTTTTGCAGTCCCTTTTGGCCTGCTCACACCAAAAGACCTCGCACAATGCTACGGTGACTCCAATATCTTCTTGTTTTTTGGTGGTTTTGTAATGGCTTTAGCTTTGGAAAAATGGGGCGTCCATGAGCAAATAGCACGGCGCATTATTGCTATAGTTGGCAATAAAAAATCAAATATTTTACTCGGTTTTATCCTGAGTACAGGTCTCATTTCCATGTGGATTTCCAATACAGCCACTGCGCTGATGATGTTACCAATGGCCATGGCAGTTGTAGAAGCTATGCCCCCTGAGCATCGGCAATCGCGCTTTGCAATTTTTCTAATGTTGTCAATTGCATACGCTTCAAACATTGGTGGCGTCGGCACGCTCATTGGCTCGCCACCCAATACCCAAATGGCAAGCATTCTCGCCGAGAACTTTCAAATTGAAATCAGCTTTTTTGATTGGATGAAAATCGGGATGCCTCTCGCAATATTATTGCTGCTCATAATGTTCTTTATTTTCAATTATTTAATGGGCTCAGAACGAAAAGACGTCCACGACCTCCATTTTCATACGCTACCCTGGACCAAAGCCCAAAAACGTGTCTTATGGATTTTTTCGATAGTGGCTGGTTTATGGATCTTTCGCGAAGCTTTTTCAAGCATGTTTGGCATCAATTACCGCGATGAAAACGCAGCTATTTTAGGTGCGCTCGCTATGTTTTTAGTTCCGAATGGCGAAGAGGACAAACAAAAAATTCTACGTTGGTCTGACACCGAAAAACTACCTTGGGGTATTTTGCTGCTATTTGGAGGCGGTTTGGCATTGGCTGCCGTTTTAGAAAACAATGGCGTCTTGAAATATTTAGCCAGTTCTTTCGAGTCTTTCCAGGGTTTGAGCCTCGTTTTAGCCATCCTTGTTTTGACCACTTTAGCTATTTTTAT